>QMOK01000126.1 GCA_003648195.1 Chloroflexota bacterium | reverse complement strand
GCTATCTGGCGTGCGCGCGAATTTTGGACGCGCATTTAAGATGTGCCAAACTTGAGCGACTCAACAGCCCTGCACAAAATTGGGGATACGCTGAAAATAATCTCAAAACTGGTATAATCATAGCTATTCACTTTCTCACATCCCCAGTTTTTCTTAAATATTATGAGCGTAACAGACGAGATTAAAGATCGCATTGATATTGTAGACCTAATTTCCGAGAGCGTAGAGTTGCGCCGGTCGGGGAAAACCTATAGCGGGTTTTGCCCATTCCATGCCAATACACGAACGCCATCTTTCGTGGTCTTTCCAGATTCTCAATCTTGGCATTGTTTCGGGGAATGTAACGAAGGCGGGGATGTTTTCAACTTCGTGATGAAGAAAAACGGCTGGGATTTTCCAGAAGCCTTACGCCGCTTGGCAGAGAGGACTGGAGTACAACTTAAACCATTAACCCCTCAGCAAGAAGAAGAACAAGAAGAACACGAACATCTCAGAAAATTGCTTGAAGACGCGGTCACATTTTACCGTCATAACCTATACAACACAGAACCCGGCAAAATAGCCTTAGAATATCTCTATGGACGCAAACTTACCGATGAGACCATTGAAGCCTTCGGCTTGGGATACGCCCCAAATTCTTGGGATGCGGCCACCACTTATTTCAAATCTAAAAACTATACCGAAGAAGAATTACTAGAGGCCGGGCTGGCCTCGGAGCGGGACGGCGGGGGCATATACGACCGTTTTCGCCAGCGGATGATGATACCTATCCGTGACCACAGAGAACGCATGGTTGGCTTTGGAGCGAGAACGCTAGAACCTGACGGAGTCCCCAAATATCTTAACTCCCCGCAGACGGCTTTGTTCGATAAAAGTTCAATCCTCTATGGATTGGACAAGGCCAGGAAAGCCATCCGCGCTGAAGACCAAGTGGTTATTGTCGAAGGCTACATGGGCGTGATTGCCCCTCATCAGCATGGATTTACCAACGTAGTAGCCACTATGGGAACCGCTCTAACCGATGACCATTTACAAAGGCTCCAGCGATATACAAAACGCATTATCCTAGCCATGGATTCAGATGCCGCCGGCGCTAAGGCCGCCTTGCGAGGTTTGCAAGTTGCTCGCGAAGCTCTCGATAAAACCACTGACCTAGTCTTTGACGCGCGGGGATTGTTGCGCCGGGAAGCCCGCATCCGCGCCGATTTGAGGGTGGCAACGCTCCCCCCAGGCATGGACCCCGATGACGTGGTGAACCATAACCCGGAGGAACTGCGCCAAATTTTGGCGAACGCGCGCCCAGTCGTTGTGCACGTCATGGAGGTGTTGACCGAGGGGCGTAATCTAGAAGACCCCAAGACGAAGACCGAAATTGCCTCACAAGTTTTACCTCTTATCAATGATATTCCTAACGCCATTGAACGCGACACATATTTGCAGCGACTGGCACGCACGCTTGAGGTGGACGAACGCACCTTGTTCAGTTTTCGCCCCCCCCGTGCGTCCAGACCACGCCGAAAGGGGGCGCCACGCCCATCCTCTCTGCCGCCTGAAGAGCAGACCGCGCATCCACATTCTTCCAAAAGAAGTGGAGATATTTATGAGGCGCACTGCGTGGGAATTTTGCTTCGCCATCCGGAATTGTTATATCAAATTGACCGCCAACTAGGGGTAGATGGTTTGGCGAGGCTCACTGAGAAAGACTTTTATAATGCCGACTATCAGGTTTTGGTGAAATTGGCTCGTGAGGCATTAGACCAGAACGAGACAGAACCAATTAGCTATGTTTTGAACAACCTTCCCATGATTTTTATGGATTTAGTGGATGAGTTGTTGACTCACACCACAGAATTGGACGCGGTGGTCGATAAAGTGTTAGAAGATGTGCTGCGGGCTTTGTTGAGTTTGCGGCGCAGGCACGTATTGAGCAACAATTCTCATTTGCGTTATATGTTAGAGTCTGAGCAGGAAAATGGAGATTATAAAGCGACTGAGTATCAGACGATAATTATTAAAAACTTAGCTGATTTGCAAAAAATAGATAAAGCGATGAAGCGGTATACAAGCCGAACAGCGGCTTTGGAAATGCGGTAAGTTTTGAACAGATATTGAACCGGTATAGCCCCGCCTTTAAATTGGATTGCTATGCACACTAGCTCATAGGCACGTACAATGTGGCCAAGTCGATAAAATTTCAAAGAGGATTTTCTGAGGAGGAGCAACCAATATGACCGAAGATTCACTCCCTAAAGACTTAGAAACTGCAAACAGTGCGGCAGCTGTAAGAGACGACCCTGTGCAAATGTACTTGAATGATATTGGTACCATTGACCTCTTAAAAGTGAATCAAGAGTTTTGGTTAGGAATACGTTTGCTGTCTACTCGCCGATTGGACGCTATTAGGCGCGAGCACCCCTTGATGCGCAATGGCGAACAATCTTTGAAAAATCTTTTTTGTGCCGTATACGATGAGGTAGTAGTCGCTTGGGAGCGCATTCAAGAAGATGTGGCACGTTTGGAACTGGATTGTCCTGATTTGATAGCTATAATTGAAGAAAGCCTTGGTTTGCGAAAAACCTGGGATTTAGAATCGCCTTCGTATATTCGTGATTATTTGAATAATGGTCTATGGGGCGGGGATAATGATTGGGGCGTTGTGGCGCGGAATGTTTTTACCATTGCTATTGCTTTTTATATATTCCCAGAAGAGGTTAGCGGATGGATAAAGGAATATATTGTTGATACAGATGGGAATTTCCCCCCCCAAGAAGAGTTCATGAAATGTTTGCCCGGAGAGGCAGCACTTCAATTAGAGATTGATGATGTATGGAGCCGGTATTATGAAGGGTATAGTGCTATTATTCGCGCCAATTTGCGGTTGGTGGTTAGCGTAGCCAAGCGGTACATTGGGCGCGGAAATTCATTTTTAGACCTTATTCAAGAAGGAAATTTAGGTCTATTGCGTGCGGTGGCTAAATTTGATCCCATGCGTGGGTATAAGTTTAGCACTTATGCTACGTGGTGGATTAGGCAATCGGTCAGCCGCTCTATTGCTGACCAAGCGCGTACAATTCGTATCCCTGTGCACGTCTTTGAGACGGTGACTCTTTTGCTTCGCATACGCCGCCACTTAGTGCAAGAATTGGAATACGAACCTATGCCCGAAGATATTGTCTTAGAGACAGATTACCTTGACCCTGAAGATAAGAAGATTATCCGCAGACATCGGCGGGAAGGTACGACCCTCCCAGCGGGAGTGCATCTTCGCTGGCGGGAAGCTGCTAACAAGGCGGCTAGTTATTTGCGGGCCGCCGAAGACCCTATGTCGCTTGATCATCCGTTGAACGGTGAAGAAGATAATAGCCTGAAAGATTTTATTGAAGATAAGGAAGCGTTAGAGCCGCTTGAAGAGACAGTACAAGAGATGATGCGGGCGCAATTACAAAAAACATTGAACGATTTGCCGCCTCGTGAGCGTCAGGTTTTAGAGTTACGCTTTGGTTTGCGTGATGGTAGGATTCACACCTTAGAAGAAGTTGGAGTATATTTTGATGTTACCCGTGAGCGCATCCGGCAAATTGAGGCGAAAGCTTTACGCAAACTTCGCAACCCCGCTATGTCTAAGAAATTGGGAGAATTTCTATAACGCAAAAAGATGGCGAATTAAAAATGTTGGCTTATGTTCAAACAATGTGCAAAGCGACATGAATGTCGCACTACTACTGTTGTGTCAAGGATAGTATGATGTGTTCGTAGTAGGGCACGAAAGTGCCCGTTTTAGGGGACACGCGAACTCTCGTTCGCCGCTGCAAACCATCAATTCACATTTAACAAAGCACTAGAGCGTAACGCGATATTTATACCGCCTTTTCTTGCACACATTCACCAGATGAGCCGAAATATTTACTCCGCGTACATTCGCGTTTCTAGAATGGCTAGAATAATAATATTATGATTAGAAAACTCGGAACATTTTTTCTTTTGATGGGGGTGTTGTTGTTAATTGTATTTTTTGCTGCCCCAACAAAAAATGTCTTCTATTTTAGGTTTTTTTTCGCTGGGCTTGTGTTATTGGCGCTAGGTTTTGTGGCTTATCAGCTCACTAAGGAAGAAAAATCTCCGAGTGTGCGCTTTAGCCTTCTTCGCAAATTGCTCCAAAAAAATGAAAAATGACTATACCGTGTACTGTCTTTGGCGAAGAGGGGAAACTGCTGCATTTTTCTCATGCCAATGGTTATCCTCCTTGTTCCTATAGCATTTTTCTAAAACAATTTACTCCTAAATATCAGGTGATAGCCCCTTGGCTGCGCCCGTTATGGTCTGAAGACGCTCCTCAAACAGTCTCGGATTGGAGGGTTTTTGGGGACGATTTGTTGAGCTTTTTAAACCAAGGCGAGGATCAAATTACCTGGCCTTCGCCTGGGGGAAGCAAGGTGCTGGGAGTGGGGCACTCAGTGGGAGCTACAGCTACGCTTTTGGCGGCACTGCGCCATCCAGAGTTATTCCGCGCTTTGGTACTCATCGAGCCGATTCTATTCCTCCCGCGAATAAATATTTTGTGGAAAATAGTGACCATGCTAGGGTTGAGTTATCACGTTCACCCGCTTATCAGGGGTGCGCTCAAGCGGAGGCGGCACTTTTTGAACAAGGAAGCGATGTATGAAAATTATCGGAGCAAGGCGGTTTTTCGCCGCATTTCTGACCGTGGTTTGCGCGAATACGTGAATGCTTTGGCGCGGGATGACGCTCGTGGCGGGGTGACGCTGGCTTATCCGCCTGCATGGGAGGCGCGAATTTACGCTACGGCAGGTTTGTACGACCATCAGATTTGGCGTTTTGCGCCGAAGTTGAAACTTCCCGTTTTACTCATCCGAGGAGCGGAGACAGATGCCTTTGGCGGACAAGTAGCGCAAAGGTTGTTGGCGCGTTTGCCGCGTGCCGAGCTGCGCACCATCCCCAAAACGGGACATTTGGCTCCCCTTGAAGCTCCAGAGAGCGTATTTCAGGTCATCAGCCATTTTTTGCACGTTGTAGACGTGTAAAACCAAAAATTGCCTATCGTTTTTCAAAACTTTCGTTATAATGGAGCATTGTTGCTTTAGCAATTTTCTCATTATTAGCAAATTAATACCGCACTTTACCATTCCCCAATCTACCAATCCCCAGCCTGCCAATTTACCAATCCCCAATCTGCCAATTCCCAATCTACCATTTCCCCAATTCCCCCCATCAACAGGAGATCATTTATGAATAACGAAACACCTCAAGAAGAAATAACCCCAGAGGAAGAACTTGTCCAAGTTGAAGAGTTTGCCGAAGAAGAACCTGCTCAACCAAAACGCCCGCTATTTGAAGAGATATTCTTGTCTCCCCAAGAACCGCGCCTCAGGGCTGGATGGCGATTGGTGATTCAGGCGTTGCTTTTTATCACCTTGCTCAAAGGCTTTCAATACATTGTTGGCTACTACCTAATCGGAAATATACCCTCTTTAGAGGCTTATGCTTCTGTGTTTTCAGAAATTATCATGCTCTTTGCTGTCACTGGCTCGGTATATGTGGCGCGAACACTTTTAGACCAGCGCTCCTTTGCCAGTTTGGGGCTGAAGTCGGATAACAGAGCTTGGATTGACCTTGCGGTTGGCATTGGCATTACAGCCCTGATGATGGGCATAATTTTCCTTATTGAATGGGCTTTTGGCTGGCTGAAATTTGAAGGTTTTGCCTGGAATCTTGGAGCAGCGAAGTTTCTAGCGCCGAGTATTCTCTTATCGCTAGGTATTTTCCTCATTGTTGGCTGGCAAGAGGAATTGCTTTACCGTGGCTACTGGCTTCAAAACTTAGAAGATGGTCTCAACATCTATTGGGCGGTAGGTATTTCTTCGCTCCTCTTTGCTGCTGCCCATCTCGGAAATCCCAATTTCTCCATCGTCTCCCTAATTGGCCTCATTGTTTCTTCCCTCTTTTTAACCTATGCTTATACAAGCACCCGCCGGTTATGGCTGCCTATCGGCCTCCACATTGGCTGGAACTTCTTTGAAGGCTGCGTGTTTGGCTTTCCTGTTAGCGGCATGCGCACATCTAGCCTGCTTATTCACACAGCAACCGGCCCCGTTTTCTGGACAGGGGGAAACTTTGGTCCAGAAGCCGGCCTTATCCTTTTGTTCGCCTTAGCCATTGGCACGTTCTTCGTTTGGGCTTACGCGCAAACCTCGGCGGAAACCACCATTGCTTTAGACGATGAAGTTGAAGAAACAGCAGCAGAGCCAGAAGAACTAGATGAGCTAGTTGAATCAGAAAATATAGGATAAAGCGAAAACTTAATGTTCTGGTTAGCCATTGCCCCCATCGCCGTTATTCTAATTTTAATGGTCGGTTTGCGATGGGGTGCTTCTCGGGCTGGGGCAGCTGGCTACTTAATTGCTCTAGTGATAGCCAGCACTTTTTTTGGCGCCAGGCTAGAACTGCTAGCCTACGCGCATGCCAAAGCACTCCTTCTCATCATAGACGTTTTATTAATCATTTGGACCGCGTTCCTGCTTTTCCGAGTCGCGGACGAAGCCGGAGCCATTCGCGTCATCGGCCAATCTTTGCCGCACCTCACCGCCGATAAAGGCATGCAGGCTCTTATCATTGGTTGGGCCTTCGCCTCATTTTTGCAAGGCGTGGGAGGATTTGGCGTCCCCGTGGCGGTCATTGCTCCTCTTTTGGTGGGGTTGGGATTTTCACCTCTCTCGGCGGTGGTCATCCCTTCGGTGGGACACTCCTGGGCGGTCACTTTTGGATCATTAGGTTCCTCATTTAATGCCCTAATGGCCGCAACTGGGTATACTTGGGAGGAATTAGCTTCCCCCTCGGCGTTGTTCCTGGGATTAGCGGGGTTGGGGGTCGGATTGGTGGTGGCACACGCTGCTGGGGGGTGGGGGGCTGTCCGCAGGTTGGGCGTGGCTGCCCTCATTTTAGGCGGGGCCATGAGTACAGCCCAATACCTGGCCGCCACCTCTGGGCTATGGAATATCAGCAGTTTCATCGGAGGTCTGACAGGCTTAGTGATTGGATTCCCCTTAGCGCGGTGGCATCGCGGCAACACAGAAGAAAATGGCCGCGTAGATTGGCGTTCTTTGCTCATTGCCCTTTCGGGCTATGGCGTTTTGGTGATTCTCACTCTGGGCGTGCAACTCATCCCCAGCGTTCACGATGCTCTGAGCAACTTTAGTTTCACGCTCAACTTCCCATCCCTAGAAACAACATTGGGATACAGCACCCCGCCTGGCCCTGGCCGCAAAATTCCCATTCTCCGGCACGCTGGCACAATTTTGTTCACATCCGCCTTAGCCGCTTACCTAATTTACCGCCGCGCGGGATGGTACAAACCTGGAGCTTTCCGCCGCATAGCGAACGGGACATTGAAGCGGGTCATCTCCTCTAGCGTGGGGATTGTGTCCATGGTATCTATGGCCGTTCTCATGCAGCACGCGGGGATGACTGATGCTTTAGCCGAGGGGTTGTCTAGCGCGATGGGGTGTGTCTTCCCTGCCCTTTCCCCATGGATGGGTGCGTTAGGGGCATTTATGACCGGGAGCAACACTAACTCCAATGTGGTTTTTGCCGCTCTTCAGATGCGTACCGCTGAACTACTCGGCTTCCCCGTGGCTATTATTTTGGCCGCTCAAACTTCCGGGGCTGCTTTGGGGTCTGTGATTGCGCCTACAAAAGTGGTCGTTGGTGCTAGCACTGGCGGAATGGCTGGCCGCGAAGGGGAAATCATGCGGAAATTATTAGCCTATATTGGGATATTGATCCTGCTAATTAGCCTTTTAGCCATCATAGGAGTATGGCTCTGAGATGAAGAAGACCATTCGCCAATTAAGGGAACGCAAATTCCAAGCGCATCTGGCCGTATTCCTGGCTCTAATATTTTCTAG
>QMOK01000125.1 GCA_003648195.1 Chloroflexota bacterium | reverse complement strand
CTCGCTCCAGTTTGGGAACGGTTGCTTCTTGGCGGATACCAAGAAAAATTAAGGCTCGTTCAGACATTAGAAGAACGTCTGCTAACCAGAGAGGATTTACGTCAATTGTTAGAAGCGTTGCTCGCAGCAGTCTGTGATTGTTTGCAAGCTAAAGACGCTTTTTTGGCCTCTGTGAATTTCCAGGAACTAGATTTTTTAGTTACCATGCGATCACTCAAAGGCTTCCAGGAAGATGAACTTTCTGAAAAATTGCTTCAAGTTGTTGACCAGCAAGAAGGACAATTACAAGAACGCCATATATTCACCTGGGGAGAGTATTGGCTTGTCCCCTTGTTTAAAAGCGATAACCCTGAAGTTCTCCTTGGCGTTTTGGGGGTGGAACAACCCGTACCCGAATTATTACTAGAACAACAAAAATCCTTGTCCCTTTTAATACAGCGAATTACCCAAGCGATGGAAGACCGCTATATGCAGCAAGAGATATTTACTTCCTTAGAAAAAATTACCCAGCGAATGAAACAGCTACAACTCCTCAGAGCGGCTACCCGGTACGATAACGCCAATGCTCTTGTCAAGCAAAATAACGACATAAATTTTGATGAAGGTGAATTAGCAGGGTGGGTCAAAGATGCTCTATCTGATTATTGGGGCGGCCCAAAACTATCTGAAAGCCCCCTTTTGCAATTGAGGGTTGCACAACAAGCATTAGATGAACATGATGGAATTTCGGCGAAAGCCGTCCGTTCCATTTTGCAAGAAGCGATTGAACAAATTCGGCCAGAAGGCCAGCGAAGATTTACGCTTGAGTGGGTTTTGTATAATATCTTGGAATTAAAATTCCTGCGGGGGCGCAAGGTGCGGGATGTCGCCAAACGATTGGCGATGTCCGAAGCGAATCTGTACCGAAAACAAAAAGTAGCCATTGAAGTTATCGCCAAAGCCATTATGGAAATGGAACACCAGGCGCATGCCAAAGACGAGCTGGAAAACGGGAAAAGTATCCCTCAATCGGCGGACAAGTTTGACAACCAGCACACCCAAGAGTAACCCATTTGTGCATGTTGATAAAAATAATGCTACAATAATGATTATGATTTTCAACTTGAGTAAGGGGCAATACTATGGAACAAGAAGAGTTAGAACAAAACTCATCTGAAGAACCATCTTTTTTTCAAAAGACGTGGTGGATGCTTATCGGCGGGATTTTTATAGGCTTATTAAGCGCGGGGGTAATTTTGCTTATTTGTAGACCTCCGCAAGGAGCAGCTATCATTTTGCGCCCCGCGCCCACGACCGTGCCTATAGCTGTTCATATCACAGGCGCTGTTGCCGAACCAGGCGTATATAATTTACCAGTCAATAGCCGCGTAGAAGATGTAATCAAAAAAGCAGGGGGAACAACAGCAAATGCCGACATAAACGCGGTAAATATGGCTGCCATCTTAGAAGACGGCATGCAGGTAAATATCCCCCTAAAAATTAATGCGATTGTTGTATACAGCGATAGAAGTATCCCCGGCTATGAAGTTGAAGAGGAAGAAACAGAAGAAAATGGAGAAAAGCAAACTTCCACTTCCACAGTCTCTTATCCAATCAACATTAATACCGCTACCCAAGCCGAATTAGAAACTCTCCCAGGTATTGGGCCGGTTACGGCCCAAAAGATCATTGAATATCGTCAAGAGAACGCTTTTCAAATTATTGAAGATATTCAAAAGGTTTCAGGGATTGGCCCGGCGACTTTCGAGAAGCTCAAAGATTTTATTACCGTAGGGAACTAAAAACTGGGTTTTCCGTATTTACCTGTGTCCCAGAGCTTGTTGTCTGACAAGTTTCAAATACCAAAGTTTTTCAGCCAACCAGCTTGAAATCTACCTTTTTCTGTAACCGTTCACTCCCCTCAAGCCAAAAAGGTTGGATATGTCACTCTGAAGGAACGTTGGCTCATCTGTTGAATGTGTACAACAAAAGGCGATATAAATATCGCGTTACGGTTTTGTAGGACGACATTCATGTCGTTTTGCACATTTTTCATACATGAGTCGGAACGTTTTGTGTGACCGAAGAGTCTCCCTGCTCGTGGCGGAGGAGATGAATAATTACGTGTTTCCCTACGAAGCACATTAAACAAAAAGAGCGCGGCTAAATCAACGCCGCGTTCTTCTATATTAGTATCAAACGGAATAACTATTTAGCGAACTTTTGTTTGAGGCGGGCGCTCTTTCCACTTCGCTCTCGTAAATAGTATAACCGTGAACGGCGAACATAGGAACTTTTATGAACCTCCACTTTTTCTACCAAAGGAGAGTGTGCCAAAAAAGTACGTTCAACTCCAATACCATTGCTCGCGATGCGGCGCACCGTGAACGTAGCATTATTTCCGCCTCTATGAACGCGAATCACAGTACCCTTATAAACCTGGATACGTTGATTCTTGCCTTCTTTTAACCGCACATGGACACTTACCGCATCTCCTGCCCATAGTTCGGGGATATTTGGATTGTTCGGAACATCAAAAGCTTTTAATAAATCACTCATTGTTAATAATCCTTACTTTTTCAGTTAATTGTTTAAACATGCAGTCGCCGATTATAACATGCTCCCCTAGGTTTGAGAAGTGGGAACAAATACCATTTTACTAAATTGTTCTGAATAGAGGTTACTAAGAACGCCGGTAACCAAGTGTTCCACTATTTACTGTGCTTCATCTCCTCCAGTGATAGTTAGAATAGCTTCTTCTGGAGTAACTTGATCTTTCAAAACAGAAACAACAGCATCACGCACTAATGGACCCAATTTATCTAACACGCTCTGCGATGGAATAATTTGAGCGCTTTGTAAAACTTGTTCCAACACTCCCCATGATTCGTTTCCTGCCCATATTTCCAAAGCGCTGGGGCGGGGAGGCACGTACCCCGCTTGGGATGTCCACTCCGCCACAAAATCATTCGCCGTCAGGAATTCCGCCAACTCAACGCTCAACTCCTGACGCTCCGGTTCAGAACTCACCAAACTCCAAACCCAACCATTAGCTATCGAGAAAGCCTTCCCTTCCTGAGTGGGAAGAGAGGTAAAGGCTGTATCACTAACGGGGGAACTTAAATACCTCGAAAACCACACGAAAGCTAACTGGGATTGTTTTTCCTGATACGATGTCCAGGCTTGGGACTCAGTTTCAAATTGCGTTATCCAATAGGGCATTACTCCAGCTTCCCATCCCTGCTGGAAAAAACTAAGCACCTCTATGAAAGCGCCCTCGTCGAAGAGCAATTCGCCTTCTTCCTGCACAAACGCCCCACCCACGCTGCCGTAAAGGGCAAAGGTTGCCAGAGCTTCCTCATCAGAAGCTGGGAAAACTAACACTTCCTTTGTAGAAAGAACTGTTTCCCAATTTACCGGCGGATCTTCTACTACACTAGGGCGGTAAGCCGTTAAAAGCACATCCCCCGCAAAGGGCAAGCCCATTATTTGTTCGTTATATCGCGAAAGTTGTTGAGCGTACTCATACCAATTTTCGTCCGCCATGGCGTTTGTCAACTCGTCCAGGGGATAGATCAAGCCCTCATCTGCTGCGTCTTCCAAGAGAGGGCGGGGTAAGATTATCAAATCGGGTAACGCTAGGGAAGCAGCGTCTCGCGAGGCACGCAAGGATTCCAGTACCCCCCCCGTGCCAGACAAAGCCTTCACCCGCACCGCTACCTCAACTTGCGGCCTGCGGGCGGCGAACTCATCTAAACGCGCTTGAAGAATTTCTCCCGCCAGAGTTTCGTTTCCAGGCTCAAATTGTGGTGGAACCCAAACCTTAAGCGTAATAATTTTAGGCGCGGAAGAACTTGGCGTAGCGGTCGCTTCAATAACTTGCAGCGTAGCTGTTGGCTGGATTTCTGGCGCGGGCACATCGCTGCCATTCTCCCAAAGGCGGGGAATGGCACTGCAACCAGTAAAAATAATAGCGAGTAAAACGTAAAATATAAAACGTGAGACGTGAAATGCATGTCTATCTCTATCTATATTTTGCATACCCATGCGATCACCTCTTTGCTCGTTACGTTTCACTAATCACGCTACAACTGCGCAACCGGCTCTGAAAGCAATGCCACCATAAGCTGAATAGAATGTTGAACGTCCCCAAAGTCAACCATCTCTGAAGGGCTGTGAATATACCGGCTAGGTATCGACAAACATCCCGCCGGAACGCCGGCACGGGTAATCTGGATGGCTCTGGCATCGGTGCTGCCGCCCAGTAATATCTCACGCTGGTAGGGGATTTCATGCTTTTCCGCCGTGGAAGTCATCCACTCCACCACGCGGGGATCGGCCAACATGCCACTATCGCGAACTTTGACCGCCGGGCCGTCACCCAAGCGCACTTCCATTTTCGAGCCTTTGGGGGTGTCGCCCGTACCGGTGACATCTATTGAAAGACCCACATCGGGATCAATGCGATAAGCAGATGTCCCCGCCCCTCGAGTGCCAACTTCTTCTTGAGCGCTAAAGACAAAATATACCTCGTGGGGAGAGGTGATGTTTTTTTCGCTCATCTGGCGTAAAGCCTCTACTAAAACTACCACGCCAATGCGGTCATCCAGGGCTTTGGTAACAATCCTGTTTCCAAGCTCCATGTATTCACGTTCAAATACCGCCGCATCGCCCACGCCCACTGGGCAATCTTCGGGGCATGTCGCTCCTACATCAATATACAATTTATCTAAAGTAGGGAGTTTTTGGTTTCCTCTGGTTCTCTCAACGTTAATGACGCCCTGTGTGCCATTCATAAAACGGACGTGCCCACTTACACAATAAGCGGGATAAACCCCGCCTAATTTAGTAAAGCGGATAAAGCCATTTTTATCAACATGAGTAGCCATCACGCCAATCTCATCCATGTGAGCTGAGAGCATAATTTTCAGCCCATCGGGACCTTTTTTGCCTTTGCGGACAATCAAATTTCCCAAAGCGTCCACTATGATCTCATCGGCGTAAGGTTCCACTTCGGCGCGCACGGCAGCGCGGATTTCATTTTCGTACCCAGATGGGCCAGGTATTTGAGCTAATTTTTTAATAAGTGTTTTCATGTTTTTACTCCAAAGAGTGGTTTGGTAGTTCTTAGTTTGGTAGTGTAATAGTTCCTAGTCCCTGATACCCAGTACCTCATCCCCAGCCCCCAGCCTCCCCAACGCCTCGTGCATCAATGCCAACGTTGCCTCCCAATCGGCCACACGGGAGATTAACGCCGCGGTGTGCAAATAGCGGGCGGGAACGGAGACGGTCACGCTGGGAATGCCCATGCGCTGGCGGTGGATGGCTCCAGCATCTGTTCCACCTCCCCCGGGTTGGCGGAGTTGATAGGGAATTCCCAATTCTTCAGCAGTGGAGACAAGGTACTTAATAAGGCGCGGATTTGATAAAGTGCTTGAGTCAGCTGTGTAAATGGCCGGCCCATCTCCCAGGCGAGTATTATAACTCGCGTTCTCGTCTTCATCGTCCCAGGGGAGAAAATCACGCGCGGGGGTGCAGTCCAGCGCAAACCCCAGGTCGGGGTCAAACGTATAAGCCGCCACCCCCGCCCCTCGCAGGCCGACTTCCTCCTGCACAGTGAAAGCGGCCAGTAAATCTATATTTTTGGGTGCGTGCTTAACCAGCTCTATTAGCGTGGCTACACCAAAACGGTCATCCAGAGCTTTGGCGCGGATGCTCTTCCCCAGGCGGGTAAATTTGGTCGAAAAAGTAGCCATATCGCCCACTTTGACCTTAGAGCCATTCTCTGGGCCTACGTCAATGCGCATGCTATCCAAAGAAACGGCTCTTTTTCTTTCTTCTCGCTTCGTGAGATGGATTGGTTTCGCGCCAATTACACCGGGAACGCGCTTTTTACCTACCCACAGGGACTTCCCCACCAATTGCCGGGGATCAAGCCCTCCCACGCAAGAAAAACGATAAAGTCCCTCTTTTTCGTCCGAGATGATCATAAACCCCACCTCGTCCATGTGCGCGGCCACCATCACTTTTAGGCGTTCCCCGCCTCCTTTAGCGGCATCTCCCAGGCAAGTGACCAACACGTTCCCCATGGCATCCACTTTAACCTTATCGGCGTGGGGCTTAACTTCCTCCAAAACAATTTTCCGCACCGCGCCCTCATCCCCCGAAACCGCGCATGCATTCGTTAAACGTTCTAATAATTCTAGTTGCTCTTGACCAATTTTTAACATCGTCAGCTTAGTCCTCCCAAACCAAAGTTTCCATGAAGTCTAACGGCAAACGGACAATGAATTCCGCCAACAAACGCCCAATCCGCTTGACGTCTTTTATTCCTATCATCTCAACCGGTGTGTGCATGTAGCGCAAAGGAATACTGAGCACCATTGTCGGGACGCCCATGGCAGAGACTTGCAAAGCGTCTGCGTCTGTGCCCGAACGTCCGGGGAGAGGTTCCATAGCAAAGGGGATTTCCAACTCCTGGGCGATTTCTTTGAATTTGGCGTAGAGCGCGGGGTGGACGGTTGAACCCCATCCCAGCGTAATGCCCTTCCCCAACGGAAAAGCCTGGTGCTTGGGCGCGCCGGGACCTTCTGCAAAGGTGACATCAATAGCTACCGCTATGTCGGGGCGCAATCCAAAAGTGGATGTCTTGGCCCCAGCCATGGTTTCCTCTTCTTGAACAGTGGCCACGGCCCACACATCCCAAGCGTGGGAGCGGGTTTGCAAATCCTCCAATGCCAAGCTGAGGGCGACAACAGAAGCGCGGTTATCTAGGGAGTGCCCCGCCAGAATGTTTTTGCCCATTTCTAGCGGCTCTTGGGCAAAGGAGATCACGTCTCCCAGGCGTACCTTTTGGCGAAGTTCCTCGGCGGTTAGGCCAACATCCACTAGAAGATGATTCAAAATAACCGGGGCTTTAGCGTCCTCTACAGGGAGCAGATTGGCGGGGGGTTGAGCGACAACGCCGGGTAACGCCTCTCGCCCGTGAACGGTGACTAATTGGCCGGGCAGCACGCGATGATCTACGCCGCCAATAGAGGTGATGCGCAGGCAATCTCCCGCGTATCCGGCGACCATCAGGCCAATGGCGTCCATGTGAGTAGCCAATAAAATTTTGGGACGGGGTTCGGCACCTGTTCCGCGCTGCAAACCGTGTAAACTTCCCACACGGCTCGTTTGCAGTTCATCGGTGATAGGCTCCCAGGCTTCGGTAATTATTTGGCTCACTGGGCCTTCAAAGCCAGAAAGTCCGGGGGCTGAAATTAGTTCTTTTAGAAGTTCAAGGGTTTTGATCATAATGTCTCCGTGAATTAGGTATCAGGGACTAGGTGTAGTGGATGTCTCGGTAGGGGTGTCGCTGGGGGTGGATGTTTCAGTAGCTGTTTCAGTGGCTGTTTCGGTTGGCGGGATGGACGTGTTAGTCGCGGTAGCGGTGGGAGTTGGCGTCTCGGTGGGAGTGAGGGTTAAAGTCGCGGTTGATGTTGCAGTTTCGGTGGCCGTTGCTGTAGCTGTTCCTGTCTCGGTAGCGGTGGGGGTCAGTGTTTGGGTGGGTGTATCCGTGGGAAGCGGTGTCCCGCTGGGAGTGAGGGTAACGCTAGGCGTATAGGTAGGGGTAAAGGTTGGGAAAGGGGTACGTTGAATATTTGCCGGAGTAGAGGTAGATTCAATTATCAGTGTAGGCACAAGGGTAGCAGCGGGGGTTTCCTTAGCCCGATTCCCTATGCGCTGAACAACAAATCCCAGGCAATAGCAGGGTAAAGTAACTAGGATAATGATAATAAGTATATAATGAAGTCGCTCACGAGGGATTGCTTTTAGTATCATAATATAATAGATAAATGATAACATGGAGGGCGGTATATTGGTAGAGTAGGGGCAAGCCCTCGCAGGGCAAACGCATTTGAACGCCCTTGAGCAGGTTTTTTGAAGTGTAACCGTTCACTCCCCCCAATAAAAAAGCGTTGATGTGTCACTCTGAGAGAACGTGTCTTAGCGGAGCTAAGATTAG
>QMOK01000124.1 GCA_003648195.1 Chloroflexota bacterium | reverse complement strand
GGTTCTTCAGGAAATAACGGGGTTGCACTTAACGAAGTGACCCAGCTATGTCACTGCGAGGAACGTCTTTTGTGACGTGGCAGTCTCCCCGACTATCTAAGGGATTGCCACACCTCCTGCCAACGGCACGCACAGCGAAAACGGAGGTTCGCAATGACATCTACCCCACTATTTCCCATTGAGCCGTATTTTTTTATCCGTTCGCCCTACTCAACAGCTAAATTCCTTTTGCTTAACTGCAATAAATCCTTGTTAGAAGGATCGTGTACAAAACTCCAGAAAGCTTCTAAAGGGCGATGAGGTTCTTTAACTCGTTTGCGAAGCATATAAATCTTTCGCCGCAAGTTGATGCCATTAACATCAACCTCAACAACACTTCCTTGTTCAAGCTGGCAAGCAGCCGCTAATTTAGAAACAAAGGAAATTCCGTATCCAGCTGCCACAGTTTGCACAATGGCCTCTGCATTTTCCAATTGCATGAATACATTAAGGTCTTCAAAGCTGATGTCATGTTTAGCCAGTTCAGATAAAACTACCCGCCGAGTACCAGAAATAGCTTCCCGCATAATAATAGGTTCACCAATAATGTCTTCAGGTACTACTTTGCGGCGTGAAGCAAAGGGGTGATATTTTGGCACAATCATGGATATGGAATCTTCAAAAAATTCCTGCAACTCAATATCCTCATCGTACACTTCATAACTTACCACTCCCAAGTTAGCCTCGGCATCCAACATATTTGAAATAACCTTTACAGGAGCGCACCGCAGGACAGTCACTTGCACGCCTTGGTAACGTTGGGAAAAACGGGCTGCCATCTGTGGCAAGATATATTTCCCTGCCGTAGTGCTACAGGCTATCCGCAAACTCCCTGCAATTCCTTCCTTTAACGCATCCATCATCTCTTCTAGTTCAATTGAATCTCGTACAACTTTTTGGGCCAAGGGCATGAGCAACCGCCCTCCTTCAGTTAGCATAAGCCCTGACCCCATTCTTTCGAAAAGCTTTACCCCAAGCTCTTGTTCCAACATCTTAATATGATGGCTTACCGTAGGCTGTGATAAATGCATCCGGCGAGCAGCTTCAGAAAAACTGAGTTGTTCTGCCGCATTCAAAAAAGTTTCAAGTCTTGCAAGGCCTACCATCTTCTCACTTCCTTTTGTTGTAGCTGAGCGAGCAAATCACATAAACAACATCGGTTCTTCAGGAAATAACGGGGTTGCACTCAACAAAGTAACCCAACTATGTCGCTGCGAGGAACGCCTTTTGTGACGTGGCAGCCTCCCCTGCTATCTGGGGGATATTGCCGCACCTCCGTGTCATTGGCAGGAGGTGCGCAATGACATCTACCCCGTGAATTCCGAAAGAGCCACAACACCTAAATAAATAATGAGATTTCCGACTCAGATGCATCGGCTATATAAGTGCCTACCCCGTCTATCACCACTCCGTCAATCAAGTCCTCAGGAGCAATTCCCATAACATCCATACTCATTTCACAAGCTATTAATTTTATTCCTAATTCCTGAGCTTGTTTTAACAGTTCCGATAAAGGAATAACATTATGCTTTTTCATTATCTTCTTGAACATCCAACGTCCCATACCCCAAAAGCTGAGCTTAGATGGGTTAAGACGCTCAATGCCGCCTCTATTTACGAGTCCCAACATTCGCCCGAAGAAATCTTTTCCCGTTAAATTACCCTTTTGAATAGCTTTTAGCCCCCAAAAAGTGAAAAACATGACTACTTCCATATCGTATGCAGTAGCCCCGAGAGCAATAATAAAAGCCCCCATAATTTTATCCATATCACCACTCATAACAACAATACTAACTTTTTCTTGCTTTGTATTTTCTTCCATAATCTATCTCCTCAATGATGTTCTAGTGTAAAAGTCAGATCCACAAATGTATGAACCTCAAAAGCGTTACCTTATCCCATTTTATCACACTACTCAAGCATGAAAAAAAAGTGCGCCGCGCGGGAGTGCTAAAAAGTTGTTGGTTAATCCTTTAATGCCGCTACAATTTACCCTGACGAAGTGACATTTTACCAACAACCTTTGAGTGCTCCCCGCCGCGCTTTTGAAGTGCACCGCACTTTTAATTTTTTGTTATGTCTATCAACAACTAATTATCCGCAAATAGCTTACTCCTCGCTCTCGTTCAGTCGGCGCCAAACACGTTCAGGGTACAGAGGCAAGTGGCGAACCCATACGCCAGCAGCGTTGTGTACCGCGCTAACCACAGAGGGAGCAACACCATCAACCGCAATCTCGGAAATTGATTTGGCACCAAATGGGCCGCTCGGTTCGTCTGTCTGTACGAAGATAACGTCCATGATTGGCATCTCATTGGCTTGGGGGATGTGATACGTTCCAAATCTGGCGTTAACCATTTTTCCGCTTTCGTCAAAGACCAGGTCTTCGCTGAGGGTGAAGCCTAACGCTTGGGCCATTCCTCCTTCCACTTGCCCGGCGGCGGTTAGGGGGTTAATTACACGTCCGCAATCGACAATCATCAACAAACGTTCCACAGTTATTTGACCAGTTTCAGTATCAACAAGAACTTCTGCAAATTGAGCAGCGGTTGGAGGCGGGCTTTTGTGGCTTATGTGAGAAGCCGTGGCCATAATTTGGTGCTGATTGAGTTGGTGTAAACTACTCAGCGCTATTTCTTCAAAGGTAAGCGAACGGCCATCGGGGGCATGGACTTTCCGGTCTCGCAAAACTAGGCTAGCCGGGTCTTCAATTTCAAGCATGTCGGCAGCGTGTTCTTGGATTTGGCGTTTGATTTTCAGGGCTACTTTTCGAACCGCACCGCCGCTAACATAAGTGGTACTGCTAGCGTAAGCGCCCTTATCGAAAGGCGTGAAGTCTGTATCTGAGGAATAAACTATCAAGTCGTTCACGGGGATTGCCAACACTTCAGCGGCCATTTGAGCCAAGATTGTGTCAGACCCAGTGCCCAAATCAGTAGCGCCCATCAGCAAGTTGAAAGAGCCGTCATCGTTCATTTTCAGCGTAGCGGCGGCCATGTCTAGCCCGGCAATGCCACTCCCGTGCATGACGCCTGCTATGCCAATTCCACGCCGAATGCGGCCCGTTTGAGTTTTGTATTCCTCCCGCTTGCGATAAAAATCAGTAGCTTCCAGGCCAATATCAATAGCTCGGAGCAAGCCGCTGCTATCTAGCGTCTGAGCGCAGCCCTTACGGCCTTCTCCCAACGCTTCAGCAAGGTGCATCTCCTCCCCTTTCTTGATCCAGTTCTTGCGCTTGAATTCAACAACATCTTTTCCGAGTTTTTCAGCGATCTCCTCCATGATAACTTCAATGGCAAATTCGCATTGCATGGCGCCATATCCTCTATAAGCCCCCGCTGGCGGTTTGTTGGTGTATACCACATCAGTTGTAAAACGAGCGTTAGGAGCGTTATAAAGGGTAAGCCCCTTGAAACCACCCACCATTTGAACAGTGATGCCATGTACACCATAAGCGCCGGTATCACCCAAGAAATAAAGTTCCGCAGAAGTTACCTTATCTCCTTTTACGCCAATTTTATAGCGCATGGTGTTGTGATGGCGGCTTCGCGTGCTGGTGAATTCCTCGGTACGGGTCAGCATCATCCGCACGGGACGCCCTGTTTTAATAGTCAGATGCGCGCAAAGGTCTTCCAATATCATCTCTTGCTTATTGCCAAAACCTCCCCCAATACGGGGCTTGATAACACGAATGCGCTTGACGGGCAAGCCAACCAAAGGCGCAACCATTCGCCGAATATGATACGGCACTTGTGTGCTGGTGCGGATAACCAAACGGTCGTCATCGTCCCAATAGGTGATGCAAACGTGCGGCTCTAAATGCGTGTGTTGTTGCTTAGGTGTTTTATACTCACCCTCAAAGACAAGGTCAGCTTCCGCGAATGCGGCATCTACATCTCCAACTTCTTCGCGAATATTGCAAACCAGATTGTGCTCAGCATCGTAAATGCCTTCGGTATCATCTTCGTCGTGGATGATTGGACTGCCCGTTTTCATGGCTTCTTCCGCGTCTAAAACGACAGGCAGAACCTCATACGTAACGTCAATCAGGCGGGTGGCTCGTTCCGCTATCTGGAGCGTCTCTGCCGCAACCACGGCGACACGGTCTCCCACAAAACGGACTTTGTTATCCAAACAAACTTGGTCGTATGGCAAAGGCTGGGGATAAGATTGTCCGCCAGAGGCGTGTTTCACACGCGGGGTGTTTTTATACGTCAGCACCGCGTGAACACCGGGCAGAGCCTCGGCTTTGCTGGTATCAATATCCATAATGCGAGCGTGAGCATGAGGGCTGGTCAACATTTTTCCGTAGAGCATGTTCGGCTGATGGTAATCATCGGTGAAGACAGGTTTGCCTTTCGCCAATTTCACCGCGTCAACTTTGCGTTCGGGAGTTCCAACAACGTTCAGGGATGACATTCCTTCAGGGGTATAGACCAAGGGCAGCAATGGATTGCGGTCTTTACCTCTCCTATAGTATTCTTCGGGAAGGTCGAAATCATTGCCTTCGGGCGGCAGTGTTTTTTCGACAATCGTGACGGGAGGCGGCGTTTCGCCTCTCAGTATTGTAGCAGCACGCTGAACCGCGGCTATAATTCGCACATAGCCCGTGCAACGGCACAATCCGCCTGTAAACGCCTCTCGAATTTCATCATCGCTCGGAGAATGGTTTTTATCTAGCAGGGCTTTGGCGGTGAGCATTTTGGAGGGGGTGCAATATCCACACTGAATAGCGCCGGCTTCAATGAACGATTCTTGGATGGGGTGTAATTTCTCTCCATCGCTAAGGCCTTCGGCGGTGATTATGGAATGTCCAGCGGCATCTTTAGCTTTTATTTGGCAACTGCGTACCGGCTCGCCATCCATTAGAACAACGCAAACGCCGCAATCGCCGGTATTGCAGCCTTCTTTTACGCTGGTGTACGAATATCGCCGCAAAGCGTCTAAGAGTCTCTCGCTTTTTCCTACCTGCAATTCTTGCTCTTTCTCATTAATTACTACAGTGATTTGAATAGTATCATCAGTCATTTCTATACTCCTGCTTCTATACATGCGCGTAAAGCGCGGCGGGTTAGAACGCCCGCCATTGCTCTTCGGTATTCAACACTTCCACGATAGTCGCCGACAGGGGTTACTTCTTCTTCTATAGCGGTGGCAGCCTTTTCTATATTGGCTTCTGTAAGCTCTTCTCCAACAAGAATTTCGCTGGCTTTTGCCAAGCGTGTGCCTTTTTGCCAAACGCCTGTCAGCACAAGACGAGCGTTTTGCACTTTATCGTTGGAAAAATCTACAACCGCATATACAGAAACAACTGGTTCATCGGCTGGCATGAGTGATACTTTTGCTCTTTTACAAACACGCCCTGGGACATTAGCAGGAATTTGAACAGCTATCATTTCTCCGCCGCGAGGGCCTTTGTTTTGAAGATAGTTCTCTAAAGAGTTTATGCCTTCCGTAAAAATGATTTCTGCGCCCAAGGCTAGCAAAGTGGCTGTCCATTGAGGAGCAAGCCTAGGAGAGGAAATGGACTGTTTGACAGTTTTCTCCGTCCGTAAATGCCATGCTACCGCTTTGAGAGAAGAACGAAGTAAAGTATCTTCGTCTAGTAAGTCGTATACTGATTGGAGGGTTGCCTCAATTGGAAACCTCTCCTTAGAAATATTTTCAGGCATAGTATTCTCCCTTTTTATAAACTATCATTCACTATCCACGATTGATTTTATTTTACATATGGCAATTAAATGTTAGGCCATTATAACAGCTACAGCCGTTCTCTTGTAGTTATGCCAAGCATGAACACAGACATAAAATTTGGTCTATAATGTATCTAAACAACGGGGCGCGCAATCCGTGTCGGGGTAGTGGCATAAGGAGTACAAAAATGAAAAAATTATTGCTTGTTATTATGCTTTTTTTGAGCGTGTTAATTGCTGCTGCTTGCGCTAAGCTGGGAACTCCGCCTAAAGAAGCAATTCTTCCGCTAGCGTCACAACCCCTGCCCCCAGCACCACAAGAAGTGCGGTTTACGGCTGGGGATGGGCAAACGTTAAATGGACTGTATTTCCCCGCCGCCACAAATCCCGCCCCGGTGGTTGTTCTTATGCACTGGTATCCCGGAGATCAAAACGAATGGACAGAGATTGCTTATTGGCTTCAAAATCGCGGTTTGGCGGGGGATGGAGATGGCGTTCCCTGGCGTGACTCCACCTGGTTCCCCGCTATGCCAGAAGGTTCTTCGCTGGCCGTTTTTACTTTCACTTTTCGAAATTGCGAGGGGGGATGTCAAGAACCAGACCCGGCGGGATGGCTGCTAGACGCGAGGGCCGCCGTAGAAAAGGCCGCCGCGCTCCCCGGCGTGGACGCCAACAGGGTGGTTGGCATTGGCACCAGCATTGGCGGGGATGGGGCTATTGCCGGGTGCGCCTGGCTTTTGAAGCAGCCCGGGGGTGACTGTTTGGGCGCGCTCTCCCTTTCCCCCGGCGGCTACCTGATAGACAGTTACCACGACTTAGCCGAGCAATTGCGCCAGGCCGCCCCTCCCCGGCAGGTGTGGTGTTTTTACGATGAGAACGAAGATGTCGCTGAGATTTGCGCCGCCCTCAGCGGAGACCATTCCCGCGCGGAAGGCTGGAGCGATGGCAATTTACATGGCTTCCGGTTGCTGAACCCAGACGCAGAGCCTAACCCCCTGAGTTTGTTAATAGAATTTTTGTACGCTTCTGGGGTGGTAGAACGGTAGGAAATTTGCTCAGAATAGAGATGCGCATTGCGTCTGTTTTCATCGAGTTGCCAGAATACAGCCAATTTCACGTCTTACGCGCTTTCCCGCCTGTAGGGTTGAGTTGTCTGTAACCCTGGTATGAACCGATAATGCTTTTGGTTAAATGTATACAATGGTATGCCAAGTGCTGTGGCTGTCTGACCAATTAAGGTGTCCAGCAAACCCGCATGATGGCTAAGGTGGTACTGGGTAAAAACTCCAAGTGCCCGATCACAATCCTTGCGCGAAGGCCAAACTATCCCATAAGTCGCCAATCCTCGTTGCAGGCTTTCTTGCTCAATCTTGTTGCTACACCCCTGCATCAATTCCATTACCACATATCCTGGGAGAATTATCTCTTCCTCGCCTTCTAAGGTATCAAACCACTCCAGGGCTGGCGGGTATTGGCGTAACAAATCTATCATTACATCACTATCCAACAAAATCATGGTTTACATCTCCGCGCTTTTGTGCCTGTTCTCTCAACTGGCGGGCGTAAATAGCACTATCTTGAATGTCATCACGATCTTTCCACAAACCAATTAACCCTGATTGTCGTAATTGCCGTACTGTTAAGCGAGGACGCGGCTTAATATTCGTAGTCTGATACAAAATAACTTCAACGAGTTGCCCTTTCTTGTATGGTAAACCTGTAATTACTACTTCACCATCTTCTGCAATAACTTGCTGGACTCGAATAGCCTCCATTAGCAACCTCCTCTATATCCTGCCTCGCTGTTCATCGTTTCAAGATGTACTCAATCATTTAAATTATACCATTAACTCCAACTCAGCAATTCGCCCTTGAAACCCTCGCAGTACCTTAACCTATCCCGTGCGAATAGCATCCGCCAGAGGGGGGACTTCCCCCCTTCAGAGAACAGAGCACGCGCTCCGCGCGCTAATCAGAGTAGCCCAGCTTTGCTGGGCTACAGAGTTCAGAGGCGCAGCTGCGCTGCGCTTTCAGAGTGCAGAGTTAGCCCCTGCGGGGCGAAATGGTCCTCAAGAGGATGCTGCGCTAGGACGCCACGACCCGAAACCCCATGAGGTCGTTCCTGTCGAGCGGGCCGTACCCGCCGCGGAAGGCACAGCGCACGAGCCTCGTATTACTGAAGAAAGAGCCACCGCGCAACACACGGGCAACATCATTCCCAACTTCTAAATTTTCTCGCTCACCATCAAAATCATAGGGATACTTGAACTCAGGCGTTTCAGAATCTTTCCCCCACAAACTACGCGTCCATTCCCAAACATTGCCTGCCATATCGGCACACCCAAAAGGACTATC
>QMOK01000123.1 GCA_003648195.1 Chloroflexota bacterium | reverse complement strand
TTTGTTTTCATGGGAGTCATTTTAGCATAAGGCTGGGTGGGGAGATAGTGGGGAAACGGGGGGTGTGTTTGAATGTTTGTGTCCGAGGATTGTTAATTATCTGGTTGATAAGCTATTTTAGATTTTCCTCTTTATTTATTTGCAATGAACCTGTATAATGACAGTACCTGTTGATTTGCAAACGGAACTTTCATTTATGCATTCAAAGAAAACATTTAAAGACGCTGAAGTCCAAAATACCGCTGATGCTGAATTGCAAATGCGGCGATTAATTTCATGGAACGCATACAATGATTTTTTAAGAGATACTGACAGCAGGTTATTGTCTCAATTTCAAAAAAGTACTCAACAACTTCAGGTTGCATTTTGGTTGAGTATTGTTATGGGCGTGGTAATTTTTATTTTGGCGGTAGTTTTCCTTATATTGGGGGTTAACTTATTGTATGGTAACCAAAGTTCATATATAGGAATAGTCTTATCAGTTATTGGGTTATTGGTAGTGTTTGTTCTTCTATATCGAAATCCCATAAATAATATTCGTAATTCAACAACTGATTTAGCCAAAATCAATATTATTTTGATGGGGTATGTTAGGCAAATAGGCCAAATCGATATGGCCTATTTGCAAGTTTTGATTTCTTCAAGAGTGGATCCCAAAGAAATGAGGAAGACGATCCAAAGCATTCAAGAAGTAGTAGAACAGAGTGTCGATGAAGTTATTCGTTCCTTGGAAGAAATGATATAAACATCTTTATATCATGGAAATATGAGCAAAAGTTGTAATTAGTGTATAATGGTGTTATAGGGCAGAGAACTATAAGGAGAAAAATAGAATGCTAAAAACTATTACTATCCCCGGCGGATCTACTCGGCCACCCGATGAACCACCTAGTAAAAAGAGCAATAAAAAAAAGAAGAAAAAGAAGAAGAAGTAAAAGAAGTTTTATAAGTTATGGCTTATAGCTAAATTACTTTAGTGTTGCTATAGGATGGTTTGTTATGGATGTACTTAAAAAATATCTTGACAAAATGGGGAGTCATTTTATTGTTGCCTCTATGGTTCCAGCGTTGGCATTTGTGGTTGTTGTTCTCATGGTTTTTGATTCGTATTTACAAGTCATAGCTGTTTTAATAGTTGGTCAAAATGAGATATACAGAATATACAGCACTACTTTGGTTTTGTTTGTACCTACGATAATCATAGGATTTTCACTAACAGCTTTGAGTAATTATATTTTTAAAGTGTTTGAGGGGTATTTAGTAATTAATCATATCCCCTTTTTGAAGCAATATCATCAAAGAAAAGCCATCAAATTACAATCTCAGATAGGACGGCTTGAACGAAGAATAAAACGATTAGAAAAAAAAGGAACTTCTAAGAGATCAAGGGAGGATTTGCCTGCTTTAAAGAATGAGTATTACACTCTTGCTTCAAAGTATGATAGCTCTTATCCTTCATGTATTAAAAATGTTTTGCCAACAGAATTTGGAAATAAATTACGGGCATCAGAATCTTATCCTTTAACACGCTATGGTATAGACGCGGTGCCTTTTTGGTCCCGTTTGTATTATATGATCCCTGAGAAATATCAGAATGCGATAGATCAGAGCAGAAATGAAGTGTCTTTTTTAATGAACTGCTCTGTACTCTCAGGTTTGTTTGCCTTTTTATGTATATTGGCTTATATTCAACTCGAGTTTTTTCCAGAATTATTTGTTGATGAATCGGTAACGGATAATCCCCGTTTGTATTTGTTCTTTTTCGTAGTTGCGGTTGCGATTTTTTGGTTTTTTGGTCGAACATCTTCACGCGTAATTGATAGCTTTGGTTCTATGATACGTAGTACCTATGATCTTTTCAGGTTGGATTTGCTGAAACATTTGAGGTTGAAATTGCCTAAAGATTCAGATGAAGAGTTTTATATATGGAAGAATTTAGGAGAGCTTGTTGTTCTTGGTCAACATTCACTAGAGTTTAAAAAACTTAAATATTGCCATCCACCGGATACCCAATCGGATACTCATTAGGGAATGGCCGTTCATACAAAGCAAGCAATGCAGAATTTTTCTCGTAAGCTTGCAATTCTTTTAACAAAAAAGAATAATGGGGGATAATAGATTTTTCTATACCTATTGAAATCCACAACATATGCGGGGGATTTTTATCTGAAGTGTTCCTGAGTTCAATCTGTATTTCACCATTATCTAATAAAGTTATACTTGTAAGAGCAGGTGAATTGAACTTGGGTGCGAAGTCATATAAATTGTCTGTTTCCAAGAGAGTATTAATGGCTTCCAACCCAAAATCACGATAATCAAAGATTTGTACAGGATAATTTTCAAAGCCAATCAATTCGTACTCTGCGACTTTTGCGTCTACTCGTTTAAATTTCAAAACTTGTTCACCTTGAATATCTACGTGTGTTGGATTGGAAAATATAGTGTTCATAAGTTTGCTTTCTTATCTTGTTGAAGTAAAATTGCGTGGGCAAATGAGGTTAAGATTGCTCTACTTTCCTCTAAATTAAAGAATAGAAAATAGAGAAAGTCATTTGATGTGGATTTCGGTTTTGAGGATATGCTCATAACAATGCCTTTACCTGATAAAGGCGAGTAAAATACAGAACAGCCGTTCTAGTTTACTGAAATTATACCAAACATTTGTTCTAAGTCAAGTGGTTTTGAAAGTTTAAAATTTGATTCCTGGACTGGCATTAAAAAATCCTCTCGTTATTTATCGCACGTATCTCCCCCTCACCAAGCTCCCTATTCACCCCCACTTAAATAAGGTATAACTAGCCAAGTTTCTCGCGCTAATCAAAAACAAAAAAATCCGCGTTCCATTTACCCATTCGTCTTGCCTAAGCACAAACTATGGAAACCTTATTTAAAACCAAACGCCGCATCCTTATATACCTTATCCTCTCGAATTTCTTGTTAATTTTTGGCTTTCGTATCTGGCAAACCATGTTGAACAACTTTGCCGTTGAAGAGATAGGCATTGGTCCCGCCAGCATCGGCTGGCTGCAATCTTTGCGCGAACTACCGGGGCTAATGGGATTTTTGCTCGGCTTTCTCGTTCTCATTTTCTCTGAAATGAAAATCATGGCACTATGTACCATCCTAATGGGAATAGGCATCTTCCTAACTGGTCAAGCAAACAGCGTTCCATTCCTATTTACCAGCACCCTCATAATGAGTTTCGGATTTCACTTCTTCAGCAGCAGCAACAGCTCTGTAGTATTAATGGCAGTAGAAAAGAAAAACGCGCCCAAAGCCATGGGACAACTTAGCAGCCTGGGAGCGATATCCGCGCTCATTGCCACTGGTGTAGTTTTCTTCTTCGCCGATAACTGGGGCTACCGGAATATTTTCATGGGAGTGGGCGGATTGATAGCCGTGGGAGGCGTGGGGCTATTGCTCTGGGGAGATGGAAGTGACGGCTTGCCCCCCCGCCGGAAAATCATCCTCCGAAAACAATATTGGCTCTACTACTTACTCTCGTTTCTCATGGGATGCCGCCGCCATATCTTTACCACTTTCGCCATTTTCCTATTAGTCAAAGAATACGGAATCAGCGTGCAAACAACGGCTATCTTATTCTTCGTTAATAGCGTGGCCAATATTTACGCCTTGCAGATGATCGGAAAATTAGTAGGGCGCTGGGGTGAGCGTTTGATGCTAAGCATCGCGTTTGGGGCACTAATTTTTATTTTCCTAGGTTATGCCTACATCACATATCTACCGGTCTTGTTCGCACTCTTCGTGCTAGACAACGTTCTCTTTGGCTTCAATTTAGCATTATCAACCTACTTTCAAAAAATTGCCGTCAAACCAGAAGAAATCACCAGCAACGTGGCCGTCCAGCAAACCATCAACCATATTGCGGCGGTTGTTGTGCCAGTGATAGGGGGCATAGCCTGGGAGGCGGGCGGCTCGCGGATTCCGTTTTTGACAGGTGTAGCCATAGTAAGCGTCTCCTTAGTTCTGGCGCAGTTCATGCATCTCCCAGCGGATGCCACTCCCGTGGCGGGTTAGCCTGCCCTGACACGTTTTTAGGATAACGGAGGAATTCCATGAAACTAAAAATCTCTTTAGCGCAAATGCAATTTGAATTTGGACAACCAGAAGCGAATCTAGAGCGCGTTTGCGCCTGGGTAACAGAAGCCGCTCGGCGAGGGAGTGGTTTAGTCCTCTTTCCCGAACTATGGGCCAGTGGTTATGACCTGGAACATAGTCAAACCTATGCCCAATCGCTCGGATCTGGCCTTTTCGCCCGTCTTTCAGCATTGGCTAAAGAACACCAAATCGCCATTGGCAGCTCCCTATTAGAGAGTCAAGGCGAGAAGATTTTCAACACTTTTACTCTTTTCGGAAGCCAGGGAGAAACGCTTGCCGCTTATCGAAAGATACACCTTTTTCGGTTATTGAACGAAGAAAAATGGTTGGCCCCCGGGCAAGAATTAGTGACCACAAACGCTCCCTGGGGGAAAACGGGGCTGGGAATCTGTTACGACCTGCGATTCCCAGAAGTTTTTCGCGCTTACGCGCTTCAGGGCGTCAGGCTCGTCTTATTGATCGCGGAATGGCCGGAGCGGCGCATTGCTCATTGGCAAACGTTGCTGCAATCCCGAGCCATTGAGAATCAGTACTACGTAGCAGCGGTGAACAAGGTCGGTCAAAGCCAAGGGGCAAAACTAGGCGGGCATAGCGCGGTGCTTGACCCCATGGGCGTTCCAGCCGTACAGGGCGGAAACGATGAGATTTTGCTCACTGCCGAAATTGATCTCGGACAGGTAGAAAAGATCCGCCGCTGGATGCCAGTTTTCAAAGACCGCAGCCCAGCGGCCTATGAGCGGGTGAAAGAATATTAAAATTTGAGAACCCGTCATCCTCGTTGAGTTGATTCCCGTAAGGTTAATGGGGTGTTTACGCATGATTGTCATGAAACCCAATGCCGATAATACCTACCTCGGCTTAACTAAGTGAAGTATAATATCGTTGCTTTTGTAAAATACGGACAGAGATACTTGCCCAATGGTTTGCTCGTTGGGTTTTTGTATGTAAGATGTAATTGTGGCATAAACTATTTTAGGCAAGCAGTCTCTTAATTGAATTTGTATGTACTTAGGATAAGGTTATGTTAGATGCTTTTTTTGATCCAAAATCTGTTGCTGTAATTGGGGCGTCAGCTGATCCCGGCAAACTAGGGTATGCTGTATTAGAAAACCTAGTCAAGGGTGGATACGCCCAGAAAGGGGAAATTTATCCCATAAATCGCAAAGCGGATGAGATATTAGGGTACAAGGCTTATGCATCTGTGAACGATGTTCCTCACGACATAGACTTGGCTGTGATAGTCATTCCCTATTTGTATGTTCCCGCTGTTTTGAGAGAATGTGGAAAGAAGAGTATTCCTGCCGTGGTAGTGATTACCGCTGGTTTCCGCGAGTCTGGGGTGGATGGGTTAGAGCGTGAACGAGAACTCATCGAGATTGCCAATACGAATGGCATGCGTTTGGTAGGCCCCAACTGTTTGGGAGTTATTGATACATTTACACCTCTCAATGCTTCCTTTTCCGCTGGAACACCCCCTCAAGGGCCAATGGCATTCATGTCGCAGTCTGGCGCTTTAGGTACCGCCATTTTGGATTGGGCCCAAGCTGGTCGTCTGGGCTTGTCGAAATTCGTTAGCCTAGGCAATAAAGCCGATGTTAGCGAAATTGACTTACTCAAGGTTTGGGGCGAAGATCCAAACACGAATGTAATTTTGATATATAGCGAGGGGCTGCCAAACGGACAAGAATTCATCCGAGTAGCCCGAGAAGTAAGCCGCAAAAAACCTATTGTCGCCATCAAATCTGGCACTACCGAAGCAGGCTCAAGAGCAGTTTCTTCCCATACTGGTTCATTGGCTGGGTCAGAGCAAGCCTACAAAGCTGCTTTCCAGCAAGCGGGCGTGTTGCGGGCAGATTCTATGTCAGGTATGTTTGATATGGCCTTAGCCCTGGGATACCAGCCTCCACTGGAAGGTGACCGCATTGCCATTATCACCAACGCGGGCGGCCCCGGTATTTTAGTCACAGATGCCCTAGAGCAAAAAAATATTACATTAGCCCGACTAAAAATAAAGACTAGGCAGACTTTGGAAAATTACCTTCCCGAAGCTGCTAGCGTGGCTAATCCTGTGGATGTCCTGGGAGATGCCAAAGCGGATCGCTATCAAGTGGCGATTGATACGGTTGTTAAAGACCCTAATGTGGATGGCTTAATAATTGTTCTTACCCCGCAAGCTATGACCGAAATCCCGGCCACTGCTGAAGCGATAGGAAAATTATCTCAAAAAACCGATAAACCGATTTTGGCTTGCTTCATGGGAGAAGCGGAAGTAGAGGCTGGGGTCAAGGTTTTACGCAAATATGGCGTTCCTAATTATCCATTCCCCGAAGGAGCTGCTTTAGCCATTCGGGCTATGTCTGACTACCGCGAGATACGCAAATTGCCAGAACCAGAATATGTTCACTATGATATTGACAAAGAGGCAACTCAGAAAGTATTAGACAAAGCAGCCTCTGAAGACCGTTATGCGATTGGCGATGCCGAAGCATGGGATATTCTCAAATCTTATGGTTTGCGAGTGCCAAACTCTCAATTAGCGAAAACCGCTGATGAAGCTGTTAAGTTCGCTTCAGAGATTGGATACCCCGTTGTGCTCAAAATTGCTTCGCCTGACATTTTGCATAAGACCGATGTGGGCGGCGTAAAAGTTGGATTACGAAACGCCGAAGAAGTGCGGGACGCCTTTGATTTAATGCTTTACCGCACTAAGCGTTTCATCCCCAACGCGCGTATTTGGGGATGCCAAGTACAAGAAATGGTTCCCCCAGGAGGAACAGAAGTACTCATTGGCATGAATCGCGATCCTCAATTTGGCCCTCTGGTCACTTTTGGCCTGGGTGGAATTTATGTTGAAGTCCTTAAAGATGTTACCTTCCGAATAGCACCTTTCTCCCGCCGAGAAGCCGAAGAGATGTTGAGCGAAATTCGTACCAAAGCCTTGCTAGATGGTGTGCGTGGTAATCCCCCTGTGGATAAGAAAGCACTGATAGATATCATATTGCGGATGGGACAGCTTGTTCAAGACTTCCCCGAAATTGTCGAATTTGATATTAATCCCCTTATCGTTTATCCTGAAGGACAAGGGGCAGTTGCTATTGATATGCGCTTGGTATTTACGAAAAACGACTAGATTTGTAAAGAGGAGAAATAACAATGAAATCCCTATATATAACTTCAGTTGAACAACATGCTGGAAAAACCGCCCTTTGTTTAGCACTTGGAAAGCTGTACCAAGAGCAAGGGAAAAAAGTAGGTTATTTGAAACCTTTTAGCCTACAGCCATGGAAAATAAATGGGAAACTCGCTGATGAAGATGCTTCTTTCGTTATTGAAGCCCTGGGATTGAATGCCGAGCCATGGGAGTTATCGCCTATTGTAGTCACTCCCGAACGTTTGCGCGCTCATCTTACTGGCGGCGAAGAACTCAACCTGATAGAGACGGTTAAGGCTGCCTCTAAAAAAGCATCTCAAGGACAGGATATGCTTCTTTTAGAAGGCGGCGGGAGCCTGCGCGAAGGGTATTTCATGGGTGTTTCTACCACAACTGTAGCGGCTGAATTGAAAAGCAATGTCTTAGCGGTTGTTACATACCGTGATGATGTTCGTGTTCTGGATGATGTGCTGACCGCCAAATTTAGATTGGGCGAAGCACTGTGCGGAGTGGTCATTAACCAAGTTCCAGAGAAAGCTTTGGGCTATGTGACCAACTTGGTAACGCCATATGTTGAGAAAAAAGGCGTACCAGTTTTGGGAATTCTCCCCAATGTGCGGGGATTGGCCGCCTTGACGGTAGGAGAGATCATTGAAACCTTGGATGCTGAGGTTCTGACGAAAGACGTTGACCACAACGCCTTAGTTGAAGCCTTGATGGTAGGCGCTATGTCAGTAGATGCTGCCCTCCGCCGCTTCCGCAAACAGCGTAATAAAGCCGTTATCACTGGCGGTGACCGCACAGACGTTCAATTAGCAGCTTTAGAAACT
>QMOK01000122.1 GCA_003648195.1 Chloroflexota bacterium | reverse complement strand
GTCTATGTAAGCCTATAAAGTGAGGCCAACCTTGAAGATAGAAAAAACCTACCTAGAAGATACACACCAACTTGAACTAATCGTAGAAACAGAACAGGATGTTTTTGACAAAGCCAAACATGTGGCAATGAGAGAAATATCTAAAAACGTCAAAATTCCTGGATTCCGACCTGGAAAGGCGCCCTACAACAGAGTTGCTCAGTATGTGGGAGAAGACCGTATCATTGACAAAGCACTAGAATCTTTTTTAGATGAAATTTACCCTAAGGTCATCGAAGAAATTGAAGAGACTCCATACGGCCCTGGTCAATTAGAAGAAGTCAAATCCCTAGAGCCGCCGACTCTCGAATTTATAGTTCCCCTTGAGCCTGAGGTAACACTAGGAGACTACCGTTCAATACGAATTCCTTTTGAAGCCAGCGAGGTATCAGAAGAAGACATTCATAAAGCCGTTGAGGAGTTGAAAACTCAACACACTTCGGTAGAAGAAATTGAAGGCCCCGCGGAAGAGAATAACATAGTAGACACAAAGATTACTGGACGTGTGATAGACGCCGACCTTGATGATGAAGAAGCTCTAATCATGGTCAATCAACCTCTGCCCGTGTTAATTAAATCTGAAGACGAAGACGATAGCAAAGAATGGCCTTTCCCAGGACTCTCTCGTCAGCTATTGGGCGTTTCTCCTGGCGACTCTTTGGAATTAGTTCACGAATATCCCGATGAAGAAAAAATCGCCGAAGACATACGCGGAAAAGCTGTTTTATACACCGTGGATGTAGAAAAAATTCGCTCTCGTGTTTTGCCAGAATTGACCGATGAATTCATTCAATCCGTAACTGATTTTGAAACTAAAGAAGAGTTACTCGCCTCAATTCGAGATGAATTAGAAGAAAATGCCCAACGCAAAGACAAAAACGAGTACATTGACAAAATTTTTGACGCCATTCTGGAATGTAGCACGGTGAAGTTCCCCATTGAGATGGTTAAAGACGATGCGAAAACAAAAATAAAGCAACTGGCAGAAAGTCTAGCGTCTCAAGGCCTAGAGCTAAAAACGCTCCTAGCCATGCGAGGCGAAGAAGAAGAAACCTTCCAAGAAAAAATGGAAGAGGATGTCAGGCATCAAATCCCCCGCACACTGTTGCTTAAAGAAATCGCTGAAACCGAAAACCTCAACACCTCTCCCGAAGACGTGATGAATGAATATCGCAATATCCTCGATCAGTCATTTGAAGAAGGCAGCGAGGAGCGCAAAGAATTCGAAGGCAGCGTGAACGCTTTTCATCTGCTCAACTCTATTAGCAGCAATATGATTACAGAAACCGCTCTCGCTTTCTTAGAAGCATCGGCCAAGGGCGAAGATGTTTCTCCGTTTTTGAAACCTGAGGAAGAAGAAATCGAAGATGCAGAGGAAGCTGAGGTACAAAACGCCGAGGAAGAGGACACCGCTGACGAAGCAGTTCCCACCTCTAGTGACGCTCAGGACACGCCAGAGGACGAGGAAGAAGCCGAGGATTAGACATAACCAAAAGATATGCCCTCACGTCCGGGAAAAGTTTTTATCCCCCTGACCCAAAGCCAAATCTTTTTATTAGGAGGCAGCATGAATTTTCAAAGCCCACAATCGCTTATCCCCATGGTTGTCGAAAAATCGGGACAAGGGGAACGCGCGTATGATATTTATTCTTTATTGTTGAAGAATCGCATTGTCTTCGTTCGCTCAGCAATTACCGACCAGACAGCCGCTCTCGTTGTTGCCCAATTGCTATACCTGAGCAAAGAGGATTCCGAATCCCCCATTCAGATGTATATCAACTCTCCTGGAGGACAAATTTACGCAGGGCTAGCCATTTACGACACAATGCAAATGCTCACTAACCCTATCAACACAGTGGCGGTTGGTGTTGCCGCCTCGTTTGGAACAGTATTGCTCACAGCTGGCACAACGGGACAAAGGTACGTTCTCCCACATGCCACAGTTCACCTGCACCAACCCTTGGGCGGCGCGCAGGGACAAGCCACGGATATTGAAATCCAAGCCAAAGAAATTTTGCGTCTGCGGGCGCGGCTCAATGAAATTTTAGCCTACCATACAGGGCAAGACATTGAAAGAATTGCCGAAGACACCGAACGAGATTACTGGATGAACGCCGAAGAAGCAGTAAAGTACGGGCTGGTAGACAAAGTACTAGAACCACCCGAAAAACATATAAAAAAAAAGAGAATAGCGGCAAAAAATAAATAGCAACTGGTATACTCAAGCCCGGTTTCCCTTTGAAATCGGGCTTTTTGTTTAGAGAGGCAATGCTCATGCTGACATTTGATGTTTCACAATTACGCGGCTTAATTTTAGATATGGATGGAGTAATTTGGAAAAAATATCAGCCCTTAGGAGATTTAAGGGCGATTTTCAAACGCATTGCAGACCATGGGTGGGATGTGCTGCTAGCAACGAATAACTCCACCCAAACGCCAGAGCACTATGGAGAACTATTAGCAAAATTTGGCGTGGTGCTATCCCCTTGGCAAATAATCAACTCATCCCAAGCCGCTGCTCAACATCTGAGCGAAACCCATCCTCAAGGCGGAGCGGTACACATCATAGGCGAAGATGGTTTACGTCAGGCTCTGGCAAAAACAGGTTTTCATGACGCCAATAACAACGCAGAAGATATTCTAGCCGTAGTAGTTGGTTTAGACCTAACAGTGAATTATCAAAAAATACACCATGCAGCAAAATTGATAAGAGCCGGAGTTCCTTTTATTGCCACCAATCCCGATAAAACTTTTCCCACTCCCCAAGGTTTAGCGCCAGGAGCAGGTACAATAATAGCCGCCTTAGAGGCGGCATCAGGCATGAAGGCCAAAGTTATTGGCAAGCCTCAAAGTGATATGTACCAAATTGCCCTCAAGCGCATGGGGATCTCGCCAGAAGAAACGCTGGTCATTGGAGACCGCCTAGAAACAGATATTGCCGGAGCACAAAATGCCGGCTGCCATTCAGCGCTGGTCCTTTCGGGCGTGACCACGCTAGAAGAAGCTCAGACCTGGCGCCCGGTACCAAACATCATTGCCCAAAACCTTAGCAAAGTGCTTGATGCCCTTGAAGCAGGCGAATAAACTTAGTTACAGCAATGACATCTGCCCCATTATTTATCATTGAACCGATATTAAGAATTGCTAACTTGGTTGAAGAACAACAGGTACAACACAATGGAAAAACTCATTTACAACCTAGACCCTGATGAAATAGAACTTGCCCTCACTTCTTGGGGGGAGCCAAAATACAGAGCCGCGCAAATTTGGAAAGGTTTGTACCATCACCTCTGGTCTACGCCAGAACAGTTCACAACCCTGCCACTTAAACTGCGCCATAAATTGGCCAAGGAATACCGCTTTTCTAACCTCCAACTAGAAAAAGTTCTGCTCTCAAGCGATGGCCTAACTGAAAAGATACTTTTTCGGCTACCAGACGAACAAGCCATTGAAACCGTTCTCATGCACTACCCGTTGCACAACCGCCAAGACCGTCACACGGCGTGCATATCAACACAAGTTGGGTGTGCCATGGGGTGCAAGTTCTGCGCCACAGGGCAAATGGGCTTCCATCGTCATTTAAGCAGCGGAGAAATTGCCGAACAGGTAGTCTATTGCGCGCGTCAACTAGCCGAGGAAGGGGAGCAGCTCACCAACGTAGTAGTAATGGGCATGGGCGAACCATTTCACAATTACGATGCGACCTTAGGCGCAATTCAGCGGCTCAATCACCCGCAGGGGTTAGATATGGGCGCACGGCGTTTCACAATCTCTACTGTGGGCCTGGTTCCGGCAATCCGGCGTTTCACAAAAGAGAATTCACAAATCAATTTAGCCATTTCGTTACACGCCGCGGATGATGAACTGCGTTCTTCTATGCTGCCCATTAACGACAAATACCCGCTTCATCAGCTAATAGACGCGTGCCAAGAATACGCGCGAAAGACCAGTCGCAGAGTCACGTTTGAATGGGCATTAGTTAGGGGCGTGAACGACACTCCCGACCAAGCCCATAAATTGGTACATCTCTTACGGGGAATGTTAGCGCATGTCAACGTTATTCCACTCAATCCAACGAAAAAGTTTATTGGGGAAGCGACCACAAAAAGGCGTGCTCTCGCCTTTCAGGCGATACTGCAAAAAAACGGCCTCCCCTGCACCATACGTCTTCGCCGGGGAATAAAGATCCAAGCTGGGTGCGGACAGCTTGCCGGCGCGCAAAACACATAGCAAACGGTATAGCAGGGGGATGCAATTTCCGTTGTTCTCGTTTTCATGCTACAATAAGCAGAGAGCCGTTTTCGTTAACCAGCATCATTGGAGGAATTATGGCAAGCCAAGCTTTTCGTCTAATTTATCCTCAACAGCTAGCGAATGAGCCGGTCATCAATCATCTTCTGCGTCAATACACTTTCACTGTCAATATTCTACGCGCTAATATCACGCCCGAAGAATGCTGGATGGATATTCACATTACCGGAAAGGCCGCCGAAATTGAAGACGCCGCTACATGGCTTAAAGACCAAGGAATTGAAGTATTGCCGCTTTCAAGGTGACTTCTCCTCTCTTTCGTCTCGAAAAACAAGGGTAGAACCCTCAAAGTTTTGTAACTCAAGCCTTGGAAGTCTCGGTTCCCCCGCGCCCTGCTAGGCTTTTGGCATACAGCCCTCACAAACACTTCATAACACCATGAGCGAAAAAACACTCCCCCGCCAACATCATTCAGCTACCGAACTCGAAAGCCTGCTCAAAGAAGGTAAGTATCCACAAGCAGCCAAAACGTTCCTGCATCTCCATCCCGCCGACCAGGCAAAATACTTCAAAGATTTAGATTCCAAAGCTCAACTTTGTCTTCTCAAACCGCTCACAACTGAAGAAGCCGCCGATCTCTTTGACGAGCTAAGTGATGAAGAAACCGTAGAAATTGCCCGAGAGTTATCGCTTCCATATCTGGCAGATATTCTGGACGATATGGACCCCGACGAGGCAGCCGACCTATTGGGCGATCTCTCAGATGCGAAAGCACAGCGCGCCTTGTCTCTTATGGAAGAGACAAGCGATGTGCTCCCCCTCCTGCCCTATCCCGATGAAACCGCCGGCGGGCGGATGACCACCGAGTACATCAAGTTATACCAAAATACTCTCACCGAAAAAGCCATCCGCTACTTACGAGAATCCGCCCCCCCTACCGATATTCCCTACTACCTTTTCGTGACCAATGAAAATGGGAAATTGGTTGGAGTAACAGGCTTACGAGAGTTAATCTGCGGCAACCCTCAAGCCCCCATTTCAGAACTCATGAAAACAGACGTAATCTCCATCACCGCGGACAGCGACCAGGAACAAGCCGCCCGCCTGATGCAGCATTACGACCTCTCAGCCCTCCCTGTCGTTGATACCAACAACAACCTCCTGGGAGTTATTTCTCACGATGACATCCTAGACGTTATTGAAGACGAAGCCACAGAAGATATTTATAGAATGGCTAATGTTTCTGATAACGCGCTAGAGCCTGACAGCAAACTTTCTCAACAGCTTCGCGGGCGTTTGCCTTGGCTGCTGCTCAATACGCTTACAGCATTATTTGGGTCATGGGTAATTAGCAATTTTGAGGATTTATTCATCCAAGTGGCCGTGCTAGCATTCTTCCAATCCATTGTGGCCGCGCAAGGAGGAAACGCAGCCAGTCAAAATGTAGCTATGATTGTCCGTGGATTGGCACTTGGAGAAGTGAATACCAAGAAAATCTGGTCGGTTTTATTCCGACAATTAGCCGTTAGCGCATCGTTGGGCTTTATCATTGGAGGGTTGGTTGGGACAGGTGTGGGCGTCTGGCAAGGGAACCCATACTTAGGCCTTGTGCTGGGATTAGCGCTGTTAGGCAACATGCTAGTTGCCGGCGTGGTCGGGACGTTAGCTCCCGTGGCGCTCCAATTGGTTGGGCAAGACCCCGCCTTAGCGTCATCGGTGCTCGTTACTGCCCTCACAGATAGCTTAGGTTTTCTAATTTTCCTTAGCCTCGCAAAAACATTTTTACCTTTCATTCAACAATATATTTAACAAGAAACACAACTGGTGAAGTATGGTCGCAAAAATAATTCTTAACCCTTATGCTAATCGTTGGAAAGCATCTAAAAGACGCCCCGAATTAGAAGCCGCGCTCAAGGCGGCAAAAGTGGAATATGAACTGGTAGTTAGTGAGTATACCGGTCATTCCATTGAGTTAGCCAATCGCGCAAGGCAAGAAGGATTTTCGCCTATAATTGCTGCTGGAGGTGACAGTACATATAACGAGGTTGCCAATGGGATATTGCAAAACCAAAATGACCAGGAAATGCCCCATTTTGGAATACTCCCCATGGGAACGGCAAACGACCTGGCAGACAATCTCGGCATCCCCAAAGACTTGCCTAAGGCCATTCAGGTTATCACTAGCGGGCACATTCGGCCACTGGATGTTCTCCAGGTTAATCAACGCTACTTCTTAAATAATTCTGGAATAGGCGTGGAATCTGTGGTCACAGTTATTCAGAGCGAGATGAAAAACTTGCACGGTATTCTCCGGTATCTAGTAGCCGCTATGGTGGCAATAGCCAGAAACCCACAATGGGAAATGGATTTAGAATGGGATGAAGGACAATACAGCGGGCCAGTGACCATGGTCTCTGTAGGAAATAATCCTCGGACAGGGGGAATATTTTATACTGTGCCACACGCTTCGCCGTTTGATGGAAAATTGACTTTCGTGTATGGCAGTGTAGAGACACGTTCCAAGTTATTGCGGTTATTACCAAAAATTATGCGGCCTGTTGGAGAAGGAAACTACATCAGTCATCCCGCTATATCAGAGATTGAAACCACGAACCTTTCTATACAAGTTCGACCACCCACGCCAGTACACGCCGATGGAGAAATTATCTCAAAAGCTGTTCAAAAACTGGCTTATCGCGTTCACCCAGCCCGGCTTCTTATGCTTCTGCCTCCAAGCCTGGGAAGAGTTTGAATTTCTCTGCGCGTCTGTTTGATGCACTGCGTTAATGTTACGCACACAGCGTATCCCATGGCAAAACGCGGTTTTCTGGGTGTTTTAGCCATTTTCCTAAGAATAGTGGGTTCACATATAATCATTATTGTTGTAAAATTTCATTATGGAAGTTCAAATCGCAATCGCAAAAATAGGAAAATACGCAACTTCTGCAAGTGGAGACACTGCCGAAGTTATTGAACGCCCCAATGGTGGTATGTCTGTTGTTTTGGCCGATGGTCAAAGCTCAGGGAAAGGCGCAAAGTGGGTTTCTTCGCTAATTGTGCGAAAGGTGATTCAATTTCTGGCTGATGGTGTTCGTGATGGCGCGGCTGCTAGGGCAGCTTCTGACGCTCTCTTCACCGAACGCGGGGGAAAAGTTTCAGCTACACTTAACATTTTATCGGCAGATCTTCAATCTAGAACTTTGGTAATCACGCGGAATAATCCCGCGCCTGTGATTTTGTCTTATGGTCAACATATAAAATATCTTGATGACGAGTCTGGACGAGTGGGCTTACGGCGAGATACACGTCCGATGATCACCGAGGTTCCTTTAGACGTAGGGTTGACCGTAGTTGCTTATACCGATGGTTTAGTGCATGCTGGCTCCAGTTTTGGGGAGTCTATGGATGTGGGCATCAGTCTACAAGCAAAATTGGACGCGGAAAATCCTTCTTCTCAAGGCATTGCTGACGCGCTCGTTGGTCATGCTCTTAAGTTAGATAGGAATCGCCCCTGCGATGACATAAGCGTTGTCGTTTTGCGGGTAACATCCACTGGAAACGACCTCATCCGCAGGTTAAACGTCCAATTACCTGTGAATTCGCTGGGAAAATGATCGCTATCCCGCTTGTGATAGGGGTGATTGGCCCCTGTGCAGCGGGAAAATCAACATTGGTCACAGCACTAGAAGAAAGGGGCTACGCGGCCAAACATATCGCGCAGGAACATTCTTTTGTGCCTGATATGTGGTATAAAAGGATAAAACCTGATATTTTGATATTTTTAGATGTTTCTTATGCCGTTGCCAAGCAGCGACAAGGAACGAGTGG
>QMOK01000121.1 GCA_003648195.1 Chloroflexota bacterium | reverse complement strand
CTCAGCCCACCTTTGAAATGTCACTGCGAGGGGCATTTTTTGCCCCGAAGCAGTCTCCCAGACGCTCTAGGAGATTGCTTCAGCGGGAAAACACCGCTTCGCAATGACATGCCTGAGTAGTTACTTCTAGCCTAAAATGAACCATTCCGAAATTTAAACATATTCAAACCGAGCAATCAATTTATGAAAAATATTCAACCTATCAACATCTCGGCGCTAATGCGCGAATATAATATTAGGCTTAAAAAGGGCTTGGGGCAAAATTTTCTCGTTGACGCTTACGCTCTGGAGCGCGTTGTGGAAGTGGCGGATATCTCTCTTCAGGATACGGTGCTAGAGATTGGCGCTGGGGTGGGGCACCTCACTCGCTATTTGGCAGCCGCGTCTAAACAGGTGGTGGCTGTGGAATTGGATAAACGCCTGATTCCGCCTCTCAGGGAGGTGCTGACCCCGCACGGTAACGCCTACGTTGTCCAGGGCGATATTTTGAACCTCAATCCGCAAGAACTCGTCCCTGAGGGAGAATATATTGTAGTAGCCAATATTCCTTACTACATCACCTCGGCCATCATCCGCCATTTGCTAGAGGCGGACGCTAAACCGAGCCGGATAATCCTCACCATTCAGCACGAGGTTGCACAGCGGATTTGCGCCGCAGCGGGAAAGATGAGCGTGCTGGCGCTTAGCGTGCAGGTTTACGGGGAGCCTTATATTACTTCGCGCATCCCGGCCCACTCTTTTTACCCCGCGCCTAAGGTAGATTCGGCTTCTATCCGCATTGACCTTTATCCCAGCCCAATTGTTCCCCAGGAAAAACTTGACACCTTTTTCAAATTAGTCAAGGCGGGCTTTCAGCATAAACGCAAGACTTTATGCAACTCAATTTCGGCTGGGCTGGGATGGAAGAAAGAGGAAGCTGAAACTTTGCTAACGGCGGCGGGGATTGATCCACGGCGCAGGGCGCAAACTTTGAGTTTAGGAGAGTGGATTGAAGTAACTATGCAATATGATAAAATGAATGAGGTTTGATTTCTTAGGAATAAAGGGTCAACTCGAAGAGTATCCCTGTAAACAAATTGCTAGAATGATGAAAGGAGCTTGAAGAAGATGATAGACTCGCGCATAAAGAAACTTGCTGACTTATTGGTGAATTATTCCGTGAGAATTCAACCTAAAGAATGGGTTATGATACAAGGAAACTTCATTGCCGAACCACTCATTAGCGAGGTGTATCGGGCTGTTTTGGAAGCTGGCGGCAACCCTATTGTCCAGATGGGAAGCAACGCTTTGAACAAGAATCGCTACCAATATTCTAGCGATGAACAATTGAAATGGGTTTCTCCGGTAGAGAAGATGCTTGTTAATGAAATAGATGCTGTGGTTAACCTTACGGCTACGGCAAATACGCGTACTCTCACAAACACCGACCCTGCTAAGCAGCAAATGTTTCAACTGGCTCGCCGGGAATTGATGGAAACTTATATGAGGCGTGCTGCTGAAGGTACTTTAAAATGGGTAATCACTCAATATCCTTGCCCTGCCTTCGCTCAAGAAGCCGATATGAGTTTAGATGAATATGCAGATTTTGTCTTTGGCACTACTTTTGTTGACCAAGATGATCCTATTAAGGCTTGGAACAAATTGCATGACGAGCAACAAGTTGTTATTGACTGGCTGAAAGGCAAAAAAGTAGTCACTATTAAAAGCCCCAATGCGGATGTAACGCTTTCTATTGAAGGGCGCAAATTCATCAACTCAGATGGAAAAAACAATATGCCCAGCGGGGAAGTGTTTACAAGCCCAGTAGAAGACTCCGCGAACGGATGGGTAAATTTTACCTATCCTGCTATTAGGGGTGGTCGCGAAGTAGAAGGTGTGCGCTTGGAATTTAAGGACGGGAAAGTAGTTAAAGCTAGCGCGGAGAAGAACGAAGAGTATCTTATTTCGCAACTAGATTCTGATGAAGGTTCTCGGTATTTGGGCGAATTTGCTATCGGTACCAATTATGGCATCAAGAAATTCACCAAGAGCATCCTCTTTGACGAAAAGATCGGAGGTTCGTTCCATATGGCAGTAGGGGCCGGTTTCCCTGAAGCTGGTAGTAAAAACAAGTCCAGCATCCACTGGGACTTTATTTGCGATGTTCGAGAAGACAGTGAAATTCGCGTAGATGGAGAATTGCTTTATAAAGACGGTCAATTCCAAATTTAGGGCTGTTGGTTTAAATGATATACCCCCCCGGTAAAGGCTGCCGGGGGTTGTTTTTTTAAGTTGGTGAAGTGGGAAATTGGTAGATTGGTTCTTTGCAGGATGTTACGCTGGAGGGGCGGGAGTGTTGGGGATGGGGGAAAAATGGCTTCTCAATAGAAAGCAAGAACGCGGTTACTTTAAGCAACCGCGTTCCTAGGCTGAAGTTATTTGCAGTAAAGTCACTAATGCTTTGTCAAGTGTGAATTGATGGTTTGTAGTAGCGAACGAGAGTTCGCCTGTACCTGAAACGGGCACTCTCGTGCCCTACTACGAACACGTCATACTATCCTTGACACAACACTAATCTGTTTCTGCTATGGGGATGGTAAAGTGGAATGTTGTCCCTTGGTTGTGGATACTCTCGAACCAAATTTTGCCGCCTTGCATTTCCACCAGGTCACGGGTGATGCTGAGTCCCAGCCCTGTGCCGGGGGCTTCGCTAGATTTCGCTTCATCGGTGCGGAAGAATTTAGTAAAGATATTTGGCTGATCTTCTTCAGGGATTCCTATACCTGTATCTTGCACAAATACATGAACAACTTCATCTGCGCCTTCTGAATCCCAGCGATTTGTTGCTCGTTCTCCACGCACAAAAATCTTTCCTGCGCGAGAAGTATATTTGTGAGCGTTGCTGATTAGGTTCGTTAATATCTGCACCAAACGAGTTCTGTCTCCCCAAACGGGAGGGATGTCTTCGGGGATTTCTATTAATAATTTCTGATTCTTTTCCTCAATTTGTGACTGAATGGAACGTGTCACATTATCAATCATCTCATCTAAGTCTATTGCTACAAAATTGAGGTCCAAATGGCCGCTCTCGATTCGAGAGACATCGGCGAGGTCGGAAACCAATCGTCTCATATTGTCAACATTGTCATGAATGGTCTGTAAAAAGTTCTCTTGAGCCTCATTAACATCGCCTACTGCTCCTTTGAGCAACAAGTCTGAGTACCCTTGAATAGAAGTCATGGGGGTTTTTAGCTCATGAGAAACAAAAGATACAAATTCACTCTTAGCGCGATTGGCTTCTTGAACCTCGGTATAAAGTTGAGCATTGGCAATAGCAATTGCGGCATGGTTGCTCAAGCGGGCAAGGAAAGCCAAGCTATCTTCTAACCAGGGTGTATCTTGTTTGCGTTCTAGCATTAATACGCCAATAACATCAGTTTCACGTTTAATGGGAACAGTAAGGTAGCATTTGGAGTCGGTTAATAAACCGCCTTCTTCGGGGATAACGTTTTGTTGCAATACCCCTGCTTGTATAGCTGATTGAAGAGACGGCAATTCAAAGGGGATGCCTTCCCAGCGATACTTTTCTAATTCACCATCATATCCTTGTTGGGCCATAATCCGCACACTTTCTTCGCGAATAATTCCCGCGAAACCAGCATCCGCGCCAACCTGATTGAGAGCTTGTTCCAATGTGATTTGCATGGCGCGTTCAATTTCAAGGCTAGCGTTTAGTTCTCGGTCAATCTCTTGCATGGTAGAGAGTTCTTCTACACGCGCGGCCAACGCTTGGTCTGTTTGAGTATAGAGACGAGCGTTTTCAATAGCAATAGCGGCCTGGCTAGAAAAAGAGGTTAGCAATTCCTGGTCGCCCTGGTTGAAAGCAGTGCCATCGTGCTTGTTGATTAGCTCGATCACGCCGATGATGTCGCCCTTTAGTTCCATAGGAGCAATTAAAAGGTCGCGAGTCTGGAAACCGGTCTCCTCGTCAGATTCTTTGGCCCAATCTTCTGTGAGGTGTACGTTGGTAACAATTCTCGCTTTGCCTGTATCGGCGGCTTGCCCAACGTGCCCCGTGCCCGGAGGCAGCCTAGTGCCTATTAGTTCTTCTGCCGCGGGTCCAATGACCACTTCAAAAATCAATTCTCTGGTATTTGCGTCTACCAGGAACAGGGTGCCGGCTTCCGCGTCAAGGATTGCGGCAGCACTTTCTAAAATTTGCAATAACAATGGATTTAGCTCAAGCGTTGAAGTTAGGCTGCGCGCTAAATCGTTCAATGTGCTTAATTGGCGTGCTCTGCGTTGCGTTTCTCGCAAAAGGCGTGCTTTGGTAATTGCTCCAGCAGTTTGGTCGGCAATGGCTTGAAGTAAGTCGCGTTGGGATTCTGTGTATACAATAGATAAATCGCGGCTTCCCAAGTTTAGAGAGCCGATTGTTTTGTCGCCTACATTGAGCGGTACTCCCATCCATGCGTAAATGCCTTCTATGGCGGGGAAAACGCCATGGGAGTGGCACTCTTGCTCGTAGTCGTTGGTGACGATGGCTACTCCTTGACGAGCGACAAGTTGAGCTAGCGTCTCTTGTTCAATGGGTACGTTTTCATGGGCCAGGAGGCGCATATCGTCTTCAAGGTAAAAGGCATAGGAAAAGCTATCACGCCTTTCGTCGTATAAAGCGATGAAAAAATCTTGGGCGGAGATGAGGCGTATAGTTTGGGCATAAATCAATTCTAAGACATCATCAAAGTTGAGCGTGATGTTTACGCCTTGGGCTATGCGAGCGAAAATATTCATCTCGGCAACACGCCGTTCTAGGTTTCCGACAACTTGGGCACGCTCTAAGGCTAAGGCTGCTTGATCGCTTAATTTCTCTAGAAAGTCTATTACTTGTTCGGTATATGGTTCTCCAGAACGCCGTGTCCCAAGGGCTAACCAGCCCAGGACAAGTTCTTTTCTCCCTCGAATGGGAACAAATAGCTGCGCGCTAGTTAAGGCTAAACGAGCTTGATCGGCTTGCAAGGCGGCGGGGCATTGTTCGGGATTTTGGATGTAGAGATATACTTTTTGTTGTGAAAGTGTTCGCGCTAGCGCTCCCCCAGCCAAGAAACGGATGTCGGTGGTGTTTTTGCCTTCTTCATTCACGCAGGCTCCGTAGTCTTCACGAATTGGGTCGTATACATAAATGTGCAAGGGGTGAGGAGAAAGGCTGTCTTCAATGTGTTTTCGGAGCAGGGCAACGATGTCTTGTAATTTGATGGCTTCGGCTAGGTCTCGGCTGAAGGCTTGGATGTAGTCTTGATATGCTTGTCCGCTTCGGAAGAAAGCGACTTCTAGTAGTTTGCGTAACCGTTGCCGCAGTGGGTTTAGCACTAACGCTAGGGTCAGGACTAACCCTCCCATTAGGAATGGGTTGGCTGGGGAAAGGGTATCACCTAAGATGAAGCTCAATCCGCCAACTATTGCCGCATATCCTCCCCCAATTAGTACAACAAGTAAGGTGTAAAGTAGTCCTTGTCGCAGTATGCGGTCTCTGTGTACTGTGCGGTAGCGCAAAATAGCGTACCCGATAACTATGGGGAAAATCCCGAACGGGAGAAATAGAAGTGGAGTAAATGTAGTTCCCCAGGCAACTTGGGCGAATACCCAAATGATAATAGGGCTAAATGAGAAAACAGCTCCCAATAAAACAGAACGGGATTGTTGGTGAACAAGCGGAGAGGTAGAAAAATAATAGCGGTATACGGTCATGCCAAAAAACAAAAGCATGGCAATCCCAGAGAACGCATAGGCGAGGTGCCAACTGGTGAAGTAGCTAAAGGGATGGGCTGTGTTATGCAAAGTGTGAAGTGTGAAAATAAATAAAGCCCAGGCGGGTAAGTATCCGGCCCACTGCAAGTAAATAAAGTTCTCTAGTTTTTTTATTTTTTGCGGGAAAACTAGCGACATGTTAAATGCTGCAGCGCCAATAATAATAAGCGCGAAATACCATAAATAGGTTAGGTAATGAGTTGTGTAACCGTCAAAGAGGGCGCCGGTGAGAATGGCAACTGAGGATGAGAAAACGACAAATGAACGGCCTTCTTCAAAGGATCGCCGCTGAATATATACCCAGACCGCGCTCGCTAAAAATAGTATCCCCAACATATAGGGAGCATAGAGATATATGGGGATGAGGCGGCGGGGAAGTGCTTGCAGCTTAACTTCAAACTGGTGTTTAGCGCCATCTGGGGTTAGGGTTGTGATTTTTACTTTGTCGCCAATTTCATATTCCCGCAATAGCGATGGCAATTCCCAGACAGTTGAGATGTTTTGGTCGTCTATCTTTATTAATTGATGCCTTTTGGAGGTATCTAGGTTGATTTGGTCCCAGGGCGGGGAATTGGTAATTCCTGTATCAACGAAGACCTGGGAATGTTCCATGAATTCGCCTAAAAAGGGAGTGCTTATCCAATTATAGGCAAATATTGGCACTGCCACAAAGACAAGTGCGGCGAGCATTAGATAAGCGAATATGATCCGGGGTACTATGCGTTGCTGGGCAAATGCGGTTAGGTTATGTAGGAGATTTTCTTTTGTCTCAGTCATAGTAGTCTCATTGTATAGCTAGGTGAATAAGGCGTCAAGAAAAAGTTGAAATAATAGATTAGGGCTTACGGAGATGTGGGGCAAACGGTTACAAAAGCCCCTCTGCATTTAATTTTGGAGGAGTTGCGTAAGTTATGTAGATAATATTACCAGGTTTCTTGGGGTGGTTCACAAATAGGCCAAAGAATATCTCACATAGGAGGTCTTGAAAGCAAGGCATTTCCTTGGCTGTGAGTGCAATTTATTTTTTGGTAACCGATATTTGTTTGCGTAAGCCGATTCTATAATGGCCTTTTGGAAAATCAGTAAATCGAGTGAACTCTTTATAACCAAGCCGGTCGTAAAAGCTGGCGGCTTGCCAACTCTGAGTCCACAGCCAGAGACCCGTTAGGCGGTGAGAAATTGCATAATCCTCTGCTGTACCCATCAATTTTTTACCAAGCCCTGTGCCACGGCAGCTCTCATCAATCCAAAGCTCGTCTATGTAGAGCCAATCCCAGAGTAAATCGGCGGTCAGAACACCAACTAACACCTCGGCGTCATCGTATGCCAACCAGTTTATGCGTTCCTTTTGGAATGCAGGCGCGGTGCACTCATTTGTATGCCGTACAAACCCGGCGGTCACTATTTGTTGTTGGCTATTATTCAAGTTGCCGCGCGAAAATTTCACCTTTATCATTTTGCTGCTTCCAAGATTTTTACTTGATTGATGATTGAAAATATAGCTGACCAACTTGGATTTAAACATAGTTGGTCAGCCTTAGTCGTTCACGGGAGATGGGGGAGGCGAGGGGGCTGCTCTAAGATTATTCACCAGCTAATGCTAATACTCGTTGACCAACATCATTGGAAATCCACATTCCTGCGCTTTGTAACCTTTCTACAAGTGGCGCAATGCTTGGAATAAGGCTTTGTTTCTTGGCTTCTAATAATATTCGCAAAGTCCCCCATACTTCTAAGCTCGCTGCTTGTGCAATTCGGCGTGCTAGAGCGTCATCTAAAATTACTGTCCAAGAAGAATGCTCTAATGCTAATGCCATCGTTTCTAATTCGCCTTGCCCTAAGTCAAGGGCTAACCATTCAGACGGAACAGAATGTGGTTGAATAACTTGTAGCCATTCATAATCGGATAGACAGGGAACATCGTATCCTTGGCGTTGTCCTTCAGCCAATTCTTTAACAACAGCGGGGGCTGTAAGAATTTCATCGAATATTTCTGGCAGCCACTCGATTACACCAATACGGTATAGGTATAGCAGTGGCGAGGTGTTTGTAATTGCTTTAGGCATGGATTGCTTCCAAGTCATCAAGTTCTGAGGCAAAGGGAAAAACCTTGTATCGCTTCAGGGCAAGCAGAAATTCCACTCTTGACATCCCTGCCAGTTCCGCCGCACGCCCAGAGGAAAGCCGCCTTAACTCGTATAACTTGACAGCTGCAAGAATAGGCAATTCTTGCGCAAATGCGTTTTTGTCAGTCTTTTCAGCCAGAAGAACCTTCTCTGGCACATCAATTACAATTTGATGAACGGACATGGTTACACCGCCTATTCACTAAGGGGATAGATATTTTCTTAATTATTGTACCCGATTTTAGAACGCCACGGCAAAGATTGCCTCTATCGCTAACGCACCAAGGGTTTGAGCAACCAGCCCAACTTGGATGTTAGACCTAGTTGGTTAGCCTCGGTCATTCGCGGGGGATGGGGGAGGCGGGGGGGCGGGGGGG
>QMOK01000120.1 GCA_003648195.1 Chloroflexota bacterium | reverse complement strand
CCCGCGCCCCCCGTAGTTGCTATATCGCCCGAGGCGCAACAACGAATAGCGCAAGAACTCGCGTATCCTAATTCAGTTTTTTTTATACAGCACGGGATGCCCTATTATAGTTACGTTGGCCTTTCCACAGGCGGATTTCGCGTCATCAGGAGAGGTAATTACCGATTAGATGCGTTAGACGTCTATGTGATGATGAACTCTGGCCCAATCCGTGTTCCCCTTATCATCGGTGTTGAAGATGTGAAAACAGGCGTATATACCAGCACAGCCGCACTGCACGATGGTGTTCCTAGGGACGAACTGCTAAAAATGGCGGCTATGCAATTCCCTTGCTGGGAACGTTTGACATTTATGTTGTTTGATATTGTGACCTACGGAGGCGCGGTGGACTGGGAAAAGTGCTCGCCGCACGCACCGAGTGCACTAGGAGTCAGTCCTCTTCATTGCGAAGTTGGACAGTTGTTTGAAGATACATACCAGGCTGAAATGCTACTGTTTCGCAACCTGGCGTTAGATCAAGAGCATGTGCCCAATGGCTTCGCGATACCTTGGACACTTATGATGCCCTTAGAAGACCTACCCCTGGAGGGTTAATCTATGCGTAAATTCATGCTTCTTAACCGTAAAAGTACCTGGATCAAGATTTTTGTCATCGCCCTTGGAATAGCGTTTATTGTTGCCGCCTGGCCTGCAGCCCGATGCGCGGTTGCCGATTGCTCCGCGCGTGATAAATGGTGCGCGGCTGATTGCAGCAAGGAGTGCTACAACACAAGGAGCATCAAGGAGATTGATACTCCGGGGTACGTTGCCCTTGACTGGCAAAGCGGCCTCCCGTTTTGCACAAACCCCAATTGGAAATGGACTACTCACCCCTGTTCCGCTCCTCCCGATATAACCAAATGTCAAAATACTGTAGCGGTACACGACCAGCGTTTACCGTCATCTCCATCGGCGGGGACGGCGTGCGAACTATTCTGGGCAAGCAACACGTTTACTTGTTGCAGAGACGCCGACAATCCTCAACCCACTAAGACCCCCGGCCCCTGCACTCCAGAATACGAAGAGCCAACCATCACCTTATCCAGCGTCAACCCCCCATTCCCCCTCACCATTGGACAAGACCCAGAAAGCGAGGGTTTTGACGTTGTGATCGCGGTCAGCGGCGGCGAAAAGACAAATTCTTGCGCGGGTCCCGATAACGCTCCCCTCACGGATATATCTCTTGAGTCCGTGACCCTCTCTGCCGCGTCAATCACCTGGATAGAGGATGAATTGAGTATCTTTTACCCGGGTGCGGCTGTCTTAGACAGTTATCCGCTAGCTATTACTGGAGATGTCAATATCAACGAATCAATCGGAACGCTGATTTTCCATGTTGACCCCCTAGACCCGGGAACTTACGTGATTACGATTGAGGCCGCCCAAGACGCGGTAGATAACGATACCGCCACAGAGATTTTTGGGGTCAAAGTATACCTCTTGGAAACCACGTTCACTATGCCTGGAAACGAGTGGTAAACGTCTGCATCAAGGAGATAAAAGTATGCCAAACAATAACCCAACGAAAGTGACTACCTCTCAAGCCGCCGCTATTTTAGAAAAACTATTCGGGCCTGGCGAACGCACGGTTGTCTTGGTGGTTGATGAAAAGAAGCGGCTCATTGACTACCACGTTGACGATCTCAATAGCGTCATCGCCACTTTGAGCCTAAATGGTTTTGGTCAACCTGTGCAAAAGGATTAAGAGATGAGTAAAAAAATCATTCGCGTCATACTCGCGCTCATCGCTCTTGGAGCGGTAGCGATCATAGCTCAAACACAAAAAGAAAAAACACAGGCGGTGATCGTGGCCGCTCACGATTTACCGGCTGGGTACACAATCACGGCTGAAGATATTCAGAGCGTAGAGCTGCCAAGCAGCGCCATCCCCCCCGAAGCCATCACCGAAGCAAGCGAATTAATAGGTGAAACGCTAGGAGTTCCCCGCAGCGCCCAAGACGTTATTCTGCGCGTCCACCTGGGCGATACAAGGCTAGAACTGGCCTCCAATGAGCGGGCAATAGGCATTGAGGTAACGGATTCGGCGGGGCTGGCCGGTCTGCTAAAGGCGGGAGACCGCGTAGGCGTCAACGCCGTTATCAACGCCAGTAGTTGTGTGTATTCCAAAGTAGTGGCCGAGGGTTTGCGGGTGCTGTACGTGTCGCCCTCGTTCCTAGCCACCGAGCCAGAGGCCGCGCCCGCCGAAGCGGAGGGAGCGTTTGGCGGCGGTGGCGGCGGAGTTCAGCAGCCGCGCGAAGAAAGGGGTGTAGTCATCCTCGCCGTGCCAGTTGCTCAACAAGTTATCGCCTATGATTTCACCGCCTTTGGAGTGACGAGCGATGCGCGTTTGGTCAACGTCATCGAACTGCTATCCGTCTTGGATCATTCCTCGAAAGTGGAGTTATCTTTGTTTATGGACCCCTCAGAACGGGCGAGCTTCATCACCTCTGGCCTTTGCCTCTCCGATCTGGCCGTCCAACCCCAGCCATCTCCCACGCCAGACCCAGAGGACGAACTACCCCCAGAAGAAGAACTAACCCCGGAGGGCGATTAGATGGTGATTTCTGATAGTCTGACTGGCGTTCTTTTGGTTGGTCCTCTAAAGCGCGTCAGCGTATGGCAAAATGCGCTGAACGATGAAGACCGATATTTGCTGACTATAGTCTACGCAGAAAAAGGCCTCTTGGGAAAATTACCCGACAAGGGATACGATGTCGCCCTCTTAGACGCATCCAGTTTCAAGAGTCCCCGGCATTTGCTAGGCGCTATTCCCGACATAAAGGCAGCCGCTATTTATGTGTTTCTGCCTGGCGATATACCGCAGGACAAGCTGGCTCAAATACGCGCGAAGCTAGAGCAGATTCCGGCGGTAAAGAATACCTTTGTTGAAGCCCCGAACCTGCGAGCTTTACTAGGGCCGCCCCGCCAACGCGCTGCCGCCCCCATCCCCGGCGGAAACGGGCAAAGCCATCCCCAAAACGAAACGCCCACTAGCTCTAATCCGCTCATCATCGCTGTTTGGAATCAGGCGGGCGGAGTAGGAAAAACAACTATCGCCAGTAATTTAGCCTATGTATCCGCCGAACGCGGATTCCGAACGCTGCTAGTTGGCTTAGGCACTCCCGACTACGTGCCGCTCATCATCAACGGCCTAAAAAAACGTCCCAACCTCACCGGCTGGCACAGCAATCCCACTACCGAAGGTTTACGCGCGGTCATTCAAAGATCGTCTTCAAACCTGCATGTCATCGCCGGTTTTCCAGACATGTTCAGCGAGAGCGATTACCAAGACATCGCTGACACTCACCCTGCCAGTATCCCGAACTTGGCAAATATGGCTCTGAAAGATGGTTACAAGGTGATCATTTTTGACGCGCCGCCTTCCCAGCTAGCGGCCAGCGCCATCGCCGCCGCCAACCATTTGGTGCTAGTCGCCCGCGCTTCTCAGGAGGGCGTTTATCGCACCGCGGTAGCGTACCAAACCGTCACCGAACAGCTCGAAGGCGTCTATCGCTTCGACCCCGCCAACATCCGCGTTGCCCTCAATGGGCTGCAGCGCGGGCACGGCCTAAGCGCAGATATTTGGCACGATCGCGTGGCTGCCATGACATCAAGTTTTCCGCCGGTGACCGCCAGCATTCCCGACTTTTCCCAAGTGCTCGATATTCAAGACAAACGCGCCTTCCCCGTTCAGCAAGACAGCGATTACAGAGCGGCAATCACGCCCCTGGCGAACAGTCTCTTTGGTTATCAGCGCAGTAAAAACGGCCAAACCTACGCAAAAGAAAAGAGCTTTTTGGGAATTACGTTTCGGTGGTAACGCGCTATGGCTAAATGGAATCAGCTCAACGACACCGCTCTTACCCAAGAGCAAAAACAACAATTGATCTCTCAGGTTGTGCAAGTTATTCAAGGGGATGATTATTCGTTCGACCAGCTTCGGGACAGAGAATGGCTGGGACGCAAGGCGGACGAAGTAGTTCGCAACGAGGTCGCGCGATCCCCATTCGCGGTTCCCGCCCCCATGGTGGACGAGATCAGCAAAGCGGCGGTGGCCGTAGTGGGCGGGTTAGGCTTCGTTCACGAATTGCTCCCCCCCGTGCGGGACGATCTTTCTGAAATTTCTGTGGATGCTGAGGGGCGGGTGTGGCTGATGGCGAAGCAAGACGTTTACTTCCGCGTTTACGATTACGCGCCTTCACCCGCTGAAGTGTGGCGGGCGGTAGAGGCGTTGTTGGCGCATTCCGGGCAGGCGGTTTCTCGCGCCATCCCCAGCGTGGATGCCAAACTCCCCCGCGGCGCGGGAATGGGCGGGGCACGAATCAAGGTTATCCACCCCTCAGTTGCGCCTGGGGCGGGGTTTCCGCTTTTCAACATCCGCCTCTTCGAGCCTAAACCAGTCCGAATTGAGCAGCTCTTAGCCTGGCAGGTCGCTCCCCAACACATCCTCGAAAAACTGCAAAAAATTGTCGCCGAGGGGTATCGCGTGTTGATAGCGGGCGGCACGTACACGGGAAAAACTACCCTGCTTTCGGCGTTGGCGAACGCCATCCCTAAGAATGCCAGAATTTTGAAAATTGAAGACCCCGAGGAAATTTGGATTGAGCACCCGCACGTAATTTCGCTTGAGGCGCGGGATGCTCCTCCGGGTTCGGACATTCCCGGTTACAGCATCACCGATGGCGTCAACGATGGTATGCGCCTCAGCCCGCGCTGGCTAATCGTTGGCGAGGTGCGCGTTGGCGGCGCGGCTTTAGACCTTTTTAGCGCCCAGATGAGCGGCCACCCCGGGTTGAGTACTTTCCATGCCCGCAGCCCAGAGGAAACCGCCGAGCGCATATCGCTAATGATGTTCATGGATCGCGGCGTGGAGCTAGAAGCGGCGAGAAACTTTTTTGCGTCAGCGGTAGATGTCGTGCTGCAAATGGGCTGGATTGGCGGCCAGCGGAAGCTGCTGGGCATGTGGGGCGTGCGCGAGCGGCTCAGAGACGGTCAGGTGGCGTTTGAGGATATTTGGGTAGCGGATGGGTATCAGTCAGGCCAAAATTATGACCGCGTTCAATGCCTAACGAAAATAATGCAGGAGGATTCTTGATGGATTTTTTATCTACGTTCGACTACATGCCCTGGCTTCTGGCGGCCACATGGGGACTTGCGCTTTACCTAGCCCTTGACGCGGTTGCCTCTCTTTGGCGTAATCGCCAACAAAAGGACGCCCTGCATGATTTCAGCGGCAGAGCGGAGCTTGACGCGGAGGCCAAGATTGGCGCGGGGGTGTATCAGATTCGGTCTGCTTTTCAGTCGGTGTCTATTGACGTTACCGGGCGCGAAACGTTTGCCGTTATTCTGGCTAGCTGCCTGCTGGGCGCATTGTTCTCAGCGGGGTTGGCTTTGTTCGCGTCAATTGTCTTAGCCGTTCCGGTTGGTTTGGCAGCTGGTTATTTGATGACCCAAAACTTCATTCGTTCTCGTTGGAGCAAATTGCGCGTTGAGATAGACAAAGAAATCCCTACTTTTATGCGCAATCTTTCGGGCATTTTACAAACGGAAGTTAACCCTGCGGCGTCTATCGAAAAAGCGTCTCAGGCTCTTGTGCCCGAACAGCCGCTAAAAGCCTGGTTGGACTACTTTTTGGATGAAATGCAGTCTAACGGGCAATCTGGTTTGGCGCGGCTTCAGAAAGAGGCTAACGATATTAGCACCTCGCTGGGTTTGCTGGTCTTTGAGGTTGGGCGCATGGCGCAAACAGGCGGCAGCGGTTACGCGAAAGCGTTCCAAGACGCGGCTGATAATTTGGCGCTTATTTTAGAAGTCCGTGCCGAAGCTCACTCAGAATCCAAGAGTGCTTTGGGGTTAGCGAAGATCATTATTGGGGTGGCTGTGGTGATTGACAGTTTCTTGGTCATGAATCCATCGGGTGGGCAGCTCTTCGCTACGCCTGCTATTAAGATAGCGATGGCGCTATCGGTGCTATGGGGCATTGTGGGCTGGGTTGTGATTCGCAGAATGGTAGAGGAGGCCGTGCAATGATGGCTTACGCTTATTGGGGCGTTATCGCTGTTCTTGTCATTTACGTTGTGCTGGGCGTTTACGATGTGATCACCATGCGCTTTAGCGCGCGAAGCGGCCTCGATGATTTTGTGATTAGCGACCGGGGACGGCGCGGTCTTGGGCAGCGTCTTGGCGAAGCGGTATTATCCAAACTTCCGTTCTTGGCATCTTGGCAAACGTATCTAACGTGGGCGCATCTGGACGGCAAGCTGCTGAACTGGTCTTTGTCGCAGGTTGTTTTCGTGGCTCTCATGCTGGGCGCGTTGGGCTTTGTGTTGGCCTCGTTTTCTGCTGTACCCATTACGAAACTTTTGCCGTTGGTCATGGTGGTATATCCCTTTTTGCGCGTGAAAACAGTGGGAGAAGGCGTCAAGAAATTGGCCGAACGCACCTTGCCCGAGACCGCCGCCCTCATCGCGGCTGAGTTGAGCGCGGGCAGTTCGGTAGAGGACGCTGTCACGCGGGCGGCGCAGCTCCCCGGCCCGCTTTCCCGCATTTTGGATATTGCCGTGGATCAGGCGGCCAGCAAGGGCAGGCCGCTGACTTCTAGGGGCAGCCAAGAAGGAATGTTGAAAGAGGTCTTGAGCGGGATGGGGCTGCCTGCCTTGCGGGGCTTTGCCGTGCAACTCGATATGGTCGCCCGTTCGGGCGCGTCCCCGGCCAAACGTATGCGAGAAATTTCCAACACCCTCGCCTCTGAATATCGGCAGCGCGTTCACGATGGCATCAGCACACTCGACAAAAAACTCACCCTAGCGGTTGTCGCGTTCTATTTCGGCCCCTTTTTCTTGATCTTGCTTATCGGAACATTCGGCGCGGCAATTTCGAGTTTCTAAAGAATGAAAATGATGAATAAACAAAACATTATGCTGCAAAGAGCTATTATCCTTATCGGTTTGTTGACCATGGTCATCTTGCCAACCACGGCTCTTTCTGCTGGCCCAGACTATGAGAGCAAAATCCGCGTTCTCGGCATAGACGATGCTGTAGCCAATGGGCGGATAGGCGTGATGGACGCGCATATCAATATGCGTATGGCTGATGCTGTGGTTGATCTCGTGCGGATTAATTCCACGTGGATTGTGGCGGGAGTGATGATAGATTACGGGACGTATATCCCCAACGGGCCGTGGACGTCCTCTACCGAGATTGATGCGTTTCTCGGAGCAGAGGTGCTTGTTTTTCGCAACGACACCAACTGTACCAATCCGGTTTTTGAAATCCTCGAAAATGCTGGTATTTTGTGTTGGAGAATAGCTGTTTTGGACTTTTTAGTTAGCTCAAGGAGTGCAATAAAATGACGGTAAATCTGAGTAAAATAAGACAATATCTTGAAGAGGCGAAGTGGTTTGTGGTGCTTGCTATTGGAGTGTTCATAGGGGTAGTTATTGTGACTGTGGTGGTAGTAAGCGTCTCGACCGGCTCCGCGTTTGCCTCAGAACCCACGTCAACACCATTGCCCACCGCACTCCCCACTCTCTTGCCCACGGCCACCACGCTCCCATCACCAACGCCTACCCAAGCTCCATCGCCAACCCCCACGCCAGAAACCGTTTATGTCATTTGGTCTGCCCATGCTGAAAAAGTCAACATGCGGGAAGAACCGGCGGGCTATATTCTTGCCGCCGTGGCGAACGGAGTGGCCGTTAATCCGCTCAACGAGATCGTGGAAAGCAACGGCTACACCTGGGTAAAGGTTGAGGTCGAAGACCGAACAGGCTGGATAGCGAATTTGCTAATCTGGGAGGCTGTGGAAGGTTACCGCACTTTGGATGGTACGCGGGATTGCTATTCGGCCAAAGAGGGTCCGTACAGGGACACGCTCTTCAATGGCACGCCTTATTTGTTGTTAGCCACGGACGAAAAATGGATGCGCGTCCAATTGCTGGATGAAAAAACATGCTGGCTGCCAATTGAGTAAGCGTTTAGGCGATTTGTGACAGATAAATAGGTCCGCCGGTGAAAAGTTTGAAAAATAAAAGCCCTGAGACAGTTTCAGGGCTTTTTTGTGTGCCAGATACAGAATCCTGCGAATTCGTGCGTTTTGCTCTTCCCCTGCCCGCTGCGGGCTTCTGGAGGGGTCACACGGGTGGGGCTGTTTGGCAACTCCGCGTTTGTGACAAGGTTTTGGCGGTTAGGCTAAGGTGGGGCCACGCTGATATTTTGTACAAAGTCAAGTTTGCTACAGTTGGTGGTTAAATCAAATCATGCGTTGAGTTCGT
>QMOK01000119.1 GCA_003648195.1 Chloroflexota bacterium | reverse complement strand
GGTATTGAAGTCCACACCATTGTGCAGGGTTCGCAACCAGTGCACACCATTGTGGAACTCGGCGATGAAGGAAATTACGATTTAATTATGGTCACTACGAAAGGTCGCAGCGGATTTGACTTAACGATGATTGGCAGCGTGTCCGAACGAATTGTCGAACGATCTGAACGATCCATTTGCGTAGTGCCAATACTCAACGGCTCAAAATAAGGGAGAATAGTCTAACGAAACGCAAAGTAGAATCTGAAGTCAGGTTTTTTAAAGTTCGCTAGCTGTTTACAGAAGTTTTTCAATTTTCTACAACATAGCCTGTACACTTTTCTTCATTAAAACAAAAAGCGAGGTGGCCTAAACCACCTCGCTTTTACTTTAAGTTTTGGCTTCTTTACTGCCTCTGCTGTTTAGCTATTACTACCGCCGCGCCGGTGACCGCTTACGCGGACGGGAGTTTCAAGAGCAAAACGAAATCTTCTAACTTTGAGGATGTTTCTCCGGGGAGAGATATTAAGGTGATTTCAGCAAGCTGCTGTTGGTTTGTACTTGCTGTTTCTGGTTTGTCAAATATACCAAATTGTGTCAGCACTCCCGCCAAAAGGAAACCAACAATGAACAGAACAGTAACCCAAGCCTTTTTTGTCATTTTGAAAGGTTCTTCTTTGTAAATAGAAATACGCCATCTTAGAAGAATAGCTAACGTACCCAAAAGAGCCATTCCCGAAAACAGTGTAAAAATATCATTTTGTAGAATATCTTGCACGTCAGAAGAATTAGGATTAAATACAAGGTGGAACATCCCAAAAGTAGTAATGCCAAATAGAAGCAGCCATATAAAACGGTTGTGTTTATACAAAGTTAAGCCATCTAATACGTCAAGGGGGAGTAATTCGAAAAACGCGTATTGTAAACCCACTAAAAATAGTGTTATCAGCAATTCTCCTAAAGATGGCGATAATTTGGCTGCACTTGAAGAGATTATCCATCCCAAAAAAGTAATAGACAAAATAGCAAATTTGATTATAAAAACACTATATCCAGCTTTGTTATCATCTTCCCAGTCTGGTTTGAGGAAAAAAGTATCTACAGCGCCAAGCACAATTCCCGGTCGAAGGCGCAATATCAAGGAAGCAATAGTACTTATTGCTGCTAGAATCACCCCCGCCCAACCTACTTCCGCTTGTTCAACCTGAGTAACCCTCTTATCCAATTTTCGCATTAGCCACTCACTAAAGGACTGCAAACCGCTAATAACAAAGCCGCCCAAAAACAATGTTGCAATCACAAAGAGCTGCTCTTTTGTAAAAAACACATCGGTATCTAACAAAGACTGAATAACGGACACAATCAGTAAAATGAGCAACCACGAAATCATCACCCGTTTGAGGTCATATTTTCGCGGGAGGGATTTCTTTTTCTTGGATGGAGAAATACGTCCAATGCGCTTACGAATTGGAGCAATATACATGGCGTTGATTTCGCTTGAATATACTTCAAGTGTTTCGTTGAAATACGTTGTGCCTGCTCCCAAAAAAATAATCGAAACAACTGCCAGCAAAATATTTGTTCTGATTACTTTAGGGTCTTTTGAAACCTGTTCTGGCCCAATGAATCCAGGCAAAGTCTGGAAGATAAGTTTTTCTGGGGCTGTTCCTGGCGAGAATTGACTAGTAGTTCCATCCTTATCAAATGCGAGTACAGTAATATATTCATCCAATACCTCTCCCGCTGGAATAACCACACTAAAGTAACCGTTTTCGTCTGTGAACGCCGTTCCTAAATACCGCCTGCCCTGGTTGCTTTCATCTGTGTAGATCTCTAATTCGATACCAGGTTGTGCATAACCATATATTTTACGGGATGTGGCAGTAATATCCGTAGGCGGGGAAATCCAATCATCTGAGGAGTTACTAACAATGATGCCTCCCGCCAAATTATCATAGATTACGTTCTGGGTAATGCGATTCCCTAAAGTGTCTGAGCCAGAAACGAGTATTCCCGCAAAGTGGTTGGAAACAATATAATTTCCAGGCCCAATTTTATTATCATAAGCACCATTGGAAATTAAAATACCTTCGCCATTTCCAATTGCAATAGTATGGCTGATATTTGTTCCGATAGCATTGTTGAGTATCTGATTGTTGTAGCTCTGGTGATCTAATTGAACAGAGGATATGACATTGTTTTCGATGACATTATCGTGAGCATCAAAAGCGAGAGATATACCGGCATGTGGGTTGCTCAACGGTTTTTCACCAGATATGTCTACCCCTACGAAGTTTCCTATGATGTGATTGCCAAAAGCGCCTTCGTTAATCTCAATGCCCATAGAATTAGCACTAATTAAATTGCCTTTGCCATCCTGTCCTCCAATCACATTGTTAGACGAGGAAAAGATTCGTACACCGTTGATTCCATTTGGTTGGGCTGCTACACCGCTGATGTCGGTTCCAGTAAAGTTGCCTTGAATTGTGTTGTGCCCGCCCCCTTGAAGAAAGATGCCGCTCTGGGCGTTCCCGCTTAGCAGGTTGCACGGAAAAACACATGGCGCGTTCATGTTTTGCCGCCTGCCGCCAATTTGGTTTCGGCTTGCGCCATCTAGGAAAATTGCATCTCCAGGAAAATTTATAATTTGTATTCCCTGAACGATGTTATTGTCTGAAATGATGGTTAAGCCAGGCAGATAATTAGGAACTATATTGAATGTTAGGATAAATTCTTCCGCGCCTAAGGGGACATCTATTTCAAACTCCCCTTGTGACCATGAATTAGTAAAATCATAACCTTTTGAGCCTTGTTCGGATGAGCCAGTACCGTCATTCATCATAAACTCAATATTCACAGAGAGTTGTGTTTGCGTGTACTGAAAATTTAGCGTGAGGTGCTTAACGCCACTGATAGGGATATGATCACTTGTCCCAGAAGGTTCATTCCCTATCCCGTGCAGATTTACTTCAACATCTCGGGGTTGATAAGCCAGCATAATATCGCCGCTGTGGGGGTTCGGAGTTAGTTCAATGGCCCCTTCACTTTGAGCACCCACTTCACCATTCCAGCGAAAATTATCCAAATCTTGTTGCTGCCATATCAGCCAGTGACTGAGATCTTCTTGAAAATCTCCATTGGTGATTAAATTCTCTCCGGTATCGGTTATCAGGCTAATATCATCAATAAAGCCCGGCTCCATTGTTTTTCCGAGTAGACTACCGTCTATGATCACGCCCGCGCCAGAGCCATCAATTATTACACCGCCTGTATCTAAAGGAGGTAATTGACTTTCTACAAAAATAGATGTGGGATTGTCTTGAGAGAAAAATTCAGGGTCAAATGTGATATGGTCTCCAGGTTGAGCATCCAGTAATGCGGCTCGCAAACTTCCAGCACCAGCATCAGCAGAGGTTGTAATTACAACATTGCGTTTGGCTTCTTGGCCATTTGTTGGAGTCACAGCCGATATCGACAAAATCAACAATATAATTAATACAGCATAGAATTTAGTTTTCATTTTGTTTCCTTCAACCCAATATTTAGTAGAATTACGGGGATGGTTCATTTTGAACTAAAAATTAGTGGACGCTTTTTCTCATTAACCACACGTCATTGCGAACCTTCGTTTTCGCTGTACGTGCCGTTGGCAAGAGGTTCAGCAATCCCCGCATGGTCATAGAGACTGCCGCGCTCCGCTCACAGTGACATTATAAGTTTAACATTGTCAAAATAGTTACGGAAATTGCTAAGAGATTGTTCATTCGAGAAACCGTGTTCCTGGGGCTGATTAGAAATAGGACTAGCTACAGGACACTTTGGCAAAAGCAAGAAAATAGAACACGGATGGGCCTACGGCCTCGCGAATGTAGCGGATAAACGCGGATTAAAAACTTAAAAATAACTAAAATCCGCGCACACCTGCGGCGATCTGCGTTCTATCACCAAGGCTAATTTTTAAACTGTCATGTGGCTAGAAATAGGAAAGTTTTTTGATTGCAGCTACTTAAAATCCAAAGCTTCTACCAGAGTGTTTTGACCGCCTCTAAAAGTTGCTGCCTATCTTTATTTTTCAGGCGAAGACTGTCAGAGTTCGCTAAGCTGGTATCGCGGTTTTCTATAATGAGCAAGAGAGCGTCTCGGCTGAGGGTGTGGGTGTGGTAAACGCCTTTTTTGACATTATAAAGCTTTTGAGGTTCCATATCCGCGGGATGAATCGCCGTGATTTCATTATCGCCTTCCCCAATAAATAAAATGCAGTGGCCCTGCAACAAAACAAACACCTCATCGGTCTCATTATGACGTTCTATTGTCTCAATATTTTCTGGGGCTAGTTCGTCAATGTAGCACAGAGTGGCTACACGCCACTCTCCATAATCAATATGTGAATGATAGCCCTTTTCAAAATTTTGATGTATTTCTAAAAGCTGTTGGTTTATGGTCATTTTTCTTCTTTCCTAGTAAATTTTCCTGATAATCGAATATCGCCCGCAGAACGCCCAACCAGTACTTCAAACTCACCCGGTTCGACAACCCAGGCTTTTTGGGCATTATCATAGAAAGCTAAATCGCTTTCTTCTAAAGACAGGGGGATTGTTTTTGTCTCCCCAGGCTCAAGTTTTACCTTGGCAAAAGCTTTCAACTCTTTTGGGGGGCGAACCAAACTTGATTCGACATCCCGTAAGTAGAGTTGAACAACCTCACTACCAATCCTTGGCCCGGTGTTGGTCACATCTACCTCAACTTTGGCAAAACTGCCGGGGATAGCCTCGTCCGCATTTATTTGTAGATTTTCATATTCAAACGTGGTGTAAGAGAGACCGTGACCAAAGGGAAACAGGGGCTTAATTTCTTTTTTGTCGTAGTAACGGTAGCCGACAAATATTCCTTCTCCGTAATAAACTTTGCCGTTTTCGCCGGGGAAATTGATATAGGCGGGATTGTCTTGGATGCGCTTGGGGAATGTGGTGGGCAGCCTGCCGGATGGATTCGCCTTGCCAAGGAGTATATCTGCCAGCGCGCTGCCACTCTCTTGGCCTAAGTACCACATTTGAACAATGGCCTTAACCTCATTTACCCAAGGCATGTGCAAGGGGGAACCAGAGTTGAGGACAACAACCGTGTTGGGGTTGGCCTCGGCAACACGCTCAATGAGTTGATTCTGCTCACGGGGCAGATCCATGCTAACGCGGTCGTGACCCTCTCCCTCCCACTCAGGCGTCAGGCCGGCCACTACAATGGCAACATCCGCGCTTTTTGCCAGGTCAACCGCTTCGGTAATGGGATCCACAGGTAAGGGGGGTAAGCAACCTACTTGCACACCGCGCCAGCGGGGACCGGGCCGGGAGGAGAATTCCACCCGTAGTGAATAGGTCTTGCCACTTTCCAAATCCACAGCTTGAGATTCTTTAACGCCTTCTTCCTCACCACTTGGCTCTTTTTCCCAAAGATCCACGACACAGTCTTCATCAATGAAAAACCTGCTTTGCCCCACGCTGCCTAATTCAAAGGTGTAACTTCCCGATTCGGGCACTTGAAAAGCGCCGTTCATTCGCATGGAGAAGTGACCAGGGTCAAAGTGCGGTGCTTTTTCTCCGAACCAAGATAACTGAGAGCTTCCCGTGGTCACCTGGTGGACAGGTTCTCCTTCTAAGTGAGGGTTGCCATAATAACGGACGTTCAATTGCCCCGGCGTACCATCTTCATCTATAAGCCAATTCCGCTCTATGGGCGGGATAGTTCTGTAAACTGGGCATCCCAAAGCGTAATTAACTTTAATTTTATCTCCTGCATGGTTTGAAATAGCTTCTAGCGGGGAAATGACGTAATGCGGGTTTACTTGAGAGCTGCCTCCACCTTGGAATGAAATCTTTTTGGCGTTGACTCCAATGAGAGCTATTGTTTGGGGTTTTTCAGGTTCAATTGGCAAGAGATTGTCTTTGTTCTTCAACAACACAATTGCTTCTGTGCCAACTTCGCGGATTAGTTGACGATGCTCAGGGCGGTTAATGGCTTTTTCGGTTGGTATTTCAGGTTGGTCAAAGGCGCCGGTTCGCAGCAGTGTGCGCAGCAGCCGGCGAATTTTGTCGTTGATTTTTTCCTCGTCTAGGCGGCCACTGCGGACTGCTTCTAAGATTTTTTCGCCCATCCAGCGGGCGGGGCCGGGCATTTCCAAATCAAGACCGCTGCCAGGCACATTGTCACTGTAAGTGCCATACCAGTCTGAAATCACTAGGCCATCAAATTCCCATTCATCTTTTAAGATGTCTAGTAAAAGGGTGTCATTTTCGCTGGCATAGGTGCCATTGATGCGGTTATAGGCAGACATGAGCGTCCAAGATTCTGCTTTCTTCACTGCCGCCAGAAATGGCGGCAAATAAATTTCTCGTAAGGCTCTTTCTGTAACTTCAGCGCTAATAGAAAAGCGCTCATATTCTTGGTCGTTGCAGACAAAATGTTTCACGCACGCGCCAACGCCTTCCTTTTGCAAACCTTTGATGTAAGCAACAGCCATTCGCGCTGTAAGGTAAGGATCTTCAGAAAAGCACTCAAAGTTTCGTCCTGCTAGTGGCGCTCGATGGATGTTCACTGTTGGGCCTAATAATACGTGCGCTCCCTTGGCTTTGGTTTCTTGCGCCAAGGCTTTGCCAACCTGTTCAATTAGTTCAGGATTCCAGGTTGCTCCCATAGCCGTGCCAACCGGAAAACTGGCTGAGGTGATTTCGTTGGTGTCGCGGCCTTCTCCGCGCACGCCATTGGGACCGTCACTTACTTTTAGGGCGGGGATGTTCAATCGCTTTATGGCATGGGAGTGCCACTGATCGGCGCCGGCAAGGAGGGTAATTTTTTCTTCAAGGGTCATTAATGCCAATATTTCTTCTATTTTCTTTTTCATGCTGCTCCTCAGAAGACTCTAAGGGTTTTGGGTCTAAGGTCTTCTTTTTTCTAATTCGACTAATATAGTATGAACCTGATTCGGGGCGAGCGCCTCAATTTTTTCGCGTCCAATTAATGCTGCCTTTGGTTTAAGAGATTCAAACTCAATGGCTTGCCCATCAATTTTAATTTCTCTAATTGTACTTTGATTGTGTTCCAAGTAAAGTTGGGTAATATACCGAATACTGGCTTCTCCCTGAGTATCAAAAAGAATCCGTGAAAATCAGTGTCAATCTGTGTTCAAATTAAAACTGTCGGGCAGCTATATGGAAAACCTGGAAACTTTATGATGGTAAAGGTATTGATAGGCTAGAGATGTTGTATAATATCACACATGAAAAATGGAACACAGCTAACGCGAGCATTTTTTGCCCAAGACACGTTAAAAGTAGCCCGCAATCTATTAGGAGCACGTCTAGTTCGCCTTGAAAATGGACGCAGATTATCGGGCGTAATTATTGAAACTGAAGCCTACAGAGGCGAAGAAGATCTTGGCTGCCACTGTAGAGCGGGGCGCACAAAGCGCACCGAGATCATGTACGGCCTGCCCGGTTATAGCTACATTTATTTTGTGTACGGTATGCACTGGCTTCTTAATTTTGTCACCGAGAGGGATGGTTTTCCGGGCGCAGTGCTCATCCGAGCTATCATCCCGGACGAAGGCCAAGGAATTATAGCTGTTCGCCGGAGTGAGCGTCCACGCGCAGAATGGACAAATGGCCCCGCCAAACTCTGTCAGGCGCTAGGGATTAATGGACAGCAAAACGGGCAAGATGCCTGCGCTCCAAACGCCTCAATCTTTGTGGAACGGGGAACAGAAATCCCCGCCGAGCGTGTGAGCGTTGCCGCAAGGGTAGGGTTAAATACAGTTCCCGAGCCATGGAAAAGCATTCCCTGGCGTTTTTTGGCTAAAGTATAGCCTGAGGCCAAAATCCCAATCACATCAAAACAACGGCCTGCATTTCAATTTTTAGGCCATCTGTAGTAGAATTGCAAAAAAACAATCATGGCTCATCTGTAAAAAAATGTGCAAGGGCGACATAAATGTCGCTTTGCACAATATTTATATATGAGCTAAGTTATTTGTGTTCAACCCTTTAGCAAAAAGGAACGAGTATGTTTAATAAAAAAGATGAATTAACCCCCAAAATTGAAATATCCCCCTCGGCACAACGAGTAACCTCTGTTTTAGGCGCGGGCATTTCATGGAAAGGAGACCTAAGCGGCAGAGGCGGGGTGCGAATAGAGGGAGCGTTTGAAGGCAAAATTGAAGTTGAAGGCTTAATAGTAGTTGATAAAGGCGGACGCATTGAAAGCGAGACCATCCACGCGAACACGGTTATTGTAGCGGGAACTGTGCGCAGCAACATAGTCGCCCAAAAAGTAGAGATTCGCAGCACGGGGCGAATATGGGGAGACGTCACCACTGCCGCCTTTTCTACAGAAGAAGGGGCGTTTTTACGTGGTAAAATTCAGATGGAAGAGAACGTAGAAATTAATATCCAGGAAGAGGGAAAAGACACCGAACAATGACTTTGAAGCTCACACAATGGTGGATGCTAATTGGCC
>QMOK01000118.1 GCA_003648195.1 Chloroflexota bacterium | reverse complement strand
CCGCCAAATGGTATCATTTCAATATTTTGGGGTAGGGCAATTGCATTTGAACACCCAAAGCACTTTTGAATCAATTCAAAAGCTGCCAAAAGAAGTCAACTTGCCAATGGCACGCAAAGCGAAGCTGCCTTAGCCTGCTTGAGCAGGCTTTTTGTAGCAGGCATGGAATTGATTCCATGTTCACGTGCGATTGCGGATTGAGAGGGGCTAAGGTTTAACCAACAACTTTTTAGCGCACCCCTTGACCGATATTTATCACGGAGCGGAAGACTTGAGTTTAGAATGGATCTTTTTAAGGATTGCGGCGGTTGTTTTTTTGGCCTTTATTGTCTCTACTATATTCACGCTGAAACAAGTCTTGAAAATGAACCAGATTACATCTGTCTGACGGGGCTGAGGGGGTCTCTGCAAAGAGGCTAACTGACTGAGGGATATCGAGATCAGGAAAATCGAGAAATCAGCGGAAGCTCTCTGGGGTGGTTGTGCTTTGCTAAACCTTTCCCTAAAAAGATAAATAGTACAAAGTTATAGATTTGAGCCTCCGCCACTTTGTAACCGAGAGGCATCTCAACTGCCGTTGTTGGATAGCCTGATATAATAAACGGGAAAGAAATTGGAAGTAATTACGCAAAAAAGGAGTTAAGCATGGAACGCAAAAAAACAATTGGAATTGCCTTGATAGTAGGAGGAATAATTCTTTTAATCCTATCCTTATTAGCAGATGTATTAGGGGTAGGCGGTAACTTGGCTGTTTTTGGCTGGAAGCAAATTTTGGGCGCAGTTGTGGGCGTGGTTGTTGCGGTTGCGGGGGCAGTTCTTTTACGCAGAAAATAGTTTTCCCCATCCCTACGCACATGAAAACTAAAGTCATTTCCATCCAAGACGCCCAAGCTCTGCCGCAGGCGCTCGAAATCCTTAAAAGCGGTGGACTGGTTGCTTTTCCAACCGACACGGTATACGGTGTTGGCGGGGATGTGTTCAACCCTCAAGCCATTGAGAGCATTTACGCTGTCAAAGAGCGACCGCGCGAAAAGGCACTTCCTATCCTTTTAGGTGATGCCGCCCATTTGAGCGCAGTTTCTCCTCCCCCCCAGCGTTTTGTACAACGCCTGATGGATAGCTTTTGGCCTGGCCCTTTGACATTGGTTCTCCCCGCTAAATCAACGCTCCCGCCCCAACTTTCGCCCTACCCCACCGTGGGGGTGCGTGTTCCCGCCCATGAAGGCGCTCTCACCTTGTTGCGGGCGAGCGGCCCTTTGGCGGCCACATCCGCTAACATCTCTGGGCGAAAAGCCCCCCAAACCGCTCAAGGAGTGCTGGAGCAATTAGGGGGGCGGATTGACTTGATTTTAGATGGCGGGCGCGCGCCGGGGGGGGAATCTTCCACAGTAGTGGATTGCGCGTCAGAGAAATTGAAAATTTTGCGCGAAGGCCCAATTTTGCTAGAAGAGATTGAAAGAATAATGAGTAACGAGTAAAAAATAACCTTACGCATTACTCATTATGTTAGTTGTGCGTTGCACAACGAGTCCTCCCCTGAGGCCTAAACTGCAGTGCAGTTTTATACGGTTTACTCAAGAATAATTTCTTCTAACGAGCGTTTGGGGACATGATGAACGCTTTCTTCGTCACGCCAATATTTGATGTCTCTGTCTTGGCCAAGGGTGTCAATTTGCACTTGCTCTTTTGGTTCTCCTAAAGCTAAAACCAATAAAATTTCGTATTGTTCTGGGATGTGAAACGCTTCTCTCAACTGAGGGCGTTGAACAGAGCCGAACATGCAGCCGCCTAAGCCGCGGGTACGCGCTCCCAGCAAAATGCTTTGAATAGCTATTCCTGTATCATATTTGGGGTATTGACTAGATTTAGAGATTTCCGTGTCTTGCAAAATGATGATGTACGCTGCTGGGCGTTCTCCCTCTTGAGGACCAGCCCAGTCTTTGAGGTATCCCGCCCAGCCAAGGGTGGAAAATACTTGCGCGTTTCGGTCTGGCTCATTTACTAGGATATATTTGAGGGGTTGGAGGTTTGAAGCCGAAGCCGACAAACGAGCCAAGTTAATTAACTCGCGGAGTGTTTTGGTTTCAATGGCTGTTTTTTGGTGGAAACGGCGGTAACTTCTGTTTGTGCGAATTAGAGTTTCTAGTTGAGTTTTTTGCATATTAAATTCCTTTTATTCATTGGGGAATGGTGTCAAAGTAGGGGCACACCCTCGCGGTCGCCCAGATAAAAATAGAACGCGGATGTTTTGCGTATGGTACGCACCTTTTGGGTGTTCGCAAATCCGCGTTCTATTACTTTCACTGTTGAGCGTTTACCGTAATTTTAAGGATGGCTTGCCTTGTGAAAAATGCGAGACAAAAAACAGGCATCACAAATTAGCCAACTACTCAGCCGTGTCATTGCGAAGCGGCGTTTTTCCGCTGAAGCAATTTCCAGGGCAATCAATGAGACTGCTTTGGGACAAAAAACATCTTGGCTCATCTGTAAAAAATGTGCAAGGGCGATATAAATGTCGCGCTACGTTCTGCAACGCAAGATTTATCTTGCCCTTTTGCACAAATACTACACAAGAGCCAAACATATCTCGCACATATCATTCTTTAGAGGAGTGACATGTTACAGATAAGCTGAGTAGTTATAGAATTAGCCCAAACTTTCTTTGAAACTTTCTATTAGCGGGGGCAGAATATCGAACAAGTCACCTACCACACCGAAGCGAGCCAGCTTAAAAATGGGAGCGTCAGCGTCTTTGTTAATGGCGACTATAACTTTGCTGGTTCTCATGCCGGCCAGGTGCTGAATAGCTCCAGAAATGCCGCAGGCTATGTACACATTAGGCGATACTACTTTGCCCGTTTGACCTACTTGGTGCTCGTAGGGGATGTAGTTGGCATCCACGGCGGCGCGGCTTGCGCCCACCGCGGCTCCTAGCACGGCAGCTAGTTCGTTGATAAGCTTGAAACCTTGCTCGGCCTTCCAAATTTCTTGCTCATCTTCGCTTATATCCGCGGGGGGTGAGAGAGACGCGTTATTAGAGACTCCACGCCCGCCAGAGACAATTACGTTCGCGTCTTTGAGGCTGATGCCGCTTTCTGCCTTGGCGTAGTCTACCACCGAAGTAGCAATGCCATCGGGGGCGAGTTCCACGCCGACCGGAGTGGGGGTTCCGCTAAGGGCAGCATCGGGTTCGGGGCTTGCGAAAGCTCTCCCTCGCAGGGTGACAATTTGAGGAGTGGCTTCACACTTGACAGTTGAGAGTAACTTCCCCGCGTAAATGGGACGGGTGGCAATTAGTGTTCCATTTTCCACGATTAAATTCACCACATCTACCAGCACGCCGGTTTCTAAATCTACAGCGGCCATGCCAGCCAATTCTTTAGCGCGGGTTGTGGTGGGGAAAATCATGACGTCTGGAGCGTGTTCGCGGGCCACTTGGGCAATAACATCTGCCCATGGTTCGGGACGATAATCTTCCAAAGTTGGGGATTCGGCCAAAAGGACCTCATCGGCACCATATTGGAAGGCTGTGTTTGCCAAACTGGCTACTCCGTGGCCCAAAACCAGGGCGGATACTTTGCCCTCTCCTTCGACCAGCGTTTTGCCGACCGCTATTGCTTCCCAAGAGGCTGCTTGGGCTTCACCTTTAAAATGGTCAATAAAAACGAGAATGTTCTTATTCATCACAGCACCTTCTCTTCCATAATTTTCTTGACTAAATTTTGCGCCTTCTCTTCAGGCGTTTCCCCAGCGATAATTTCGCTAACAATTTCGCGCGTGGGGGGGGCACTGACATCACTCCAAAAGACCACAGTTTTGGGTGCATCCATTTCTAGGTCTGCTAGTCCCCAAATGGGATATTTGGCGCGAGATGCTTTGCGAATTCCCATAAATGATGGGTAGCGCGGTTCGCCGTAGTCTTTTGTTACGCTAACCACGGCGGGGAATTTTCCATCTACTATTTGTTTGCCTTCTTCTAGGGCGCGTTTCACTCGCAACGTTCCCTCATCTGGGCTGATGGCGTCAAATTGGGAGACAAGAGGCAGCGCAGGCCACCCTAGCACACGAGCTACTTGCGCGGGCAGCAGACCGGTAACAGTATCTACCGATTGTTGGCCAAAGATAGCCAAATCTACTTCGCCAATTTTTTGAATAGCCTTGGCTAAAATCCTGGCGGTAGCTACGTTATCCAGGTTTTCTAGCACGGGATCGGTGACCAAAACTGCGTCATTTGCTCCCATGGCCAGAGCGTGTTTAATGGCTTCGGTTTCATCCTCTTTGCCCATACTAAGGACAATCACCTCCGCTCCATGGGTAGCCGCTATATTCAGCGCGGCTTCAACGGCATATTCGTCCCAGGGATTGATGATTAATTGGGCGTCTCCCCAACTAATCTTTCCTTCTTCAACGGTCATCGTGGCCGCCGTATCAGGGACTTGTTTCACACATACTACTATTTTCACGACAGATTCCTCCTTTAGCTTTCGCTATTTGGTAAGAGCGTAAAATGCTTGTAGCATTTATTAGAAAATTATTCTTTTAGTGACCAGGGAGTTGAAATAACATTAACTATTATACTGTACTTAGAAAATTTTTTTTAGTATTTCTTTATGAATAACAATACCAAATATAACATTAAGTTCTTCTGAAAGACCAATATTCTAAAAATAAGTGGTTTTGAGATATAATGCGGGCATGGAAAATTGGGAAAAAATACTTTTACGATTGACAGCCGTTTTAGCGATAGGAATGTTGCTGAAATTCGCGCCTTATTCTTACCACGTAAGCCAGAACTTTCGAGACGCGCAAACTGCGTTGGCCGAGGAAGATTTTCAAGCCGCAGCAGAAAATTTAGCAGATGCGGCGGAACGCCTTCCCTGGCGGAAAGATCTTTGGGAAAGCGCGGGAAACTTCGCCTTCCGCGCCGAAGATTACCAATTAGCCCAGTTTGCTTTTGAACAGGCTGCAGAGAGGGATACCCTGTCTCAGGAGGGGCAACTGGCCTTGGGAGATGTTTACCAAACCCTCGGCGAAGACGCCCTAGCAGAGGAAACCTGGACTGGAATTAGTGGTTCGTCTGTTGCCCTGCGGCGTTTGGCCACTCTTCACGCGCAAAAAGGCAACATCCCCGCCACCATAACTGACTGGCAAAACGCGCTTGCTCTGGGCCAAAACGCTGACGAAACTGAAATTCACTATCAACTGGGATTGTTGCTGGCGGCGCACGATACGGTTAAGGCAATGCCGCATCTTAAGGCGTCTGCCCCGGCATATCCCGCCGCCCAAACGCTGGTAGAAACCTTGGCAGAAATTCCCGCCGATGCAGAACAAGCGTATTTCCAAATTGTAGCCGGGCAGACATTAGCATCTTTAAACGAATGGAACTTAGCAGAACATGCTTTTCGGCAAGCCGTCTCTCTGCGTGAAGATTACGCGGAGGCTTGGGCTTATTTGGGAGAGGCGTTGCAGCACGTAGAAGTAGAGGGCGGGGAGGCTTTGGCAGCGTTGCAAAACGCGCTGACTTTAGCTCCAAACTCAACTTCGGCGAATATGTTTTTAGGAATTTATTGGCAACGACAAGGAAAGTACGAAGACGCTTTACCGTACTTTGAGGCAGCAGGGGAATTAAAGCCAGAGTTGCCAGAAGCCTACATTGAGCAGGCACGAACATTAGCGGCGTTGAGCAAGTTGCCAGAAGCGGAAGAGATGTACCGGAAAGCAATCGCTTTAGCTCCTCAAGACGCGGAATATTATCGCCTTTTGGCGAGGTTCTGCGTTAAATATCATTATCAGGTTCGCGAGGTTGGGCTGTTGGCCGCTCGACAAGCAATGTTGCTGGATGGCGAATCCCCCGCCTCGTGGGATGTGATGGGCCTAATTTTGTTCGATATGGAGGACGAGTTCAACGCGGAAAGGTTGTTCTTGCGAGCCTTAGACGTAGATCCCCGCTATGCTGTCTCTCATTTACATTTGGGGATGGTGTATCTTTATCAAGAAGAAAACTCACGCGCCTTTTATCACCTTAATCAGGCCGTTACTTTTGCCAGCGATCCGGCTGTAGAAGAACACGCTCAACACTTATTGGGTTATTTCAGCCCTTAACCACCCAACTACCAAATTTTTCCAAACACCCGCGAAAGTGCCACCAAGGCAAGGGAATGACGCAATCTGCCCTCGTCTATTTCCTGACGCAATTCTTCAAGGGTCATTAATTCCATAAAGACATCTTCTCCGGCGTCTAGTTCTACGGGATGTGTTTTTTTGACATCTTTTGCCAACCAGAGATGGCATTTGTTGTTTAAGAAGGCAGGATTAGGCTCTGTGTATCCAAGGTATTCCCAATTTGATGATGTGTAGCCGGTTTCTTCTTTTAGTTCGCGTGCGGCAGTTGTTTGGGAGGATTCACCTTTCTCTACGGTGCCGGCTGGGATTTCTGCGGTTACGCTCTCTGTGCCAAAGCGATATTGCCGCACGATGATAACTTTTTTCTCTGGAGTAAGAGCAACTACGTTGACCCAGTCGGGTGCTTCAAGTTGGGTGGCTTTTACTAGGGTTGAATTGCGTGGGTTTTGAAGCCAGTTGAACCTGACTTGGAATATTTTTAAGTCGGAGCCTGCTTCTGTTCGGATACGTTGCCAGGGTTGGGGATGTCTTTTAGCCATGAGTTTGTGTCAAAGGAGACAAAAAGTCATGCAGTGTACGCGACTTCTTTTGTCTCCTTTGAATCCTTTGCTTTATTTCTTCAAATTGTTAGAGGCCTGCGGCTTCTTTTAAGGCGGCGGCTTTATCGGTTTGTTCCCAAGTCAAATTTAAATCGTCTCGGCCAAAGTGGCCGTAGGCGGCTAGTTGCTGAAAGATAGGGCGCCGGAGTTTAAGGTCTCGGATGATGGCGCCAGGCCGGAGGTCAAAGTATTCGTTTATCAATTGACTGATTTTCTCGTCTGGGATTTTCCCCGTACCGAATGTTTCCACGTTCACGCTCAGAGGGTGGGCTACGCCAATAGCGTAGGCGACCTGAATTTCGCAGCGATCGGCTAACCCAGCGGCGACCACGTTCTTGGCTGCCCAACGGGCCGCGTAAGCGCCAGAGCGATCCACTTTTGTGGCGTCTTTTCCGCTAAACGCGCCGCCACCGTGCCGTCCCATCCCCCCGTAGGTGTCGACAATTATTTTTCGTCCCGTCAGGCCAGCATCACCTTGCGGGCCGCCAACCACAAAGCGCCCCGTGGGATTGGTGTAGATTTTTAAATCGGCGTCTACCATTTCTTCTGGCAGAATGGGCATAATCACATATTCAATGAGCGATTTCCGGATTTCTTCTTGGGAAATTTTTGGTGCGTGCTGGGTGCTGATGAGTACGGTATCAATTCGAACTGGCCGACCATATTGATATTCCACTGTGACTTGGCTTTTTCCGTCTGGACGCAGCCAGGGCAGGGTTCCGTTTTTACGCACTTCGCTCAAACGGCGGGTGAGTTTATGAGCCAAGTATATAGGCATGGGCATTAACGTGGGGGTCTCGTTGCAGGCATAGCCAAACATCATTCCCTGGTCGCCAGCTCCAATAGCCTCAATTTCTTCTTCCTCGGTCATTGCCCCTTCTTTGGCCTCTAACGCTTCATCAACGCCCATAGCAATATCACCAGATTGCTGGGCAATGGCAACAAGTACTCCGCAGGTGTGACCATCGAAACCGTATTTGGCTCGGTTGTACCCAATGCCTACAATAACGTTCCGCGCTAAGTCATTGTAGTTGATTTGCGCCTTGGTTGTGATTTCGCCTAGCAGCATCACGTAACCTGTTTTTGTCGCTACCTCGCAAGCTACCCGTGAGTAAGGGTCTTGCTCTAGGCAGGCGTCTAGCACGGCATCACTGATTTGGTCACATATTTTATCGGGGTGTCCCTCGGTTACAGATTCCGAGGTGAACATTAAGCTAGACGATTTTGTAAAAGTTGTGTTCATAAAAATATCTCCTTGACATGGTAAATGTCTTAAACGAAAAAGCCCTTCCAACTACACGAAAGGGCATAACAATTACCACGCCCTCTCATCTTCCAGAATAATTGTCTGCCGGAATTAGCACCGTCGTCAACGTAAAAACGCTGATAGGTTGCCGAGGTTTCGTAGGGCCGGTCCCTCCACCTCTCTGGATAAGAGTGCCGTTAGAGGCTATTAAATTAGTGGGGCTGATGATAACACGCTCCCCGCTGACTGTCAAATTTTAGGCGGGGAAGGGTGTGTTAAAAAATTGTTGGTTAAATACTCGCCCCCCTCAGTCTCCCTAGCGTAGCATCCTGTAAAGGGCAAATGCCAAAAGTAGGAATTTGGGGGGAGGTCGCTCTCCTCCCCTGAATTCGACCGTTTTTTGTCGCATTTGGGGGAGGTAGGGTGGGGGCAGAACTTTCCAATAATCTTTGAGTACTCCTCGGGGAAAGTACGCTGAAAAGTTGTTGGAAACTTTGGGAGTCTAAAACCTCTGAGGTTTTAGAT
>QMOK01000117.1 GCA_003648195.1 Chloroflexota bacterium | reverse complement strand
TTTTCTTCTTGGTCGGGGAGTTGGCTGCCGGCCTTCATTATTGGCCTATCAAATCAATCACTTTTGGAATTGCTCTTTTAGGTCTTACCTATGCTATAGTTGAACTCAGTGAGAACTTACTTGATCCTGAGCCTAAAACCCTTTTTCAGACAATACTAGGCCCCATTCTTGTGCTTGCGATTGCTTGGGGTGTCGCTTTTGCTTTAGGCGGTGGTTAGATGGTAAGTGATGTTCCCTGTGAGTTATAGTAACACTTATTCAAAAAACGTGTTGTAACAAGAAATCGGCATTTTTTCCAAAGGAGGAAAATACAGTATGCAAATTATAAAAATATTAGGTGTTTTTCTTTTAGCCTATTTGATAGGCTCCATTCCTATGGGTCTTGTTTTAGTGAAATTAGCTACCGGAAAAGATATTCGAAAAATAGAAAGTGGCCGCACAGGAGGGACAAACGCCATGCGCGCGGCAGGCACTCTAGTTGGGTATGGTACGACACTATTAGACATTTTTAAAGCAGCTTGCACGGTTTGGATAGCTAAAGGCGTTTTTCCTGAGAATGTTTGGCTCCACGTTTTAGTGCCTGTATTTGCCGTCATTGGACATAATTACTCAATTTACCTCATAAAACGTGATGAAGATGGAAAACTCAACATCGGTGGAGGGGCAGGTGGTACACCAGCTTTAGGAGGAGCCGTAGGGCTTTGGTGGCCGAACATACTTATTATTCTACCCTTGGGCATATTGACTTTTTACGGTATCGGATATGCTTCGGTAACAACTATGAGCGTTCCCTTTTTTGCTTCTCTTATCTTTGCTTACCGAGCGATATGGTTGGGCGCGCCTTGGGAATATATTTTCTTTGGCGTCTTTGCCGAAATGCTTATCCTTTGGGCCTTGCGCCCGAACATAAAACGTCTGCTAAATGGCACAGAGCGGGCTGTAGGTTGGCGAAAAAAGAAGAACCAAGAGAAAAGTTAATACCCAAGCGCAAAAAACTCGCTTCTTCTGGGAAGCGAGTTTCTTTGTCAAATAACAGATCCTCAAAATTTCTAACGATACGTACTTGAATCAAACTCTCGAGGTGCTTCACCGAATTTTTCCCAGTACAAATGCTGTAAATTCTGTTGATGAACCTCTTCGGCGGCTACGCCCAATAAAATGCGGCTCTTACCGCAAACCTCCACGGTATGTTCCTTTAAATATTCGCCAGGGAATTCGTCTTCCACAGATTCTGCTACAATTTCATCTATCAAATCAAGATACGCTATTCTGTCTGCAATTCCTTTGGTTACCTCGCCGCACAAAATAACATCCCCGTGGCCTTGAACAACGTTTTCCAGAGTTAGATCATGAAGCCTGCGAAGCGATTGACGCATTATCACCGGGTCTCCGTCAACAATATGGGGGATTGACATCCAAAGGTCTCCCGCAAAGAGAACCTCATCTTCTTCAATATATACCCCTATCCCATCAGGGCTATGCCCCGGAAGCTCAATGAGCCTTAAAGTTTTTGAGCCTACTTTTAGAGTTATTTCGCCAGAATTTAATGTAAAATGAGGCAATACAATTTGAGTGTCGTTAAAAACAGTATCCTGCAGCTGAATTTCCTTAAGGTCTGGCACTCCCCGCTCTTGCAAAAAATCGCGGCATAAACTATGAGCAATTACCAACGCGTCAGGAAAAAAACACGTTCCCCAGCTATGGTCGGCGTGGTAGTGGGTGATAATTACATACTGTATTGGGCGTTTTAACTCCTCCTCAATAAATTCGCGGATAGCCAAGGTCTCTTCGGGATAAGGAAGTGTATCAATCACCACAGCCCACTCTGGGCCAATTACCGCCCCGGCGTTTACATCGGCATACACCTTACTTTGGAAAACATACACATCGTCTGCAACTCGCTCTCGATGGATCATAATGGAAAGACCTCACTTTATATTTCCTCCTGCCAATAAATTTCTCGTACACCGAGCAAAAGGAATAATTGTGGATTCCCACAGAGATGAAAATCCGCGCCAAATTCTACTTAGATAATTTAATTTTATTTGCTTGGGTCAAAGTTTAAAAATCCAATACCCGTCTCATAACCCAATGAACATTAACTACCACACAGAATAGCATATTATAGGGTTGAAAGTCAAGAAATTTTAAGGTTCAGCGTTACAACAAAAATACACGACTCCAAAAAAGAGACTTCCCCAGCACCTTTTTATTGACTGTATAACCAAAATGTGTATAATGTACTCAATTGAATAAACCTATTTGGGAGGAGTAAGTGGCCTGTAAGTTGCCAGAGAAGGGATGACCATTGGCTGAAAGTCACCCCCAGCAAGCCCCACCGAAAGTCGCCCAGAGAAAATGTCGAAGAAATTCAAACGTGAAAACCAACGAAGAGTAGACCGACACGGGTAAGCCCGTTATAGCGAAAACCTGATACACCAATCAATTTGGTAAGTCAGGGAGAGAGTGCATGCGGGAACGACCGCGTGACAAAAAGAGGTGGTACCGCGGAAAGCTAACCCTTTTCGTCCTCTACTGGACGAGAGGGTTTTTTTATTTGTGCAAGAGGAGGAAGAATGAGGCGCGTGATACTATTTGTAAGCGTTTTGACCTTATTTTTAAGCGGGTGCAACTACCCCAGCGATTCTGATGCCCTTTCAGCGGAGAGTCCTCTTCCCCCAACGGGAGAGCCTTCCCCACCGTCCGCGCCAGCAGCAACCAACACCCTCGTTCATACCCCTACAACTGCACCCACGCTAGAAGCTACAGAACCACCCCCGCCCCCAACCGACACGGTTTCAGACCTGCGAATGTTGCCACTAACGCCCGGGGACGAGTTTATCCTCACCCAAATTTCCATGATCAACCAAAGCACCGGGTGGGGCATAGGTCACCAAATAGGCAGCGATGATCACATCCTCCGTACCAAAGATGGAGGCCAAACCTGGTTCGATCTCACTCCGCCCGAAACCCCTCCCCAACAAGGAGAGCCTAAAAAGATAGCTTGGGGCTACTTCGCGGATGCCGAGAACGCCTGGGTGATTTATGCTTATGAAAAATGGAGCGTTATCCCTCCAGCTCCCCGCGTGTGGAAAACGGCAGACGGCGGCGCGTCTTGGCAAGCCAGCCAAGAACTTTCCCTCACAGGACAAGAAGATTCCTTCCTCCCCGAAGGTTTCACATTCTCCAATAACGAGCATGGTTGGTTGCTCATTCACATTGGCGGAGGCATGCACCACGATTACAGCCTGCTCTTCGGGACGGGTGATGGCGGGCAAACCTGGCAACGACTCGTTGACCCTTATAAACCTGGACTCCAAAGTTTAGGCAACACGGGACTTGTTTTTGTGGATGAGAAAACCGGATGGGTGAGCAAAGATAATATGGGCGTGATGTTTGGCGCTTTTTGGGAAGAAACCATAGACGGCGGGCGAAATTGGGAAAGCCATTTTCTCCCCGCTCCCCCAGAGTTGGATTGGAAGAACGACCCCAGCGCATGCCGCACCGAAAGCCCGCATTTTACCTCTGCCCAAACTGCCGCTATCATTGTCAATTGTCATACCTTTGGAGATAGTGAATCTCAGGACCTAACTTATATTTATGTCACCGGTGACCGCGGCCAAAGTTGGCAGCACACCAAACTTCCCTCCCCCGTGAATAAACTTGACTTTATAAATTACCAAACAGGGTGGGCCACAGGCCGAGACATTTACATGACTACAGATGGCGGTTTGAGCTGGGTTAAGATTAAAACCGTTAACTGGGATGGGCAATTTAGCTTTGTGGACGCTCAAACTGGCTGGGCTGTGGCTGTAAAAAATGATACAGCCGCTCTTGTAAAAACAGATGACAGTGGACGCACTTGGGAATTAATTTTGCCGCTCATAGGTGAAGAGTAATGAGCAAATATCCCCAACCACCAATCTACCATTATCACCAATTTACCAATTTTACCAACCTACCAATACCACGCAGCGCACCAACGGAGAAACTATGACTACACACGAACTACCGAAAGCCTACGACTTTCAAACCACTGAAGACCGCATCTACAAAATGTGGGAAGAAAGTGGCTATTTCAAACCAACCAACGATCCCAATGAACCGGGGCATGATCCAGACGCCAAACCGTATGTGATCTCTATCCCGCCACCCAATGTGACTGGCAAGCTGCACTTAGGGCATGCCTTGTTCGTCAGTATGGAAGACCTCATGATCCGCTACCAACGCATGAAAGGCGTACCTGCCCTGTGGTTACCAGGCGTTGACCATGCTGGCATCGCCACCCAACTTAGGGTGGAGCAAACTTTACGAAAAGAAGGTACCACTCGTGAAGAGATGGGGCGTGAGGCCTTTCTTGAGCGCACCTGGGCCTGGAAAAGAGAATATGGTGACCACATCACCACCCAAATTCGCCGGCTGGGAGCATCCTGCGATTGGAGCAGGGAACGTTTTACCCTGGATGAAGACCTGCAACACTCTGTAAGAGAAGCGTTCGTGCATCTCTGGGAAAAAGGTCTCATTTACCGTGGCCCCAGACTCATCAACTGGTCGCCATCTTTACAAACCGCCGTCTCGGATATTGAAGTGGAACACGCCGAAGAACAAGGTACCCTTTACTATTTTAAATATATGCTTGCAGATGGCGAGGGAGAATTCATCCCCGTGGCGACCACTCGCCCCGAAACCATCCTCGGCGACACAGCGGTTGCCGTTCACCCAGAAGATGAGCGTTATCGCCAGTACATAGGGCGAAAAGCGTTAGTGCCAGTCCTGGGGCGCGAGATACCCGTCATAGGCGATGAGTACGTCACTCGCGAGTTTGGCACCGGAGCTTTGAAGATTACCCCAGCCCATGACCCCAACGATTATGAAATTGGCCTGCGTCACAACCTAGAGATGATCTCTATGTTGGATAAAGCCGCCAAAGTGACTGAAGAAGGCGGGCCTTACGAAGGGCAAGACCGTTTTGAAGCTCGGAAGAATCTTTGGGAAGACATGCGAAAAGCAGGCTTGGTAATCAAAGAAGAACCTTACCTTCACCAAGTCCCCCGCGCGCAACGGGGCGGAGAAATTATCGAGCCGATGATTTCTACCCAATGGTTCGTAAAAACTAAACCCTTGGCCGAAAAGGCTTTAGCCGCGGTTAAAGATGGGCGCATAAAAATCATCCCCGACCACTTTGAAAAAGTGTATTATAACTGGATGGAAAATATCTACGATTGGTGCATCAGTCGCCAACTGTGGTGGGGGCATCGCATCCCAGTTTGGTACTGCGATGATTGTGGCAAAAATTTCGCCTCCCGCGAGGACCCTACTGAGTGCGTTTATTGTCAGAGCAAAAACCTGCGTCAAGACCCAGACGTCCTAGATACCTGGTTCTCTTCCAGTTTATGGCCATTCTCCACTCTGGGCTGGCCGCAGAAAACGCCCGACCTAAATTACTTTTACCCTACTTCCATGATGGAAACTGGATATGACATACTTTTCTTCTGGGTGGCACGCATGATTATGATGGGCCTAGAGTTCACTGGCGAGGTTCCTTTCAGCGAGATTTACCTGCACGGTCTAGTGCGCGATAAAAACGGCAAGAAAATGTCTAAATCCTTTGGCAATGTGATCGATCCTTTGGTGGTCATGGATGAATTAGGCACCGATGCCCTGCGTTTTACCTTATTGGTAGGGTCAACTCCTGGCAAAGATATGAATCTCAGCGTAGAAAAAGTAGGAGCTAACCGCAACTTCGCCAATAAGGTTTGGAATGCTAGCCGATATGTGATTAGTAAGCTAAAAAATACGCTACCTGCTCCCCAAAATCAACCCAACTGGACTTTGGCCGATTCCTGGATTTGGGCGCGTTTGCAAAACCTGACCCGCACCGTGGAACGCTTGTTCAGCAACCATCAATATGGTGAGGCTGGCCGCCAGATTTACGACTTCTTCTGGAGCGAATTTGCCGACTGGTACTTGGAAATTTCCAAACAGCAAATTTCTAAGGGCGGAGATGAGGCATATTACACTACTGAGACTCTTGTGCGCGTGTTGGATACGTGTTTGCGTTTGCTGCACCCCTTTACGCCCTTTGTCACCGAGGAGTTGTGGCAGCATCTCAGAACCGCGCTCCAAGATTCTCCTTACGCGGGGATGGCAGAGGATTGGCCGGATATGTTGATTATCGCTCCATGGCCTGAAGCACGCCCGAAAGAAGAGTGGGAAACGTCCAAGGTGAATGATTTCGCCCTCGTCCAGGAAATCATCCGCATTATCCGCAACCTGCGGGCGGAGAAAAGCGTTCATCCCGGGCATCGCATTCCGGCTGCGTTCGTCTCGGCGGAGTATGGAGAACTCCTCCGTGGGCAAAAGGAAATATTGGCTGCTCTAGCGCATCTTGATGCGGCAGAAATCACCATCCACGAAGTGCTGGCTGACAAGCCCGAAGGCCATATAGCCCTCGTGGCTGGCCCGGTGGAGATTTACCTCCCCCTAGCTGGATTGGTTGACCCCGCAGAGGAACGCGCCCGTCTCACGAAAGAACTCGCCGAAACAGAAGGGCAAATACAACGCCTGGACGGATTGCTTTCTGGCCCATTCGCTCAAAAAGCTCCCGAGGCGGTTGTTCAGAAAGAACGCGACAAGTTGGAAGATTATCGCGAAATGGCGCGCACAATTAGTGAACAACTTGCGGTATTGGGCGGATAGATGGATATATTGGAGATTGGTAAATTGGCCGTATCCCTGACTAATTTACCAATCTGCCAATTTTAGTAGATCACGGATTTCTGCTTTTTTATGTCATTGCGAACGAAGCGAAGCGATCTCCAACCTATGCCAGGAGATTGCTTATTAAAGAGCATGTTTCTCTATTGGCAAAAAACGCCTCGAAATGATACAAAACTGTGATTTACTGATTTCTTAAATATTACTGATTGACAAGCATTTCATTTCTTTGCTACAATGGATTAGCATAAAGCAATATCGCTCTTTAATTTTTTTCGGGAACGATCTAAACCACACTAGGAGGTGTGCAATGTCTATCAGCGTGTATCTTGAAATTGCTATTGGCGTAGTGTTTGTTTGGCTTATGCTTTCTATGGGTGTAAGCGCGTTGTTGGAATGGCTTGCGGGAGCATTGAAATGGCGGGGCAAAGACCTTGAGAAAGCAATCCGCGATCTTTTAGAAAAATCTGACGCGGATGATGACGCAAGCTCTCTTGCTAAGGCGTTATATGCTCACCCATTGGTCAAATCTCTCTCGAAATATGGTAGGCGTCTTCCCTCCTATATTCCTGACAGAACTTTTGGTTTAGCGCTCTTAGATGTGCTAGTTACGGCCGGCACAGAGGAATCCGTGCTCACGGTTTGGAGCGAAAAGCTCGCGGAACTTGAATCTGAAGAAGTGAAAGAAAAAGTTATTGGAGACATATTATCTGAATTGGCTCGTGTGGCTAAGGCGAATATATCAGAAAATAATAAACAGGTTCTAATTGATTTGCTGATTGCAGAGGCCAACAAGATTGAGAAGAAACTCATAGAGAGATACACAGGGTTTGAATCCATTCTCAGCAATTTCTTCGATGAGCTTTTTAGCGATGAGATGATTGGAGAATTCGTTGATGAACTTCTGAAGAAATCAGAATACGATTTGCTAACTGATGGAGCGGCTAAATTTGTCGTTAATAGCCCAGAGATAATAAACACACTCGATAGTTTGCTTGTGGATGCCCAAGGGTACATAAAGCAAGGAGAATTCCAACTCGCGAAATACCGTGCCAGCATTGAAACTTGGTTCAATGACGCTATGAGCCGGTTGGGGGGAGCATACAAACGGCGGGCGCAATTGTTCGCCTTTCTTATTGGTATAGGATTAGCAATATTCTTGAACATTGACTCGGTGGCAATTGTGCGCACTTTGTGGCAAGAACCAACTGCCCGCTCTGCGGTAGTGGCCGAGGCTCAATCGCTTGGAAGTTTACCAGAAGGCGAAGAAACGCTGCAAGATTCCATCATGTTGATAGATGACAAACTTGAAGAATTCACTCTCCCCGCCGGCTGGAAAAAACTTGACGCCGAGGCTTGTGCCATAGTAAAAAGTGACCCTGAAGAATGGCAAATTAACTGTATTGTAGCCGCGGACACCTATCCGCAAGGGATGCCCAAAGGCGCTAATTTCTGGGTAGAAAAAATTATCGGATTTGTGCTTAGTGGAGCTGCCGCCGCCCAAGGCGCCCCATTCTGGTTCGAAATTCTCAAGAAATTGGTTAATATGCGTTCTTCTGGCAAAAACCCCGATGAGGAGAAAAAATAAACTTTGACAGGCTAGAAAATTGATAGACTGGGAAATTGGTATATTGAGAAACAGGTGATGTAATTCCACCAACCCCCAATATACCAATCCCCAATCCCCAAATACCAATCCACCAACCTCCCAATTTACTAATATACCAATTTACCAACACCCCAACACCCCAATGCTTAAACGAACCTCTAACCTACTGCACCGCGTCACAAATGGCTGGGTTGCCCTCGCCGCCCTGGCAACCTTCCTCGCTTTCACTGCCTT
>QMOK01000116.1 GCA_003648195.1 Chloroflexota bacterium | reverse complement strand
TTGGCTCGCATGAAAAGTTGGGCATTGGTAGTGGCTAGGGTAGCCTGTCCAGCCAGGGTAGCCACAAAGCGCATTTCCTCATCTGTAATTGAGTGAGAAGTATCAAAAGCTAACCACAAAACTCCGTAATATTGTCGCTCATCACGTAGTGCCACGGCCAAAATTGCGCCGGGAAGAGAGGCGTACTCGTCAAGTCCTAGCTGGGATGCACGTGAGGGGTTTTGCAACCGCGCGTAGGGATTGTCCTTTGCGAAAGCGAGTATTTTGTGGTCTAAGTCGCTAAATTTCTCTGTCTCGGGCCCAATGCCAAAATAAGTAATCTTTGAGCTGTCGTGCGATTCATCAAGGATTACATCAGACGCCAAAACAATTCGTACCGAACGAGCGCCTGTATCTAAGCCTGACTCTAAAATAGGGCGAACCGCGGCCCCTATTTCTAAAGAAGACGCTACGCCACGACTAATTTTTAAGAGACGATTCATTTCTCGAATACGTGCTTTTAGCGACTGGCGCATTTTTTCAAAAGAATGCCTCAGCCGTCCCACTTCATCAACTCGCTTGTCAATTTCTAACGAATGATCAAGTTGCCCTTTAGTGATGAGGTTGGTTTCTTCAATTAGGGAATGTAGTGCCTTGGCAACTGAATTTAGGCCGATGTACAAGCCGCCGGTAACCACTATTCCCAGCAAAATGATCACTCCCGACATGGGTGTTGCGAGGTCTAAGGCCAATTCTTGGGCTTGGCTTGCGGGAACGGTTAACATCACCGTCCATTGACCGCCAAGGGTCGATTTAGTGTACACAAGCTGGCGAGTGCCATCTGCCATTGAGCTTTCATAGAATGATTCTGGGTGTTCGGGGTCGTAGCTTGGTAGTCCGCCCAATATGTTATCAACATCAGAAGCGTACAAAAGCTGGCCTTCTCCATCAATCAAAAATCCCATTCCGTTTAACTCATCCATTCTTTGGAGGGTATTAACGATTGTTTGGGTAAAGGGATTTTCAATCAGGTTTATTCGCCCAATTAAGATGCCTTGAGGAGTTCCTTCAGCATTGAAAATAGTCCCCAAGAAAGAGATTTCCGCCGGCGTTTTTTCGTCTAAGGACTGCACTGCGTAAACTTGGACGGGAATGCCCGCCAAGGCGAAGTCTAACCCCGCTTGTTCTTCTGGTGAGGTTATTTCCTCCAAGTAGGCGTTTTCAGGGTAACTGGCGATCTGCATCATGCCAGCGTCTAAGACGTATAATTGCGAAAAGAAGGGAACAACGCGAAAATCTTGCTCTAGCATACTTTTTAAATCATCAGGGGAATCTATGCTGTTTGCTAAATTCCCTGCGAATTGTTTGACTAAACTCTGACCGGTGTTCAAGAAATGTGGAACCGCTTCGGTAGTAGTTTGGGCAACGCTAGCCATTTGAGATTGGATGCTCTCTTTGGCCGATCTTCCGGCGACAAACCAATTAACTACTATTAAGAGAACAACCACGCTTAAAGCTGACCAGACTATGTAATTCAGAAACCGAATTTTTAGGCTGGTTTCGCCAGGGGCGGGAAGCAATTCCTGAGAGGACGCTTTATAATCTGAAAAGAAAATGACCACAAGCTCAACAAGAAGCCCTGCTATTATGAGGCTTCCTCCAACTGCTATTGTGGCTGTATACGAATTAGATATTGCGAAATCCAACCTTTCGGCCACTGTCCCAGAGACCCAAAAGAAAGCGTCTAGCACAAAGAGTAATGGATAGAGACTGCTTAGCAGCAGGGAAGCTAAAAACGGTCGGCGCAAGGCACGGTATAACCATGTTCGGTAATTTTGAGAAACCGCTACAGAGAACAAAATGGCTAACCATGAGAATTCAAGGATTGTAAAAGGTGAATGAGTATCGAAATAGGCCAGAGAGATGCCTGCTAGCATACCTAATATTGAGGCATGCAAAGGTCCGAAAAGCCATGCTCCCAACAATGCTGGTAAAGCGGCAAAGAGCATCAGGGTTTTGCCTGCGGTTCCTACTGCTACATCGGGCAGAGGCAACCCTCCCCAAAGCGGCAGGCGGATGCCAAATATTAGAGCAAAAAGAGGCGTTAATATTACTAAAGCCCCCAGCACAAATTTTCTATTGTCGGATATTTCACGTTGATAACTGCGCCAGTACCAATTAACTGCGAAGATGCTTCCTATGCCAGCCAAGAAAAACCCCACCCCTAACCAATTAGTAGGCCAGATTAAGAAAGCATGTTGTGTGAAAAGGGATAATATTAGCTTCATTGGTAGTAAGGTGTGAATGGCAATGAGCGGGGTAGATGTCGTTGCGAACCTCCGTTTTCGCTGTGCGTGCCGTTGGCAGGAGGTGCGGCAATTTCCCAGATAGCTGGGGAGGCTGCCATGCCACACATAGTTAGGTTACTTTGTTAAGTGCAATTTTGCTATTTCCTGAAGAACCATGTTTTTTATGAATTTATCAGTAAAGATTATAGCACGTACCTCTCATAAAGGACTTAATATTAAAAAATTTGGTGTGCTAAAAAGTTGTTGGTTAAACCTTAGCCCTCCCCAAATGCCAAAGGCAGGAATTTGGGGAGATGTCGCTCTCCTCCCCTAAATTCGACCGTTTTTGTCGCATTTGGGGGCACTCTTCGAGTATGCTGCGCTAAGGCAGGGTGGGGACAGAACTTTCCAACAACCTTTGAGTGTTCCCAAAAGGTTTTGGCTGCTTTTGGGAGCTGAAACATCTGAGGTTTTGAGTATTTGTTCACCTGTGGTTAGAGTAATTCTTCAAAATTCGCGTATACGCCTCGGTATTCTGGGGGAAGCACGGCCGCAATATGAGCCATTACTCTATCGGCATTTCGTTGACGCGCCTTACGGCGCTCCTCGCCGCGCCCTTCAATGGGTGGCAATTGGATAGCTTTCCCAATGTGCATTTCTAAAACTGGACGCTTGCCGCTAAGACCTTTCTTTACATAATCTTCTGTGGTGCCAACAATTCCAACGGGGATAATTGGGACTTGGGTTTTATCTATAATGTACGCTATTCCCGATTTAGCACGCTGTAACCCTGGGGTATGGGAGCGGGTTCCTTCTGGCGAGATTAACAGGACTTTTCTGGCTTGTAAAATATCTATCACTATTGCGAGTGCCCGGCGGTCGTATTCTCCCCGGTGAACAGGGAGTCCATGATACATACGGGCGAATATGGCTTGGCCTCGTCTGTTCCAAACGTCAGCCGCTCCAATGATCTCAGGGGCAATAGGCCAAAACGCGGCAATGAAAGGAACTTCTAAAATGGACACATGGTTCATGGCAATCACATATGGTGCTTCTTTGGGAATATTCTCTTTGCCGGTAATTCGTACTGGCCCAAGGAGACGAAACAGTATCCGAAAGAAAGCCCGCAATATTATGCGGTAAATTTTATTGATGAATGGGATGTTGTAACTAGAACTCATTTATTTTCCTCGCTTGAATTGATCAATTAGCTTTTCGACTTCAGCTAGCACGTCTTCAATGGTCAAATTGTCGGTATTAATAATTACCGCGTCTTCCGCCGCTTTAAGAGGAGCCACCTCGCGGGTGGAATCAATTTTGTCTCGGCGGCGCACGTTTTCCAAAATTTCTTCGAAATTAGCTTTTTCGCCGCGTTCCAGCCGCTCCTGATGACGCCTGTGGGCGCGTTCTTCTGGCGAGGCATCCAAGTAGATTTTTAATTCCGCTTCGGGCAAGACCACCGTTCCAATGTCGCGCCCCACCATTACGACTTGGCCTTGAAGACCAATCCGGCGCTGTTGCGCTGTTAGTGCGGCCCGCACGCCGGGATACACGGATACGACCGAAACGTTGTGATCCACCTCCGGGAGCCGAATCTTCCAGGTAATATCTTCCCCTTCTACAAAAATATCATAATCTCGCCCGTCTTCCACCGAAGGCGGCTTAACGTCAATGGGAACATTTTTTGCCAGAGTTGATACGCCGGTTTCATCCTCGAAAGGAATTTCATGCCGCAATGCCATCCAGGTCACGGCTCGGTACATTATACCGGTATCAAAATATAAATACCCTATTTTTTCGGCTAATTTGTTAGCAATAGTAGATTTGCCCGAAGCTGCTGGCCCATCAATGGCTATACAATCTGGAACGCCCATATTTTGTATATTCTCCGTTTTATGCGAGGTTAAAAATGGGGGACAGATTTCCGCAGTCTCAAAGGTTTCGAAAGTTTGCCCCAAAAAATATTGAGAAAATACCGTTGTTACTCTTCAATTACGCCCTCTTCAGAACTGGCGGGAGGCGTGTCGCTTGTTTCAACTCCAGGGAATGCGTCATGCCTCACCCACAAAACGACTTTTTCTTGATCTAAGGGCGCGTCACGAAAAGCTAACCACTTCATCCAATTAAAATCAATATTACCTGCCCATGCTGAAGAAGTTTCTAAAACAAAATCTTGACCATTATATGATGTCGTCCACGGTTGAGCAATTTCAGTCAGCGGGGACAAAACAAAAGCGGGGCGCGTCTGCGCAGGCATAGCTTCACGAAAATGCGAGTTGGGGTATTGCCGCAATCCCCAGCGCAAGACCTCGCTATCTCCAATGATAATAAAATCTAAGTTGTCTTGCCGTCCAGTGGTTAGCAAGCCAAATTCGCCTAAACTCTCTTGCAGCAGTTCCATTTGCACTCCGCCAGAGCCGGGATGCCATAACTCTTGGGGGTTAGCGGGGCGTAAATAAGCCGCGCCGACCATGGCCGCCAAAAGATAAGTTCCAAAGGCGGCGCAAACTCCAACCACTAATCCTTTTTTAGCAACCGGCCAAGACCATCCCGCATGAACAATGGATGTTGCCAGCCCTATTAACAAGAGCGTAGCCCCCATAACCACCCATCGCAGCCACCATTTATCATCTCCTACGCCTGTCGTTACCAGCGTCACGAAACTTAACCAGGTGAGAGCAAATAAGACGAAGATAGAAGCAGCATGGATACGGGTTACCAAGAAACTTTTCACGGTTTCCAAACCTCGAATAAGTTCCATGGCGGCTAACGCCCACAGCGGAACTAACGCCCAAATTAAATCATAAACCTGCCGTCCTGGATAAAGCAGTCCTAATGCCAGCGCCGACACGAACCAAATACTCAAAAAACGCGCCGTTTTTTCACCAGTCACCCAAGCACGCCCGGCGGCTATCAGGCCAAATATCAATGCCAATGGCTGGTACACCAAAAGAGCCGCCAATAACCTTACAGCATGGACGCCAGATGGATGCACCCAGCCCGCCGCGTAAGCTGGCAATGCGTCTAACCATGCGCTTAACCCTTGGTAATGTTGGAGAAATAACGTCCCCTGCATGGTCACCACTCCCAGAGCGAGAGCGAATCCCCAAGGGAATGACCGTTTCCCTGCGGAGCCAGAGGGCGAGGTGGAAAACCATGCCCGAATGTGGGTGCTCCATTCAAAGGCCCCTGCCAAATGGCTCACTCCAAAGGTGAGTGCCAGTCCCAATGCACCCATCCACAACGCTGGCCCCGCGAAAAGCGCCAACCCTCCGAAAATCATCGCCCAAACTGGCTTTTTGAGGTAATAAAACCCCATAGCTAACAGAGAAAACACCAAGGCCAATATTGGCCCGCCAGCTAAACGGGATACGGCTACTAACCCTGGGTCAAGGGCTAATCCCAAGGCCATTACCAAGGCCGCTTTTTGCCCCAATTTGGCGCGGAAGAAAAAAGGAAAGCAAACTATAAAGCTTCCAATGACAGCAGGCCAAAAGCGAGCCAAGGCATTACTGCTCGTAAACAAAGAGAACAGTCCTTCGGTTAGCGTCAAATAACTGGCCTGAAGCCCCACGTGAGATGTTTGCCCTTGCGCTAGTTCCCAGGCCTGATAAGCCCATGTTGCCTCGAATTCGCCCAGAGGGGCTTTTCCCAACATTAGCAGGCGCACTAAGAGGGCTAAACCGAAAATTATCAGGTACGAAAAGTTTTCAAAGGTGATTTGTTTTTTGTTTGCCATAGTGTCTCATTATATCTTATTTGGTACTGTAGATTACGGTTTGTCCGAAGCGGGCGACAACGACAAGGTTTTGATCGAATTTTGCTTCTCGAAGGCCATTTGTGCAGTTGCTTTCTCCCGGCTGATAGGTATTGTATTCTAGCTGACCAACCACAATGTAGTGAATATTGTATCGCTGAATGATTTCTTGTGTTGTGTTCCAATCACGAGAGCAGTATAGGGTGGCAAGGTCGTTTTGGCGCGGGGTTACTTGGTCACCATTGCCGCGCCACTGAATTTCGTGGAAATCCCAGCCTAGGACTGTGGGCAAGCCGCTGTAAGTTGCCATTCGCGCCGAGGAAGTGTAGCTCCCGCCCGTGGCTTCAGCGATCACGCCGAAAGGAGCTTGGCTAAGCCATTGGGCGGCAGACGCATCGTCTGGGGAAGTACGCTCGAAATATGCCGCTCCGTCTAATGTTCTCCCCTCAAAGGGTGAAAAACCATTGGTTTTCTTCCAGAGGCCTTTTACAGGGTAAACTAACGCCATCCCCAAGACAATTAACAAGACACCGATAAAGATTGCTACGGGGATATCACGTAGTTTGCGGATTAATATCACGCTTCCGTAGGCGGCGACTATGCTCCATAGCAGCCAGGCCTGGTAATAAAATTTGAAGATGGTGTTGATGCGGTATCCGAATAGATCTCTGAGGAAGATGAATTCTGGGCCAAGCACTAGCAACGCGCCCCACAAGGTTAGTAATAGAACAAAAGCATGTGATGGGGCTAATTTTTGGGTTTCTTCAAGCAGGTGGTTTTTATGTTTCCACAGCAGGCCTATTACTAGGGCTATTAAGAGCATTAGAGTGAACCATGCTCCCATCCACATGCCGCGCCGCACGAAGCCTTCTAGTATTAAGTCTCCAAAGTTGGGGGCAGCCAGAGAAGTTAGGAAGATTTCTCTTAGGTAGCCTTTGCCGGGTAAGGGGGGGAGTATGGCTATAATGAGCAAGACGAGCAGCATTAGGCTGAATAACGCTCCTATAATGCCTAAGCTCCAAGAGAGGCCTGTTCGCAATCGGCTGGCGTTTCCGTGTTTTTTCCATAGCCAAAATAAATACCAGAAAATGGGGATGAAGAATGGCCCAAATATAATCCATAAGTGCGCTCCGCGGGTGACGTAGATGACGTTGGGAATGAAGCCGCCCGCCTGGGAGGCAAATCCCAAATAAAACGGTAAATAGAGCGCAATTCCGGTTATGCCGAGGGCGATGCCCAGAGAGAGGAAGTCGCCTAGCATTGTTTTTATGTTAATTTGCTCTGCATCTGCGTTGAGGAGGTTTTGTAAGGCGTAGGCTCCAGCCAGCACTGATACGTAAATGGGAAAGTCCCAGGTATTGAGGAAGCTCATGCCTCCTAAGGCCAGTGCGCTCACGCCAAAGGCAAGCGGAGAGAGGCGCAATTGGAACAATCCCAGCCAGCGGAATCCTTGTCCCTCTTGCTTGCGGAAAAGGTTAAAGGCTAGGGCAAGGCAGAGGAAGACAAAGGGCATGGCAAGGACGTGGGGGTGCAAATCTCCCAGCAAATAAGAGAAAAAGGGGAATTCGCTAATAACTTCTTTCTCGTATCCTGTGAAGTCAACGTCTTGGATGATGCGGGAAGCCCGCCACCACCACCAATGCCCAAATTCGTTCTCTGTGGGAGGGCTGACCAAATCCCAAACGCCTAGCCATTTCCAGAAACCGGAGGTCATTTGCCCTGATGCCCCAGCCTTCCAAAAAACTCCCCGCGAGTGAATGTAATGTAAAAATCCCTCCCAGTTGCTGACAATGAGGGTGAAGAACGGTCCCAGTAAAGCGGCTAAAAAGGCACTTGGCTGCTCTTCTCGTTGATTGGAGGTTAGCAAGTTATAAACAAGGCCATAAATGTCTAAAGCGGCCAAAGCGAAGACTAAAGAAACCGCCAAATTGAAGGCTACGCCTCCCGTAGTTGCTGTGAGTTTGGCTAGCATGGCTACCATTACGTAGCCAAAGTAATAATATGAAATGGAATACCCTGAGAGCCAGGGGTCGTGAGGGGGAAAGATCTCGGAACGCAAAATGGCGTTAATGAAGGCCAACTCCATGGGTTTTTCTGTTCCCATAATATCGGGGTTATTAGCGCGGACGAAGGCCCAGGCCGCGAAGGCTAAAGCAAAGAGTATTTCTGAAGTTATGATCACTTTGAGGTGCGCCTTGAGCCAAGAGAGAAGTTTATCCCACCCAATCTTTAGCGTAGCCCAGACGCTAACGCTTAACAATATCCCAAAGGCAAATAATAACCCCCCAGTATTGTTGTGTAGGATGCCGGTCATGCCTAACAACCAAAAAATATATCCCCATATCAAAAGCCCTAAAACACGCGCAATGGTATATCCCCTATCGGGCAAGTGTTTCAAGAGCTGATACGCGAGAGGAAATGTGACCAATCCTAAAATAGTGACTGTTAAGTACCAGAAGATGAAGTGTGACATAGTTACCTGCTTTTGAGGGGATGCGGAGGAGTAAAAGGAGACGTAAGAGCCAGAGGAAGCAACGGTGACAAAAGAACCAATTTACCCGTATACCAATTTACCAGTATACCTATTATACTAATTTCCCAGTTTCCCAACCTACCAATCCTACCAATCTCCCAACACCCAATAAATGACTGTATCTCGGTCTTGGTAA
>QMOK01000115.1 GCA_003648195.1 Chloroflexota bacterium | reverse complement strand
GCCATGCGGAAAGCGGATGATGATTTGCTCACGCTTTGCCAGGATAAGCCCTTTTTTTTCCCACTGTTGAAGGGTGCGGCTGACGGTGTAGCGCGTTGTTCCGGTCATTTCGGCCAGGTCTTGGCGGGTGATAGGGAAATCTATTAGCACCCCTGTTTCGGTTTTTCGTCCGGTTTGCTGAGCCAAACGCAAGACGGCCCTAGCAATGCGCCGCTCAACGCGCTCCGTGGAAAGCTCTCGAATGCGATGTTGAAATTTTTGAGCATGGACGGTCATGTACTCCAAAGCGTTGCGGCAAACTTGAGGCCAGCGTTTTTGCACTTCTTTCAGGGCATCTTCATCCCAAGCCAAGGATTGGCAATCCCCCACGGCTTGAGCTGTAACCGAATATTGAGATTCACCCAACAGGGCTAGCACTCCAAAACTTTCCCCTGGATTAACGTAACGAAATATGACTTGCTGACCCTCCGGCGTGACCTGTCCCAGTTTGACTTGGCCCTCGGTGAGCAAGTAAAGCCGCCTGGCCGAATCTCCCTCATGAAAGAAGAATGAGCCGTCATCCCGTTTGCGAGAGTATGATAGGCGAATAATCCGCTCTAAATCGGGCGTATCAAGTCCGTGAAAAAGGCGAGAGTTTTTTAGAAGAGTAATATTGGTATGATATGCCATATTTTACGCTGTTATTTTCAAGTATCTAACATCACCTACGCGGACGGTGATACCCTTAGAGTCTAGGTGTTCTAGAAAAGCCAAAGCATAGCGCCGGCTGCTATCAAAAAGATCTCGAACCTGCGATACAGAAATAGTTTCATTGTTCCGCAGCCAATTTTTAGTCTCCGCGACCATTTGCTCGTACGCGCTGCGAGAGAAGACCACTTCCGCCGAAATGGGTATTAGTTCTTCAAGGCCAACCAGCGCGTTATAAATCTCTTCTCCCACGGTTTGGTGACACTCTTTTATGGTAGGCGGCTGGTAGAGAGCAGCTTGGAATTTCTTTAACAGCGCATCAACTTGCGCTTGCTGGTCGGGAGTAAAACTAATTTTATGCGCGGGAAAAGCTATCACCGGTCCCTTTTGTAAGAGATGTTCTTCCCTTATTAATGTTCGCAAGGCAATTTCAAAAACGCTGCCAGAAAGCCGTGATTGGCTCTTTAACTCCTCGCGGGGGATGCCGAAGCGCAAGGGGTAGGTTCTGTGGTATGTCTCTACTTTGGCAATTAATTCTTTTTTTAGGTTCTGCCAATATGGCGCATAAGCAACCAGTTTATTGGGGGCATTTTCTGGGCCAATGGCAACCGCAACGCCTTTTTGGAGCAATTTCGTTAAGGATTGCGCGGCGATGGTTTCTTCTAGGCTGGATAGCACGAGAATATCGCTCCACTGCCCGGCCCCTGCTCCACGGATGATTTGCTGCAAAATGTCTATGGGATTGCCTCCCGCCAAAGCCTCTAGGCGGGCAAGGACGTCTTTGTTGAAGCGCTTATGACGGTATTTTGGTTTGGGGTCTAGCACCACCCCACCCCCAAGAGTCTCGCTGGGCGAGGGACGCCGCAAGATGTAGTGATCACCTCTCAAGGCGACCACTGGCTCGGGAACTTCCAACTGCAACCACCCCTCCTCGCCAGGAGACAGAACATCCGCGCCCAAAAGACGAATCCGCGCCATTACTTCATCCGCGCCTAAAAAGAGTTTAGCTTTTATGTTATGGGTAAGGGGTTTGGCCACGTCTGGCAAGAGGCGAAAACGCACGTCTAGACGCAGGGTTGGGGCATAGTCGCCGGGGTGGGCTATCACGTCTCCTCTCTGAATCTGCCCTACATCTACGCCTGAAATGTTCACGGCGGTGCGGCTGCCGGGGATGGCAACATCTTCTTTGCGCTTGTGAGTTTGCAGGCCTCGCACACGGCCTTCTTGTTCGCTGGGGAGGATGACTACTTTGTCTCCCACACGCAATTCGCCATCTAGGAGCGTGCCGGTGATAACTGTTCCAAAGCCAGAGACGGTGAAGGCGCGGTCTACAGAAAGGCGGGGACGCCCTAGGTTGGGTCGCTGGGGGCGGGCGGAGAGTGTGTTTCCCAGGGCGTGTTGCAATTCTTCTAGCCCTTCACCCGTTTTTCCTGAAACCCGAACGATGGGCGCGTCTTCAAGGACGGTGTTTTCTAAAGTTTCTCGCAAATCTAGTTCTACAAGGTCAAGCCAGTCGGGGTCGTCAATGAGATCGGTTTTAGTGAGGGCTACTACACCGCCAGGAATTTCTAGCAGGTCTAAGATGGCGAGGTGCTCTTTGGTTTGGGGCATGACGCCTTCATCGGCGGCTACTACAAAGAGCGCGGCGTCAATTCCTCCTATTCCTGAGAGCATGTTTTCAATGAAGTCGCGGTGGCCGGGGACGTCTACAATGCCTATCTCTTCCCCCGTGGGTAGTTCCAGCCAAGCGAAGCCGATGACTATGCTCATGCCTCGTTCTCGCTCTTCTGATAAGCGGTCGGGGTGAGTATTGGTTAGGGCTTCAATTAGGGTGGATTTTCCGTGGTCAACGTGTCCCGCGGTTCCGATTACGTGCATAGGTTGGTTTGTTGGTTTGCGGTTGGTAGTTGGGTGGGCGATTGAGGCGCACGGCGAATACCGCTCGCTAACTATCGCCCACTGATCGCTTTTAGCGGACGCTATCCATAACTTGTTCGTATTCAGATACCCAATCTCTTGACAAGGTCAAAAGGGATTGAAGTTGTTTTTCAATTTGGGCGCTAACTTGGCGAACTTGGTCTTGGGCATCTTGGACGGTATCTTCTAAGATGGTGATTCGTTCTCCTAGTCTGCCGATGTGGCGTTCTGCTTCATCGCGTTGTTCTTTTTGAGAAAGGGTGTAATTCATCCATCGTTTTTGGTCGTCGGCTTTGAATGTGTTCCATTCTAGGCGGGAACGTTCTTCGGAGAGGCGCTGCATTTCAATAATTTCATTCATTCTGCGCTCTATTTGTGCAGAAAGCTCACTGACGTCCTCTTGCATGTGTTTAATAGAGCGATGTGTGGTATCTAGGGATTGTAATTGAACGTCAATATCGGCGGCTTGTTTTTCTACAATCTCGAAGCGTGTTTGCCATGTTTTCCAGGTTCTTTCTCTTTCAGTGGACTGGAGAGATTGTGTTTCAATGAATTTCTCTTGCTCTTTGAGCAGTTCTCGGCGTTGGTTGGCTAGCTCTTCCAAACGGACTTTGACGTTTTTGTTGTCCACTTCCACCAAATCCATGCGTCCGCGTTGTTCGTCAAGGTATTTGCGAATGGCTATTATTTCGCCATTAAGGTCTGTGAGACGTTTAGTTTCTTTTTGTCGTTCTTCTTTTAAAAGACGATATTGACGAAGTTGTTCTTCGGTATCGCTTTGAACATCAGCTACATTTTTTTTAATTTCAGCAACTATACCTGATAGTCGATGTTCTTCGTCAATACGAGCAAGCATCTTCTTTTCTAAGGTGCTGATGGGTGCCAAGTCGCCGCGCAACTCTAGCACGCTCGCGTCTATGCCTTGCATTTGAGTACGAAGCAATGTTTTTGCGTCCGCAATCCAGTTTTTGGTTTGCCTTTCTAATTCTTTGACTGTCCGGTTGCTATCTACGCGGATGTTTGCCAGAGCTTCATCAAAGCTATCTATTCGAGCAATTGTGGCACGCAGCCGGGTTACTTCTCCATCTAGTTCTACATTTTTCTTCTGGGTCGCGTTTAATTTTCCATCTAATGAAAGCAGTTTGTCCTCTAATTCCGCTATTTTGTGTTTGTCTTTTCGGTGTTCTTCATCAAGCCATTCAATGCGCTTTTCGAGTTGTTCTAGCTCCATATTATCTCCTCAAGCATTTTTATTAACAATCTAATATCGGAACTACTCAGGCATGTCATTGCGAAGCGGTGTTTTCCCGCTGAAGCAATCTCCTAGAGCGTCTGGGAGACTGCTTCGGGGCAAAAAATGCCCCTCGCGGTAACATTTCAAGAGTGAGTTGAGTAATTACCCAATATCTTCTCAATATTCGGGGATTCAAACTTCCAAAATCTCTCCGCTTTTTAAGATGAAATATAACTTCCGTCTTAAGATGTTTTTGAGTGACAGGGCCTTTAGATTTTTAAAAAGGTAAATGTGATAACAAAGGGGATTATAGCATGAGTACACTTAGTTGGGTATTCAGAGATTGACGGGGGAGTGCTAAAAAGTATTGTAAGTGATTATTGGAGTCTGAAACCTCGAAAGTTTCAGAAACTTCCGACAAAAGGCATTTTTGTGTCTCGCTGCGAACCCGTTTAGTTATATTTAGCAGACCACTAAACCGGTTACAGGCGAGTAGAAACTATCAAGCTCTGCGGCTAGCCAAGGGTTTTCACTGAAATACCAATGATAAATTCTCCACAAAACGGAGAAGATAATGAGGCATCATCCCAAAAATGACCAAAAAAGTTCCCCCAAAAACGAGCAATACTTTGAATAAGTTTGTACTTTCTTCTACTTCTGGTAACTCTTCTTCGCGTGCGATGAGAACGCTTATTGAGCGCAATCCCCCTCCCAACATGCCAATACTGGCAACTAAAAGCCAGATAGTTATCCTCAGAGACGATTGAAAGATCAATTGACTCCCTAACGCCCAATATAAGGTAAAGCCAGCCAAAAGCGGCAATCCCGCCAGGGAAAAATTGGCTAAGAATATCCCTATTACAGGAAAAGGAAGCCGGTATGCTATGCCTGCTACAGAGGAATAATCTAGGCTATGTAATTGGGAGTAGATGATGTTCAAAGAAAGCGACCAAACGCCTAAAGCACAAATTTGAACAATGAGTAAAGCGAAATATGTTTGTGTGCCAGTTCTTCCAAGGCTAAAAGCCAAGAAAGCATGCCCTATTCCAACAATCACAACATAACCCATTACTCTTCCTAAATTGCGTTGAAACGCGGTTAACAAACCTCCCACGCCTAACATAATTGCCCCCACTATTTGAAAATACACGGAGAAGTCGATGTATTCTTGTACCCAGGCGTACTGTTCAAGGAAACTTAATCCAAACAATATTGCGCCATTCAGAAAAATATTGAACATGAATGCGGCCAAGTAGGAATTGTTTTGGCTAGAAATCATGGGTATCCAGGTCACAAAAGGAAAAATTCCCAACAAGAATGCAAAACCCAATCCCATCGCGATTAAGGCTTGTTTCAAAAGGGTTTGATTGATGGTTTCAACATGAGTTTGGTTTAATAACCAACTTGCGAGTAATATGAATACCATACCTAGGGTTTGGAAAGCCATAAACCGCAAGATACCTTTTGTGGGAAGTTTGCCTGGTACAGACAAGAGGACTGTGAACAATAAGGCCACAACCTCAAATAGCAAAGCGCCGTAATAGAAAGGCTCGACAAAGATGCTAATAACCATTATCGCTGTGGCGGCCATTCCAAAAGGAACAAAATGCGCAGGGACTTTCGCAGCCAAGCTCCCCAAAAACCAGAAGGCGGCCATAAGGTACAGCAAGATAAGAATGGGGCGATCTCCATGCGTGAGGATGATTTGGCGTCCATGCACAGAAAATCGGTCGGTTATTTCAAATATCCAGGGACCGAGTCTCATTGCGCCATCAGGCGGATATAACCAGGCCAAACCAGCCAGCAATAAAGCGACTCCCGTCCCGATGAGGGTAATGGTTTGCTTCCAGCGTTGGAAGAGGAAAAGGATAACCGCTATTGCTAACGGGAAAACAATCCAAATTAGAACGGCGTTCACTCAACAACCTCCATTGAAGAAACCGATAAAAAGTACGCGCCTACAAAGGCAATGCCTAAATTGACTATCGCGAGCAGGGTGGTAATAAAAATAGAGTCTTCCACTGATGCGTATAAGATGCCAAATCCAGCTGTGATTGTCAATAATCCTATGATTACTCGAACAGGGGCTGTAGATAGGCTGATGTGTAAAAGGCCTAATCCCAGTAAAAACGCCCCTCCTAGCACTTGCTGTGATGCAACACCCGCAAACAAAGTTAGGGCTTGGGGCAAGAACGAGAAAACTATCAATCCGACCAAAATAGCGACTAGCCCTCGGAATAATTGCCCTGGCAGGTTCAGAGTCTCTTTTTGCTCTATTTCGCCAGAATTGTCTACCATAGCCATGCCTAAAATGGCAGTAGACATCCAGCCAGCAACTAATTTGACCACCGCTATTTCTACGGGATTGCTCATGGCTATTAAAACGAAGACGCCCAGATATTGGAGCGCCAATGCTCCAGCATTCCAACGCCAGTTCTCAAATAATAGCAAGCTGAGAGCAGTCAAGAATACGAGACCAACGGATAGTGTAGTATAAATTTGAGGCATAGATTAGCCCCCTCCCCACGATGCCAAGATGGTAATTAACAAAAAAGCCCCCACTAAAGCCCAAATCACTCCGCCTTCGCCTTCAAAAATTTCTGTGAGAAGATTAAGTAGGCGTTCGAGGAATTTGTACAGAACATCAAATATTTGGTAGAAAACGCGGGGGAGTTTCTCTAGCGCAGAGAAAGCCGTGGAGATTGGCGCTGGTATGGAGATGGTGGAATAGTTCCATGCTATTAGGGTAGCAGATACGCTCAGGGCTATTGCCCCTCCCCACCACTCTCCGTTTGCTAACGCCCAATTATTGGAAACACCATCAAAGAGGAGGGATACCATCACAGTTGTCACAGGCCCGGCCATCAACCCAATCAGCATAGAAATATCTCTCCAAAATTCAAATTGGGTTCGGTTTTTGTGTCTCGCTAAAACAATTTTGAGATAGCCGCCCGTTAAGAGTCCATGAGCTAGCGCCAAAAGTGTTCCCCAACTTCCGGTGAAGTATATTTTTGAACCTATCCACGTGGGGGTAAATGGCAAGGCGGTCAAGCCTAAAAAGCATAATCCGCTTAGAACGGTAATTGGTGTTGACCAAGTGGGAGCGAGAAAAAGCAGGCTGCCGAGAAGTAATAGGGCAATGCTCCAGGATTGGCTCGCGTGGGGATAGCCTAGAAGTGCGGCTGCAACACTTAAAGATCCCATTCCGAATATCCATGCTCGCAGGTTCGGACGTTCATTTGGCGATAATATCCACAGTAGGCCGCCAAATACGGCGGCTACGATCATTAAATGGAGAAAAATAGGTTGCTGTAGGGGCTGTAAGCTAACTTTGGACATTCTGACAATTAGCATTAGGCTAGTTGCCGCTGGGATAGCACGGAGGATAAAATCTGCGCTTTGCCCTTGTTGGCTGCGTCTTAGCGGTATCCAAATTCCTAGGCGAAGTATAGCGGCTATTATTATATAGTTGCTGGCTGGAGCAGATGTAGTGATAAATATAAGCGGGCTGCCTAGACTATCTTCAATGAGGCTTGCTCCGACAAGGAAGGCCGAGCCTAAGATGCGAATGGCAAAGGGGATTATTATTTCTTTTGGGTATTCTCCACTCGCGGTAGAGAGTAAAAAAAGCAGTATTAATATGTCTATGAGTGTCCATAAGTACAATAGAGTGAGCGGATTCGCCGAATAGACGGCCAACACGCCTACCCCTGTCAGGCCCAATACCCAGGGAATGAATATTTGTGTCTGTTCTCGGTTGCTAAAGATTGCCGCTATTCCCAAAACAATCATGGAAACGGCGAAGACCCAGGCAATTTGGTCTATGTAAAGGGCTGGGGGATTCGGAAAGAGGCTTTCTGGCGTCCATTTTTGCAGAAGAAATTCTATGGGAAGATGGCTGCGGGAAATAAAAAGTAGTATACAAGTTAAAAAGGCCGCTCCGCCAGCGATGGTATTGATAAATTTAACCTGTTCTTGCCGCCACTGAAGAGCGGCTAGCACAATGGCGGTTATTAATAAAATTAGAACAGCAAGAATAGCTAACATATTTTTTCGCTTATGGTGTTTTCGAAAAACGGTGGAAATTTTAGGAATCCGAACTCTAGAATATTGAGGGGTTATTGTTCAGGCAGGTAGAGTTCTACCGAAGTTTGGTCAACTTGAGATAATAACTCATGAATTGTTTTCCCGCTGACGGGGTGACATAACTGAGAGGTTAGTTTGGAAAACGGGACGAGGACAAATGCGCGTTCTTCAAGACGCGGATGGGGAATGGTCAATTGTTCATCTTCAAATACTAGTTCACCGTAAAGGAGGATATCGAGATCGATAATGCGGGGAGCGTTTCGGAAGGTGGGGATACGTCCCAGGCGTTTTTCGATATCTTTGAGGTAAGCAAGCAACTCACGGGGTGGGAGCGTTGTTTGGGCCTTGATCACTTGGTTGAGGAAGTCGGGCTGGTCTGTGTATCCCCAAGGTTCGGTCTCATAGATTGGCGACTGCTCTAAAAGTTGGACATGGGGAGATAATGCCTGGCGAGCAGTTCGCAAGTTTGCTTCTCTATCTCCTTTGTTGGTTCCAAGCGCAATATAAATCATTTCCGTTTTCATGGTTGGCTACTTTTTGGTAAGCTATGCTGTGGAACCCTTTAAGGATAACACAAAATGGTTTGGGGCTTCGTGAATTTGCAGGGTAAAGATTTTGGCTCTTGTGTAGTATTTGTGCAAAAGGGCAAGATAAATCTTGCGTTACGGAACATAGGGGTGTGCTAAAAAGTTGTTGGTTAAACCTTAGCCCCCCTCTAAATCCCCCCAAATGCCAAAGACAGGAATTTTAGGGGAAGTTGCTCACCTCCCCTAAATTCGACCGTTTTTTGTCGCATTT
>QMOK01000327.1 GCA_003648195.1 Chloroflexota bacterium | reverse complement strand
GATGAAGTTCTCTAGGTTGGGGCCGCCGACCTCTTCCTCGCCTTCAATGAGGAATTTGATGTTAATGGGAAATTCCCCGCCCTGAATGATGGCTTCCACCGCCGCAAGGGTAGCAATTATTTGCCCTTTCATGTCGGTTGTTCCGCGTCCGTAGATATTCTCTCCCTTGATTGTAGGAGTGAACGGTTCGGTGTGCCATTTATCGAGTGGAGTTTCTGGCTGCACGTCGTAGTGCCCGTAGATGAGAGCTGTGGGAACGTTAGGGCCGGCCTTAAGCCAATCCCCATAAACGATGGGGTGGCGTGGGGTCGGGTAGATTTTGACGTGTTCCATTCCCAGTGCCAATAGTTCTTTTTGAATCCACTTAGCTGTTTTTTGAATATCTCCCTTGTGTTCGGGGGCAGTGGATACTGATGGAATGGCTACAACTTCCTTTAATTTTTCCAGGAAGCGTTTCTCATTTTCTTTGATGTAACTGAGCGCGTTCGCGCGTTGGTCTGGCATGTGCTAGAGCCTCCAAAATAGGTTGTCTTTGCGTTTTGCTACCTAGCGATAATTCATTCAATGGTTAACATGGGGGGTATTTTACCTCAGGATGGCCTGTTGGTAAATTGGTATCTTAGAGATTGAGTTCTCTGGTTTTTCTGTCTTTTTAGTCCCCGTGCTCTTTTGTGTAATTTGGCTCTCAAGAAACGTTTTACGGGATATACGCTCTTATTTTTAATCCCACATCTTGTTCTATTATGTCACTATTGATGCCAATAACTTCAAACCAAGTGTTGCCCGGACGAAACGGGAAAAGGTCTCCGTTTGGGAAAGTGAGATATAGCACCGAATCCAAGGTAGGCCGATTCCACTGCACCAGGTACATTTTTCCATCCCTGAAGGCGTAAGCATCCCCAGAACCAGATAATTGGAGATAGTATGCCTCATGGTCGCTTTCTAATTTTTTGTGCGGAACAATGAGAACGACTACATTATCCGCGCTGATGGGAATATTATTATTGTTATCTGTAAGGATAGAGTAGCTTTCTTCACTTGTGGTTTCATTTTCTTGATACCGAACATATTCCTCTATATCACTATGGTAATCCCAGAGATGAAAGTTCGCATCTGTGTAACGTATTCGTAGTTGGGTGCCTGTTTCAGCGTTTTGGGGCGGATTGACTTGGAAAAACATACCATCTAAATCTTGCCGGATATTATCAAGCCCCTGAGCCGTGAAGTATTCGCTAAGGAGTTTAGTGTTTCCCATGAGATGATTCATATTATCAGGGTCATAACGGCATACGGGATACCCTTCTCGTGGCGGACAAGGGTCACTTGTTACTGTGTACAGCAACTGACTGGCGAAAGAAGAATTGAAGAAATGTTCGCTGACATCTTCGTAAGTGCCCCCAAAAGTAAGGGTGGCTTTGTACATCCTTATGAAATTTTCATCGCTGAAACGCGCCGAGCGGATTGGTGCCAATTGCTCTGCTTCCCGCCCGTAAAAGATGACGTTGAAGCGGGTAATTCCTCCATTATGATAGTACTCGTATACGAGGGCGGCTTGTGATAATCCCCACTGAGGACGAACACTACGTGGAAAGAGGGGCATTTTAACAGAAATTGGTCTTTGATCAAGTAATTCTGGATTTTCTACTGATAGCCCTGTTAGAGGATTAATGTTGTCAGGAAAGTTTTCTGGCCCGTAGCCTTCTGGTGGATAATCGCTGGGGGCATCGGTATTTTCTTGAGGAACAGGAGTATTGGTAGGTTTGGTAGTGTTTGAGTCAGCAGAGACGTTTGTAGGGGTAGGAGGTGCGGCTTCCTCGCTTTCTTCAGAAGAATAGGCAGGTGTAATTTCCTCTATCTCTGAGTAATCAGAAGATGGAGCTGGAGCAACATCTTCGGGAATGTTTTTGGGCGAGCACGCTCCTAGAAGAATGATAATCGCCAAGATAAAAATTAATAATTTTTTCATTTTACTGCCTTTGATAATTTTATAGGTCATTGTTAGGTTACGCCTTTCGTTCTTTTATAAGCGGAGTGGGAATATCACGTGGGAATTATAATACAATTGTTAGATAGAGGCTAATGCAAAAGAATGGTAACAGCAATTCACAATACGGCACTGCGAACCAAGCTTTTTTTGCTATTTACAAAAAAACGCTTCACAATGACAACCAAATTTAGAGTTGCTGAAGAAATAAAATGGCCAATAGTTTGTTTTCAAAACTGTCAGGCAACTTCACTTGCTAATACATTGATTGCAATTTAAAATATACATGGAGTGCGTATTTGAATTACTACATCATTTGACGCATTCTAAAAAATGGGCGGGGGTATATTTCTGACATGAAAGTTTATTTTTTTGCAGGATGGAGGAAGAGATGAATAAGAATATTGCTAAAGCAAAATATGTTTTTTTGATCATCGCTATCATGTTACCAGCGTTTATGACCGTCCCATCTCAGGCAGTCGGCGAAATAGAGGCAGATTTTACAGGCAATCCACTT
>QMOK01000326.1 GCA_003648195.1 Chloroflexota bacterium | reverse complement strand
CTTTGAACTGCAAGTGCTGCGCACCCAACCACCTATGATACAATTTCCCTATTATGGAAATATCACCGGCGGTCCAAAACAAACTCGATTCTATTCCCCAAAAGACTGGCTGCTACCTCATGAAGAACGCCAACGGAGAAATTATCTACGTCGGCAAAGCCGTTAACCTGAGAAGCAGAGTCAGATCATATTTCCACGCCAACTCACAAAAACATCCGCGCACAAGGCAGCTTGTGCGCCGAATAGCAGATATAGAATGGATCATAGTCGGCTCGGAGCTAGAAGCTCTGATTTTGGAGATGAATCTGATCAAAAAACACCGCCCCCGCTACAATGTGCGGCTCAAAGATGATAAACGCTACCCTTACATCAAAGTTCATTGGAGCGACCCTTACCCCAAAGTAAGCGTCACGCGGCAAACAGAAAAGGACGGCTCCCGCTACTACGGACCTTATACCAGCGTGTGGGCTGTCAATCAGACGTTGGATGTGCTGCGGCGGGTTTTTCCGTATTTGACCTGCAATCGCACCATCACTGGCGAAGACCAACGCGCTTGCCTGTACTACGATATTGAGTTATGCGCCGCTCCCTGTACAGGAGCTATAAGCAAAGAAGATTACCGCGGCATGATTGACAAATTGGGGGGATTTTTAAATGGGCGGACAGAACCTATAGTTAACCAACTCCAAGAAAAAATGAGCCAAGCCTCAGACGAGTTACGTTTCGAGAAAGCAGCCCAAATCCGCGACCAGCTTCAGGCCATTAAGCAAATTGTAGAACGCCAACGAATCATCTCGCCGAAATACTTCGATTCTGATGTAATAGCCATGGCCCGCTCAGAGAAAGAAGCCTGTGTACAGATTTTCTTCGTGCGGGGCGGAAAGCTGACTGGCCGGGAATATTTCATGGTAGAGGGTACAAATGACATGCCAGACGCAAAAGTACTCTCAGAGGCAATCAAGCAATTCTACGTGCAATCACCTGCCGTGCCGTCCCAAATTCTCCTCCCCCGCCAAATAGAAGAAGCCCGCATCATTAAACAATGGCTAAATAGCCAGCGCGGCGGCGAGAAAGTGGAATTTCTGCTCCCACGCGAGCAAGATCAAAAAGAGTTGATTGAAATGGTCGCCGAAAACGCCTCGGCCATGCTCGCAGCCCTAAAAACCCAAGAAAATATAGAGCAAAAGCGCAAAGATGAATCTCTGAACGAATTACAAGAATATTTAAAACTAAGCGAGCCTCCCCAACGCATTGAATGTTACGATATTTCTACTATGCAGGGCACGGCGCAAGTGGGCAGCATGGTTGTGTTTCACGAGGGGATGCCTCATAAAAATCATTACCGGCGATTTAATATTCGCACGGTAAGCGGACAAGACGATTTCGCCAGCATGGAAGAGGTACTCACCCGCCGTTTTAAACGCTGGGAAGCAGCTCAGGAAGAACAAGATAAGCCCGGGAAAAAACCTGACGCCTCTTTTGCCACTCTTCCTAACCTGTTGCTGGTGGATGGGGGGAAGGGCCAACTTAGCCGCGCGGTGCAGGTCTTAGAGGAGTTCAATCTCTTGGATACGGTTCCCGTGGCGGGGTTGGCCAAACGCCACGAGGAAGTCTTTGTGCCGGGGCGAATGCGCCCTATCATTTTGCCGAGGAACTCGCAAGGGCTATACTTGCTCCAGCGCGTTAGGGATGAAGCACATCGCTTCGCGATTACCGCCCACCGTAAACGCAGGTCTCGCCAGGGATTGCAATCTGGCTTGGAAAAAATCCCCGGCGTGGGGCCAATCCGCCGGCGGGCGCTGCTCCAGCGTTTTCACACAATCCAAAACATCCGCCAAGCTTCAGTGGAAGAACTCGCAGAAACTCCCAAAATCACAAAAACTTTAGCGCGAACTATTAAAAAATACTTGGAATGATGCTAAAATAGCTCCGCAAAGTTAAATTTAGAAAATTATAAGGAGGAACTATGTCTCGTAAAAACCGAAATATGCGTGTACAGCAAACCGTAATGGCCATTATTGGCGTTTTGATTGTGCTCTCAATGCTTATCTCACTGATTAAATTCTAAGGTTGGGTTTTAATTCAATCAACCTTTATCCTCTCTCCATTCTTGTAGACTTTAAAGGTCAATGAGAATGGAGAGGGCAGCAGCAACGAAAAAACTTGCTGAAAAACAAATCTTTTTTATGGGTCGCATCTTTAATAACCGCTTGGAGCATTGACTTTTTGTTTTGGGGGAAATCTATTGGGATTTCTTTCGCTATTCTAGTAGGCATTGTTATAGTTGCCGCTCTAATATTGGCGCAAAGAGAAAACGCGCCGCCGGCTAGAATGAGTTTATGGCTGCTAGGGTTGATTGTCATTTTTGCTGTTTTGACGTAATTATTCACTCCCCTCCCGCAAATGTTCAATGACGTGTCATTCTGAGAGCGTTTTTCTCGAAGAATCTCCTATGTTTACGAGAGGGAGACTCTTCGTTCACTAATCTTAGCTCCGCTAAG
>QMOK01000114.1 GCA_003648195.1 Chloroflexota bacterium | reverse complement strand
GCTTTTATTTCTTGTTCAGTCATCGTAGGCCTCCTACAAAAAAAGGGCGCTCCCATTTATTGGCAGCGACGTAAACACAGCCCACATTTTATCGGGGAGAGGGGTATTCGTCAATAGATGGAATCAGCAGGGGAGCGCTAAAAAGTTGTTGGTTAAACCTTAGCCCTTCTCAATCCCCCAACCTACCAACCTAAATAGCAGCTTGGAGTTCCCCAAGCCGCTCCCATTCCCCTAAGGCAGCCAGCCTAGCTTGTTTGGGCCAGGTGCTGTATTTGGCGAGACGCATTCCAGCCTCAGAGAGAAATTCACGCAAATCGGTTTCGGACATGAGAGCAATTTGCGAGTAAAAGCATATTCCCTGAGAATAGAGCGCCTCTGAAATTTTGGGGCCGATGCCCTTGATTTTGGTGAGATCATCTGGCACGGCTGGCGGGGGCACCTTCGTGGGAGAGGGAGTTTCCATCTCCAGCGAAGAAAGCCGCTTTTCGGCGGGTTGTGTCAGCCACCAATACAGATAGGCCAAACCCAATAAAATGGGAACGATGACAAACAAGAAGCGAGTTTTCTGAGAAGTTTTATTTGAATTAGTCATTAGCTTGATGCTCCATAGTCTAATAGTCGCTAGTCGTTCACGTTTTACGTTTCACTGTAGTTGCTAAAAATCATGGTGGCAAAACTGCATTGCATTCAGGAAAGTGCGTTGCAGTTCGGGTCAGATAAGTAGACTCGTGGTGCAACGCATCCAAAAACAGATGCAATGCACCACTAACATTTTGAACAACTACGTTTCACTCATCACTTTTCCCATCAAAGTCACATCATATCCGGGGCGCTCTGCTACGACTTGCCGGAAAGCTGGGTCGTCAAGAATGGCAAAAAGAGGAGCTAAAAGTTCGCTTTCAGCGTGGGTTTTGGGAATGATTAAATCATAACGCTCGCTAAAGAGAGGGATGAAATCCAGGCCCAAGGCATAGGCGGCGGCTTCAATGCCGAGGGCGCAATCAGCCCGCCCTGAGGCCACAGCGGCAGCGGCGGCCAGGTGAGTGTATTCTTCGCGCTCGTATCCGGTCACATCTTCTGGTTGAATATTTTCCAGCCCAAGATGATAATCTAATAAAAGGCGCGTCCCCGCTCCCCGCTGGCGATTGACATAAAGAATGTCATCCCGTTTGAGGTCGGCAAGTCCTTGAATACCTTTGGGATTACCTTTGGAAAGAAATAATCCTTGGATGCGCCCCACCAAGGCAACTACCCGCACGGCCTGGTCGGGCAAGTATTGGTTAAGGTAAGGCAAATTATATTGACCGCTGGCAGGGTCTAGCAGATGCGCCCCGGCCAGATGAGCTTCTCCGCGCCTAAGAGCTACCAATCCTCCCAAACTGCCAACATTGGCAGAAGCTAAACGGCGGTCGTGCGCCGTGAGAAACTGAGCTAAAACATCTAAGGTAAGGTCATGAGAACCAATGGCGAAAATGGTCTTTTGGATTTCGTTGGAAGAACGGTACAAGCGCACGTTCACCCGTTCCCCTGCGGGGTACCCTTGCAAACCGCGCGGGACAATCACAATGCCATCTGCTCGCACCAAGGAGGTAATCACACCCGACCCGCGCGAGAGAGGAGCCGCCAAAGTGCGCTCTCCCACCTTTCCTATGGCAACGCGCAAGTAGTCATCGTCACCAGCCGGAGAGGTGACTTTCCGTGTCAAGGTGGCTTCCACTTCCACTGGCTGGCGTGGGGAGCGACCCAACCAACGAGCCAGCAACGGCTCTACAAAAATCTCTCCCGTTAGGGCCGCCGAAACGGGATAACCCGGCACGCCGATAATGGGCACTCTCCGCTCCCCGGCGTGAATGATTCCCAAAATGACGGGATGGCCGGGGCGGACGGCGACTCCGTGTACCAAAAGTTCGCCTAATTCTTCCACTACGCTGGCCGAAAAATCTTCCGCTCCTGCCGAGGAACCAGCATTGAGTAAAAGGAGGTCGTGCGTTCGGGCGGCTTCACGCACTTTTTCGCAGATGGCGTTGAAGTCGTCTGGGGTGATGGGGTAGCGTGTGGGCGCCCCGCCCCAGTCACGCACTTGTGCCGCCAGCACGACCGAATTGTATTCCAGAATATCTCCTCTTTGGGCGGATTGGCCGATGGGAATTAGCTCGGTGCCGGTGGGAAGAATGGCAACGCGCGGGGGGATAGTGACCTCCACGCCGCTGTGCCCGCACCCCGCAATTGCTCCCAGGTCTACGGGGCGGAGGGTGTGCCCGGCGGGGAGGACAAGCTGAGTGGCGACCATATCTTCTCCCATGGGGCGGACGTGCGCCCAGGGCGTGGATGCCTCTCGGATACGGATGCAGGCTGGGTGACGGGGATTCTCCGCTGGGGCGTTGTCCTCCCCCAGCGGTTCCACATTCTCAATGGGAATAACAGCATTGGCCCAAACGGGGAGAGGGTCACCGGTATCTACATATTCGGTTTGCGTGCCGTAATTTAGGCTGACCGGCTCGGTTTGCAAAGCTCCGTTGGTGTCTTTGGCGCAGATGGCAAAACCATCCATGGCGGAGGCGTGGTAATGGGGGGAGGAGATTTTAGCCCAAATTGGTTCGGCCAAGACACGGCCCAGGGCGTTTTCGTCCAGGGGAATAGTTTCGGCGCGGAGGGTGGCGTTAAGTCCCGCTTCGGCGAGGGCTTCGTTGAGGCGTGCTTGCGCTTTGGGGAGAGGGATGTCGTGGAGGTAGATTGGCATAGTTGGGTAGTTTGGTAGTTGGGTAGTTTGGTGCGTTGCACTTGTAGTCCAAAGTGCATTGCGCCTGATAGTTTGGGTAGTTGGGGGATGGCAATGCGTTTAGGTTTTGTTCATTGAGCTGTTCAAGTGTTGTTCCAGCGATTGGGCTTCTTCGAGGTTTCCTTGGACGCGGGCATATTCGGCGGCCTGGATGTAGTAGTGGCGAGCTTTTTCCCAAGCGCCTGCTTTTTCGTAGTGCTCGGCTACATGATGCTTAATTCGGGACTTGCTCTTTTGGCTAGCCATTGAGCAACCGCCAAATGGCATTGTCCGCGATATTTATGCGGCAGCAGGCTATAGGCAACATCCCTGAGCAAGGAGTGTTTGAAAATGTACTCGCGTTCGCCGGCGAATGTTCCTCCCGCACGCGGGAAGGCTAGTTCTGCTCTTGTTAGTTCTAGGAATGCGCTTTGAACCACTTCAAGCATGTTCACAGTAGCAACATTTAAGATGGTGGTTGTGCCAGAAGCTTCAACTAAGGCCGCTAGTACCGCACCCCGCCAAAATACACGCCCCACAACAGCGGCCAAGAGCGCTACTCCCCGGGCTGCTGGGGTAAGGGCATCCAAGCGGGCTTGAAGTAATAATTGCAAAGACTGAGGAAGTTGGTCTGAGTAAGACGTTGTTAAATAGTCGCTTTCTCCGTGGCGAACTAGATTCTTCACTAATTCTTCCAGGTAAAAGGGGTTACCCTCACTGCGCTGTGCAAGCTGCGAAAGAACTTTGAGAGGGGCCGTATTTAAAGCTGGGTATGCTTTCCGTACTAGTTCTGGGTCTACGGGCAAAGGACGCAAAGAAATAATTTCGCCCATATCGCGCAGTTGATGATAGTTTTGGAATGCTTCGGAACGGCATCCAGCTAAAATAAACATGGGAAGATTTTTATACTGGATTAAGTAAGAGAGCAGTTTCATGCTGCCGTGGTCAGCCCATTGCAAATCGTCTAGCATTAACACCAAAGGACCTTTAGCGCCGGCTCGAGATAGCAGTTCGCCATGCAAAGCAAAAGCTCTTTCCAATCTTTGTTCAGGTTGCTGTCTTACAGGGGCCAAATAACGGCTCTCGGCCCATTCAAACCCCAACATATCGCCAATGAAATGAGCGGTCTCTACCACAGAAACGTGTCCTAGCCGCTGTCCCCAAAGCGACTGAATGCCGTCAACAAATTTTCGCTGAGTAATTTCTAAAGGATCATCTTCTTTTAAGTCAAACAGGTTAGCCCACAAAGCACGCCATAAATAAAATGGGACTTTTGAGGCTTGCTGCAAAGCTCGGCTGGAAATCAGGTTTAGCCGAGGTTCTTCAACCGCTAAACGATTGACAAATTCCATCATCAAGCGCGATTTTCCAATTCCAGTGGGCCCTGTCACAATAGCTAATAGAGGATGCTCGGCCCATTGCGCCCTATGGTATATCTCTTTTAATTTCTCAAGTTGTCTTTCCCGCCCCACCAGGTTTGTCTCTAAGCCGCCCACGCTTCGATAGCGGAGTTTGGTAGGTCGCTCTAAAGCTTCAGAAACGACATACGCCAAGATAGGTTCTTTTTTGCCGCGCAATTTCAAAGGGCCAAGTTGTTGCATCCGAAAAGCGCCCTGCACAAATTGATAGGTAGTTTCACTAATTACTACTGTGCCCACTTCAGCTTCTTCTTCAATGCGCTTGGCTACGTTCACGGTATCACCCAAAACAGTGTATTCGCCTCTTAATCCCACGTACCCGGCCAAGGCTAGGCCTGAGTGAATTCCAACACGAAGTTCTAATTGCTCAGCTTCTGGGCGGTGTGTCTCGCGCTTGTAGACTTCTAAAGCCTCAAGAATTGCTAATCCGGCAGCGGTTGCTTTTTCGGCGTCATCTTCGCGAGCCTGTGGAGCGCCCCACACGACCATGAACGCATCTCCCATGTGCTTATCTATATAGCCGCCGTACTCTCCAATGACTCGGTCTAGTTTCAGCCATACATTTTGCATAAGGTCGCTCACTACTTCAAAATCTAGCCGGTCTGCCAGAACCGTAAACCCTTGCAAGTCGGCAAAGAGGACGGTGACTAATCTGCGTTCTTCTGGATATTGATTTGTTGGTGTGTTATCCATGGGCAAACTTCTCGCTTTGTTCAATTGTGTAATGAAATGAACTCTTCTTCTATTTTACCAAGAGATTTCAACTAAGCTAGGAAAAAGCTTTAGCAATTATGCACGCGCCTTTCGCCCTGAGAGTGAATGCCTCTCATTTCGGAGACAATTGTGTTATCCTTATGCCGAGGTAATAAATGGCAATCCTATGTTCAAATTGCGGTTTCAATAACCCTGAGGGAATGAATTTTTGCGGCAAGTGCGGCGCTTCTTTGCAGCAAAAGTCAGCTTCGCTCAGGGAGCGTTCCCCGTTAGAGTTTCCCGGCGTGCTGGTCGGGCCTGACTTGTTGAAACGTTTCCGCAAAGCAGGGTTAGAGGCAAAGGGGGAGCGCCGGAAAGTCACCATCCTCTTTGCCGATTTAACCGATTATACTTCCCTATCTAGAAAACTTGATGCTGAAGATCTCTACGCGCTTATTCAGCAATATATCCGCCTTTTGATGGAAAGCGTATACCGTTACGAAGGCATGGTGGATAAAATTTTGGGGGATGGGATTATGGCTCTTTTTGGTGCGCCCATCGCTCACGAAAACGACACAGAAAGAGCAATTCGCTCCGCGCTAGATATGCAATCGGCGCTAAAGCGTCTCAATTGGGAGTTGAAATCTCAGCAAAGCACCAAGCTGCAAATGCATATTGGGGTGAATTCGGGGATGGTTATCGCTGGGGGAATAGGAATGGACACCCAGCTAGATTACACTGTGATTGGCGACATTGTCAATCTCACCCAACGCTTGGGTGATGCAGCCACGCCCGGCACCATTTTGGTCAGCGAGAACGTTTATCGCCAATCTCAAAAGTTATTTAACTACGAAAAGCAAGCCCCTTTGTCTTTGAAGGGGATATCAGAGCCAATAACGGCCTACACCCTAAAGGGGCCAAAATCCCGCCCCGAAACGTTACGGGGAATCAAGGGTATGCGCTCGCCATTGATTGGGCGTCAATCTGAGCTTGAGCGTCTTCAACGATCCGCTGAAGCGGTGGTACAAAAACAACACGGGGGACTAGTCCTCGTTGAAGGGGAAGCGGGGGTTGGCAAAAGCCGTTTGGTTTCAGAATTCAGGAATCGCCTTGGAAAAGTAACTTGGCGCATTTTAGAAGGCCGTAGTCTTACCTATCGCCGCTCTATTCCCTATTGGATCATTCTTGAACTTCTAAAAGGATATTATGAGATTAGCAGCACGCAAAGCAATGCTGAAATCCGCGCTCGCTTAGTGAAACAGACATCGCATGTTCTTGGGGAAGAACACGCAAATGAAATACTGCCCTACTTGGAACATCTATTTTCTCTTCCGCCATCAAATGAAATTGAAGCGACACGTATCAGTTATCTAAAAGGGGATCAACTCCGCCAACAAATCTTTTTGTCAATTAAAGATTTGCTAATCGCTGAATCCAAAAGGCAGCCACTTCTTTTAATATTTGAAGATTTGCACTGGGCGGATGACGCTTCTTTGCAATTGATCAAGTTCCTGTTAACCACTCTAAAAGAATTTCCAATCTTAATTTGTGGAATTTCTCGTGCCTTTGACGAAGGGGAATTGACAGAGATTCCCGTCCAAGCTTCCAGGCAACTAAAAGCTCAATTCGCGCAAATCAAGGTAAATCCTCTCACAGAAGCTCAGAGTAAAAAACTGCTTTCGCGATTAATAACAAGTTCTAATCTTCCCACAATGATAGAGCGACAGATTATTCAACGCTCATCTGGTATCCCATTCTTCTTAGAAGAATTTCTACGCATGTTAATAGACGACCATCTTATTGTTCAGGAAAACGGGGCTTGGAAAGTAGTAGGAGAAGTTGATACGATAGGGCTTCCAATTACCTTGGAATCATTGGCTTTGACACGATTTGACCGGCTCATGCCTGAAGAGCATCGAATTTTGCAGGTTGCGTCTGTCATTGGCCGCGAGTTTGAGATTCATTTGCTAGCCAAGGTATTAGAAACAATTTCTGAAAAGAAATTAGAGCTTACTCTGCCTCTCTTAGCTCAACGCGGTTTTATTGAAGCAAAACCCAAAAGCGAAGGCCGAGGTTATATTTTTCGCCACACAATAGCTTCTGATGCGATTTATAAAACTCTATTGCACAAGGAGCGCAAGAAACTTCACGCTGAAATAAGCAAGGCCATTAAAGAACTCTATGCCGATAGAATTGATGAATATATTGAACTGTTAGCGCATCACTATTCGTGGAGCACAGAATTAGACCAGGCTCTCCATTATTTAATTTTAGCAGGGCAAAAAGCCACGCGCGAAAATGTCAATTCCCAGGCTCAAAAACACTATGAACAGGCCGCAGAATTATTACCCCGCGTTGAGCATAGCGCATTACAAGAGTTTCAAATTCAAACAGGGTTAGCTAGCGTTTCGCTGTTTGGAGGAAAATACGAAAAATCGCGGGAACACTATCACAAAGCCTTGAATATTCTTAAACATGCTCCTGAAACAATAGATGATGTAGAAGTTAAAAAAGTAGAAATTTACCGAAAGATTGGGACTACTTTTGAACGGCAAGGGGATTTTCAACAAGCGTTATCTTCTTTAGAAAAAGCGCGTGATATTTCCTCTTGTGTGAAGTCAGAAGAGATATTAAGCGAACAAGCGCAGATACAAAACGATATTGGCTGGCTCCACTTTCGGCAAGGCGAATTAGAGCAAGCCGAGAATTGTTTGCGAAAAGCTCTAGACTTGGTTGAAGGCACATATCATTACAGTGTGGTGGCCTCAATCCTCAACCGGTTGGGGGGAGTGTATTATCAAAAAGACGATCTAGATCAAGCCAGCAATTACGTCCGCAAAAGTTTGGTCTTAAGAGAAGAAATAGGAGATACCGCAGAGGTAGCACGCTCTTATAATAATTTGGGGTTACTGAATTGGAAACAAGGTAATTGGGATAGAGCTTTAGAGAACTTCGAGCGAAGTGTGGAATTCAATGAAAGTTTGGGGGATGTGGAAGCTATCTTACTTTTGTACACGAATATCGGATTGCTAGAAACCGATCGTGGCAATTTACAAAAGGCATTCACCTCACTCAATAAAAGCCTAGATGGCGCGAAGCGAATAGGACACCGCTTTATTGAATTTATCGCCAGTTTACATTTAAGTCGATATTATTTAACTGAAAACCAATGGGAAGAAGCTTTGGCCCATAGTGTAAAAAGCGCTGAAATTTGCGAAGAGATTGGCGCTCAAGAACATTTACCAGATGTTTATTGGTGTCAAGGAGCGGCTTGGCTAAAACAAGGAAATTTGGAAAAAGCAGAGCATCATGGTAAAAAAGCCCTTATCAGGTTAGAAGAAACTGACCTTGCTCAAGAAAGTCCAAGTACCGAAAAGGCCAGGGTTCTCCGCTTATTAGGAACAATAGCATTGCGAAAAAGGAACCTGAAACAAGCAAAAGAATATCTTGAAAAAAGCGCTCAACAATCCTCTCTGTTAAATAACCAATTAGAATTAGGACGTACCACGGCAGTATTAGCTGAATTGTCTAAAACAGAAGGGGATACAATAAAAGCCAGACTGCAAGAAAACGAAGCGCGGTTGATTTTCCAAAGACTTGGGGCGCAGCTTGATCTAGAAAAACTAGATAAAGGGAAAAGCTAAACTTAAAGATAACTTATTCTCAAGTCCTAAGATTATCCCCAATGTCAAGACCACAAAACGGGAAAAATAAAGTGATACAATTGCTCATTATCAGGGAGCACTCAAAGGTTGTTGGAAAGCTCTGCCCCCACCCTGCCTCCCCCAAATGCGACAAAAAACGGTCGAATTTAGGGGAGGTGAGCAACTTCCCCCCAAATTCCTGCCTTTGACATTTGGGGGGATTTAGAGGGGGGG
>QMOK01000325.1 GCA_003648195.1 Chloroflexota bacterium | reverse complement strand
CAAAAGGCAGTCGGGGTCGTTGACCCACCAACGATTGTGGAGATTCGCGCGGGTGATGGTGTTTTGAAGCGCGTTGCGAGCAGAGGGCATATTTGGCTCGGCGCGGAGGATGGCTTTGAATCCCGCGAAAGAAGGGTGCCATTCGGGAGCGACATCGGCTCCGATGCGCATGGCGTCCACCAAGCCAATAGCCGAACCTAATGGTACGCCGCACCCCAAAAGGGTGATGTCATCACCAACTGTTTCTCGAAGAGCTTCTAGCCCCTGACGCAAAACTTGAGCGCGGGTTTTGGTGGGGTCTTGGTACTTCCCCCGAAGAGCGGCGGCGTAGAGAAAGTCTAATTTGAGGTAGGTAAAGCCCCAGTCTTCAACAGCGGTACGGAGTACTTTTTTGGCGTGTTCTAAGGCCGAGGGATGGGTGAGGTCTAGGGCGCGAGTGAACGTGTTCCACACAAACCCGGCGTTAACGGGCAGCCGCCAGCGGTTGCGCAAAAGCCATTGAGGGTTTTTACGAGCCAATTTAGATTTGCGGTGAACGATAAACGGTGCCAGCCATAGCCCCGATACGCATCCTGCTTGCTTGATCTCGTCTGCGAGGGGTTTGACGCCGTTGGGGAAGCCGGGGGCAAAGGTGAGCCAATCTCCAATTTCTTTTTCAAAACCATCGTCAATTTGAATCACATTGAGTGGAACGGCGTCTTTTATTTTTTGAGCCGTTTGCAAGTTGGCACGCACATCCTCGGCGGTGATGTTTTGGAAGTAGTCGTACCAAGAACACCAGCCGGTGGAAGACTGAAGACCGGAGACCGGAGATTGAAGTCCATGCTCACGGGCGACAGCGTTTAGGTAAGGTTTTAATGGGTCAGGGTCGTCAATATTTACAAATTGGATGACGGCCCAATCGGTGGTCATGTATGCGCCGGGGTCAAGGCGGGCATGGTCTCCATTGGCCCATAAGCGCAAAGCGGGGTAAAGCCGTTCATTAATTCTGGCGTGAAGAGAGCCAAAGTGCTCTTTTTGGGATAGAAATCCAGCCAGAATTCCAGCGCGGTGTTGGCGGTCTCCAAGAACGCCGAACATATCGCTTGCAAAATAACCAAGGTGCTTAGGGCGGGGCGTCCCGGCGTTATACCACATGGGAGAAACCAAAAATCCGAGCCGCGTTTGACGGTAAAAATTCTTGGCTCCATAACTTCCGGTGCGCGACCAAGACTGCCAGCCATTGGAAAAAAAGCCTAATTTCCCTGGCGAGGGATGAGGGCGAATTACGCCTTGCCCGGCGGGGATGGTGTTCCTTTTGAGGGTGACGGGGCCGGGTTCGGGGAGGAGGGTCTTTTTGGGGAAGAATCCCGCTTTGAGCATTTCAATTTTGTCCACCCAGACGGGGGATTCGCCTTGGTTTTCCAGTCTCACTTTCCATAGCAGCAGGGAGTGTTCTTCAGAGAGGGCAAAGGTGAGCGCAATTTGCAAGCCGCAGCGTTCGGGAGCGGGGGTAAGCGTGACCTGCCGCAAGCTCCCATGCGGGGATGGCACATCTTCTGGGGCTGTGATTTGGACTTTTTTCCAGGTTTCCAGGGCCTGATGAGATTTCTTTTTCACCGCGTACCAAGCGTTTGGTTTAGTTTGGTAGTGGAGACACATTTTGACGCCATCCAGATAAGGAGCGTCTTTTTGGGGGCTGTGCAAACTCCAAGTGGAAGTGCTGGAATTGAGCGTGAGCTGGAGGGTGGAAGTTTTAAGATTCATGGGCGGGGTGACAAGGTAATGAGGTAATGGGGAAATTAATGAAGACCCTAAAGGCCTGAGAATTTAAGACCTTTAGGGTTTCGATGGAATATAACTATACCACTGAACACTGGATACGGTTACTTATGCAGCGTGGCAGCTACAAACGACAATCCGCGTTCGGTTAGCGCCCAGGCAGTTTTATTGAGAGCGTCAATCTTATCTTGGAAGTTGAGGGCTAGGGCATCCCAATCACCAGAGGCGATGACTTCTTCTTTGTCGCGGAAGTAATCTAGGATGTCGGAGGGATGCTCACGAGCTATGTCTATTTCGGGGTCTGCGCCTTCGTGTTTGGCAGAGATGTTAGCAACGTGGCCGGCTATTTCTAGCAACTCGTCTCGGCGGTTGTAAGGCTGAATGACAATGCTCTTATAGGTCTCAACGATATGGTGTTCAAAACGAACCACGTCCTCAAAACCCCAGTCTTTGCGGAATTGAGCTGTGATTTCTATGGTCTCGTTGTTGACACTATTGCTCCAGTTAAAGCCAATCAGAGGAGAAGTGCCATCCTCACGGGCGAAAAGCTTGGCCCCCAGCAAAGTCCACAGGCCGCCATAAGGGTTGTCATTGCCCATGTAAACCGAAATCTTGAATTCAATATCCACGCCCAAGCGGTGGAGCATGTAGCTTAAGAAAACCGTGCCAGGGTTGACATTTAGTACTTGGTAAACACCGTAATTAGTATAGTAGTATAGGAACTCATCAAGCCATTTGAGAGCGTGATCGTTAGGTTGACCT
>QMOK01000113.1 GCA_003648195.1 Chloroflexota bacterium | reverse complement strand
CACATACTTCCTACCCCAAAAACACATTCCCACGTCTCTCTGCGCCCACCGTTGTCTCGCCCATGTGACCGGGCAGAATCCGCACATCATCCGGCAGGGATAGCACCTGCTCATTAATACTCTTCATCAGCGTGGCATAATCTCCCCCCGGGAGGTCGGTGCGGCCGATGCTGCCCTGCAAGATGACGTCTCCGCTGAAGAGCGTGCCTGCGGCCTGGCAGTAGAAGATGACGTGCCCTGGCGTGTGGCCGGGGGCGTGGCGCACCTCAAATTTGTAGCTGCCCACGCTTAGGCTTTGTCCGTGCTGGAATTTTAGGGTTGGTTTGGGGCCGGGGTCAACGTCCATGCCAAAGAATGACGCGCCGCCTTTGTGCTTCCAGAGTGGCAGGTCGTCTGGGTGCAGCCCCACCACCACTCCCCCAGAGTCGGACACGATTTCTGCGACCCCACCTATATGATCAAAGTGCGAGTGGGTAAGCCATATCTGCCTAATTTTCCATCCACGTTTTTCAGCAGCTTTGACTATGAGATGCCCTTCTCCGCCAGGGTCAATGACCACCGCATCTCGCGCGTCCGCTTCGCCCGTATCGGTATCAGCAATTAGGTAAGTATTGGTTGCAACTGGGCCGAGGACAAATTTTTGTATGGATAGCATAGGTTTTTATATTAGGTTGAGTCAGGTTTTTTAGTTCCAAACTGATTTTTTAGGAATTTGATAATGTCGTCAAAACTGAAAATTGCCCCCACAAGAGAAAACGCCCAGCCAATTATGCGCACGGTTTTCCCGCTCATGCCAAACAAGGTTTTGACGCTAATTTTGAAGATTTGCTCCGATAGAGATATTTGAGTTTCTTGCCCGCCTTCTTTAGGCACAAAACTTAATTGGAATAAGACAGTCCCCATGAAATCTCCCTCGGTACTGGGATTCACGCTCCAGTAAAATGAGACGCTTTCGCCGCGCTGCAATCTTTTTTCGGGTTGGGTGGCGGGACTGAAAGAAATTCCAGCTAGATTGAGTTGCGCTTTGACTTTTACAACATGAGTGTCGTATAGGTCTGGAATTGTCACTTTTGTACCGTCAGATTCGTGCCCCTCAATTTCTACCGTAGGAGTAATTTCTCCGTTTTTATCCATCTCTAAAGTGATGCGGATGAGGTCGGCATCACCTTTACGCATGGTGGGAGGCCATTCTAGAATTAAGCGGCGAGTTTCTTTAATAGCCAAAAGAAAAGCCTCTTCCCCGACTGCTGTTTCTTCTCCTGCTGCTTCCCCCGCCGATTCTCCCGTGTTTATATTAGGTGCTAACCGCGTCATTTGCGGAGTAGGTTCAATCTCTTCTGGGGCGGATGTAACCACAATCGTTTCTATGGTTGGTTCACCGGAGGATGATGATCTCGTGCAACCTGAAAGCACGCCAAAAAGCAACAGAATTATTAGTACATTAAACAATATTCGTTTTGGAGTCATAGTTAGCTCAGAGAGGGTTAGAGTAAGGCCAGAAAACCAGTTTTCCATCCTACGGGAGAGGAAATTTGCATTTATCCAGGTGGCAAGCTCAGAATTTCAGTCACCCGAGGAAATGGGAAATATCCCCAAATTAGCAATCCCAAAGCAATGAGAAAAAGAACTATAATTAGAATGCGTTTCCATTTTTTTGTAGTCATACAGATATTATATACTATAACTATGCGATTTGTCACTTGGGTAAGGGCAAAATATATGTTAAACTTTCTTAATCCCTATTTAGCAAATATTGGAGGTTTTTCTTATGACACAACATCCCCCAGAACCATTCCGAATTAAAATGACCGAACCCATCCATCTGATTGGCCCCGAAGAACGTGAAAAAGCCCTGCAAAAGGCAGGCTATAACGTCTTTGGGATAGACGCAAAAAATATTTTCATAGACTTATTGACCGACTCTGGGACAGGCGCTATGAGTCAGCACCAGTGGGCGGCTATGATGGCGGGGGACGAATCTTACGCGGGCGCACGCTCGTATAACCGCCTCTCAGAGGTCATGCAAGATATTTTCGGCTTCAAACATTTTGTACCCACCCACCAAGGACGGGCGGCAGAGAATATCCTTTGCGCGGTAGCCTTGCAAGATGGGCAATACATACCTTCTAATATGCACTTCGACACCACCGAGGGCAACATCCGCGCTCGAGGCGGAAGGCCTGCCAACTTGGTGATTGATGAGGCTTTTAATATCTCATCCCAGCACCCGTTCAAAGGGAATATGGATCTCGAAAAGTTGGAGAACTTTATCGCTGAAGTCGGCACAGAAAATATCCCCTTTGGGATGATAACCATTACCAACAACGCCGGGGGCGGGCAGCCCGTTTCCATGGAAAATTTACGCGCGGTTTCAGAAATCTACCACCGGCACGGGATTCCGTTTTTCATTGACGCTTGCCGCTTCGCCGAGAACTCCTACTTCATCAAACAGCGCGAAGACGGATACGCCGACAAAAGCACGCTAGAGATTGCGCGGGAAACTTTCTCTTTGGCGGATGGGGCCACGATGAGCGCCAAGAAAGACGCCATTGTTAACATCGGTGGATTTTTAGCCGTGAATAATGACAAACTTTTCCAAAAAATTTGCAACGAGCTAATTCTGCGAGAAGGTTTCATCACTTATGGAGGATTGGCAGGCCGCGATTTAGACGCCATTGCCGTTGGTCTGCGGGAGGGCTTGGATGAGGCTTATTTGGCCTATCGCCTGGGGCAAACGGCTTATTTGGGAAATGCCATCAAGCAGGCGGGAGTTCCAATTATTGAGCCAGTGGGAGGCCACGCGGTGTACATTGACGCCGGAAAATTGCTCCCTCACATTCCTCAGGCGGATTTCCCCGGCCAAGCGTTAGCAGTAGAACTTTACCGGGAGGGCGGAATTAGAGGCGTGGAACTTGGCTCGGTGGCTTTCGCCTACCCCGACCCCGACACGGGCGAGATGGTTTATCCCGAACTGGACTTGGTGCGTCTTGCCATTCCCCGGCGTACTTATACCCAAAGCCACATGGACTACGTAGCCGAAATTCTAGGCCGCATTGCCAAACGTGGCGGAGAGCTGAAAGGATACCGCATTACTTACGAACCAAAATTGATGCGCCACTTCACAGCCCAATTTGAGCCGATAGCGTGAGAAATACCATGCCAATTCCCACCATCTACCCTCTTGACCTAAACTTCCATAATACCCTGACCTCCATTGCCTCCTACCTGATCCCCCACGCAGAGGGAGGGGTGCTGGTCGAATGCGGGCCTGGCTCCACGCTGCCGACCATGCAAGCTAGACTCAAAGACCACAATCTCACGCCGCAGGATATCACCGATGTGTTTGTGACTCACATCCACCTAGACCACGCCGGGGCTGCGGGATGGTTTGCCAACCAAGGGGCGCGAATTCACGTCCATCACGTGGGGGCGCAACATCTGCTTGACCCCGCAAAACTTATCGCCAGCGCATCCCGCATTTACGGCGACAAAATGGATGAATTGTGGGGCAAGTTTCTCCCTGTGCCTGCGGACAAACTTAATATTCTCCACGATGAAGACGAGATTACGGTGAATGACTTGGTTTTCCGCGCCCTAGATACACCCGGCCACGCCTACCATCATATGGCGTATATCCTGGACGGGGTATGTTTTAGCGGAGATGTTGGCGGGGTGCGGATTGCCATCCCTGGGTATCGCCATCTTCGCCTCCCCATGCCTCCTCCCGGCCTGCACCTCGACAAATGGCGGGCAACTATTCAACGTCTACAGCAAGAAAACATCCATCATCTCGCTCTTACGCACTTTGGAATCTTTGACGATGTAGAGTGGCATTTCCAAGCTATTTCAGAAGCCTTAGACGCCGCAGACGCTTGGATACGAGACGTTATGCCCCGCGCAGAGAAATTAGAGAACGGGGAAATATCAAAAAATTGGCTGCGAAAAGAGTTTATGGCTTGGGCAAAAGAACGCGCCTTGGCTGCTGGTTTGACCGAAGACCTGCTTAACACCTACGAAGAGGCCAATCCATCGGGAATGTCGGCGGATGGGCTTCTTCGGTATTGGCGAAAATTTATTAAGGAATGAGGCGCCGGGATGGCGGGGTAATGAGGCGATGAGGAACGGGGGAATAAGCTAGAAAAGCGTAACGCGGGGCCGCAGAGTTTTTTAATTCTTTTCTCTGCGGCTCTGCGTTAAATTTATTGTTCTTGCCCAAACGCGGGGAATCTGATTTTACAACTTGTTTTAAGAAACTCCGTATATAAATAACAACAAGGTGCAATGCGTTGCAGATGTGGCGCACATCTGCAAAAACTGATAAGTTATTCTAGCTACTCGACAGTTTTAATTTGGACACGGATTGACACTGATTTTCACGGATTCTTTTTTGTTTTTTCACAGAAAAATCCGCGTTTTCCGTGTTTATCCGTGTCCGAAAAAAGTCTTTCAGCATAAATGTCGTGTAACTAGAAGTTATTTTACAAATTAAGGAGATTTTTATACATGACACTGAACCGAAAAATATTACTTTTTGCCATATCTGCTGTTGTTGTCTTCACTTTAGGCTTTGGGATTACCAATTCGGCCAAGGCCGTGGAGTTTGATGATGATGGCTACGTAGCCGCAGACGAGGTGATTGACGATGATCTCTTCATCGGTGGTGATGTCGTAAAAATTGATGGCACGGTCAACGGCGATTTGTTCGCCAGCGGGAACATAGTCACCATCAATGGGACAGTCAAAGGCAGTTTGGTTGCCATGGGGCAAACCATTGTCGTCAACGGCACAGTAGAAGGGAGCGTCTATTCCGGTTCTAGCACGTTCACGCTTGGAGAGGAGGCCTCAATTGGACGCAACCTGTTCTATGGCGGCTTCAACCTGACCACCAAAGCTGGCTCTGTGGTAGGCCGCGACCTTTTGGTCGGCGGTTACCAAGCTTTGCTCGCTGGCGAAGTGGGGCGAGACGTTAAATCTGCGTCTGGAGCTTTAGAACTGGACGGCAAAGTTGGCGGAGACGTTACAGCAGAGGTCGATGCCCCTAGTCAAGACATTCAAGTTATGCCCTTCTACGGCGGCCCTCCTGGAGTAGAAACTATCGTTCCCTCTGGCATCCGCGTTTCAGAGGAAGCTGAAATTGGAGGCAAACTGACCTACAACAGCTCTGCCGAACAATCAGAAGCCATCATGATCTCTCCCGAAGGCGGCATTGACTTCAAACTCATTGTGCCTTCTGCAGATGAGATTGAGGTTGATAAAAGAGGTCCCGCCGCCATAGTTGGACACTGGGCAATAAACCGCCTGCAAGAGTTTATTACCCTTCTTCTCTTAGGCGCTTTGGCAGTATGGCTATTACCAACCTTATTCAAAAAGATCGCCGAAACTGTCCAGGCCGAGACGCTCCCCGCGACCGGTTGGGGATTAGTTGTTATTGTGATTGGCTATATAGGAGCATTCCTAGTTGGCGGTCTCATTTTGGCAGCCGGAATCTTCTTCGGCATCATTACTCTAGGCGGTTTGGCTAAAACAGTATTGGGCGTTGGTTTCTCTGGGTTGGCGTTGGCATTGGCTATTTTTGGGCTCTTAGTCGCTTACGTTAGCAAGCTAGTGGTGGCCTGGGCTAGCGGAAAGTTCATCTTCCGAAAACTGGCTCCCCAGTACGAGGATCACAAAGTTTGGCCTTTGGTTGTGGGCGTGTTAATCTACGTTCTGCTGCGGTCTATTCCCATTTTTGGGTGGATAGTGGGCGTTTTAGTCACTGTGACCGGTTTGGGAGCTATGTGGTTGGTCTATCGCCCTAACCAAGCACCCACGCCCGATGTGGTTGCTTAACCATCCCCCACGCGAAATAAGGTTCAAAAACAGAGATCCGGTTCCCTCTCGGAATCGGGTCTCTTTGGTTAACGCTTTAATTGGTATATTGGGTATTGGTAGACAGGTATATTGGTTTACTGCACTCAACCTGCTCTCCCATTTTGTAAACCGCATTGAACAATCTTCTCAGAGACCGGAGAGGTAACATCAAAAATGTCGGCGTGCCCCTTAGCTTGGAAAGAAAGCGATAAAGTTTTCACAGTCATAAAACATCCTCCAGAAATAAAAACGCAACCAAAAATCACATTTACAAACCAGTTCCAATCACATACACTACAAAACGAAATTTTCTATAGTTAAGGAGTTTTTATGTCATCTAACGCAGCAACATCTTCAAAAATCATCATACCAAAAATTGCTGTACTTGTTGTATCAGCTTATATTGCCGCGCAAATGCTTTCGGATATTGCCAGTCTTAAAATTGGAGTGGTGGCCGGGTTGGCGGTGGATATGGGCACATTCATCTATCCCATCACTTTCACCCTCCGCGATACCGTTCACAAAGTGCTGGGGAAACGCAACGCCCAAACTCTGATAATTGCCGCTGGCGTTATCAATGTCTTCATGGCGCTCTATCTTAAATGGGCTGCTGCCGTGCCCAGCGACCCTTCTTGGGGACTAGGCAGCGAATTTTCGGCCATTTTAGCTCCGGTTTGGAGGATTGTGGCCGCCTCTATTGTTGCCGAGGTAGTCAGTGAGTTGGTAGATACCGAGGTTTATGAGTGGTTCGTAACCAAAATTACTCAGCGTTACCAGTGGGCACGAGTTTTAACCAGCAACAGTGTCAGCGTGCCGGTAGATAATGCTATTTTCGCGGTGGGCGCATTTGGGTGGATGTTGCCTTGGGGTATAGTTTGGGAAATTTTCTTGATCAATCTAATTGTGAAATATGGGATGACGCTCTTGAGCTTGCCGCTTATTTACGTCACCCCTCAGGAAGCGTGATTTTCGGGAATAGTTAAACGCGCGGGGGAAGGGCAAGACGCCAATTAGGCCTCTTGCCACTCCCTGGCGTCCCCTCCGTTCATCAATTATGCTACTTCAAGGTAACGCTGAACTTCCCAATCGGTGACGCGGGTGCGGTATTCCTCCACCTCTGTCCATTTAGCTCGGCTGAAAGCATCACAAATGGTTACTCCCAAGGCATTTTGGATAATGTCATTTTTCTCAAATTCTTGCATGGCCTCGGCTAACGAGCCTGGTAGTTCGCCAATCCCTTTTTCTTCACGCTCTTCTTTTGCTAGGTCATAAATGTTGATATTGTTGAGAGGCGCGGGACAAGGGGTTTCGTTTTCGACGCCATCTAAGCCTGCCACTAGCATAGTGGCAAACGCCAAATAGGGGTTCGCCGCAGGGTCGGGGCAACGCAATTCCAAGCGCACGGATTTGCTCCTCCCCGGCGTGTAGCGCGGCAAACGGATTAGCGCAGAACGATTGATTTGCGCCCATCCAATATAAACGGGGGCTTCGTACCCAGGAACTAGGCGTTTGTAGGAGTTAGCTGTGGGGGCCATGATGGCAGACATTGAACGCGCGTGTTTTAGCTGACCCGCTATAAATCTGTACGCCATTTCTGAAATATGGTTCTCGTCTTCTGCTTCATAGAATAAGTTTTTTCCATCAGCGTCAAATAAGGATTGGTGGCAGTGCATCCCCGAACCGCTTACGCCGTAAATTGGCTTGGGCATAAATGAAGCAATAAGGTTGTATTTGGCGGCAATGGCTTTGACAGTGTATTTCATGGTGATTACGTTGTCGGCGGCTCGTAGAGCATCTGCGTAGCGAAAATCTATCTCGTGCTGGCCTCTGGCACATTCGTGGTGTCCCATTTCTACGTCCAATCCCATGGCGTCTAAGGCGTACATTAGCTCATTACGAACCTGAGTAGCATCATCTCGTGAAGAGAAATCGAAGTAGCCTCCTACATCGTAGGGGACGGGGTGAATACCTGTGTCGCCATTGCGCTTGAAGAGGAAAAATTCTGGTTCTGGGCCGATGTTGAATGTCCAACCTTCTTTCTCTACCCGCTGGAGAATACGTTTCAGTGTCCCGCGCGGATCGCCGTCAAAAGGTTCTCCGTTGGGGCGGTAAATGTCACAAAAAACGCGGGCGCGTTTTAGTTCTGAATTGCTCCAGGGCATCACCGCGTATGTTTGGGGGTCAAGTACCAAACGCATATCGCTTTCTTGAACGCGGGCAAAGCCTTCTACCGAAGAGCCGTCAAACCAAATGCCCTCTTCCAAGGCGGATGGTAGACGCTGGGGGGTTATATCCACGCTTTTTACTGTGCCGTTCACATCTGTAAATTGGAGGGAAATGAATTTCACTCCATCTTTTTCTACACGGGAAATGACTTCTTTGTTGTCCATACATCCTCCTTAAATAAATGAGCCATTAAGGCCTTTGTTGTTACGTGGCTGTTAAAACACAAAAGACACGGCGGGGCGTGTCTTTACTAAAAAACAAGCCCTTCCCGCAATATGCCAACAAACCACGTTTCATCTAAAACGCATTTGTGCCATCAAGCAGTCTTTGTCGCACCTGTTGCCAGGTGTTTTTCGTCCTGCTCTTTTCTGGGAAGGAAAGAGGAGCTTATGGCAAAACTCCAGAGGCATCCGCTGATCAATTCGATTTTCACTGTAAACCAGTTTAGCATTCCCCTCGCGGGGAAGAACCTCCACCTCGTCACCTCATCTTAAAATGAGGTTCAGCCGCTATCTATCCATGATAGGTTGGTAAATTACCAAATGGGATTCTAGCAGGAACAGAAATATGCGTCAAGCAGGAATCTTGTCAAAGGTTCGAAGCACTGCTATAATCTCGCCTGCACGGGCGCATAGCTCAGTTGGTTAGAGCGCACGGTTCACATCCGTGAGGTCGATGGTTCGAGTCCATTTGCGCCCACAAGAACACCTTCTCAGTCTCGTGGAATCGCCAATCCACGAGGCTGTTT
>QMOK01000112.1 GCA_003648195.1 Chloroflexota bacterium | reverse complement strand
TCAGCGTGCGGGCTGTACGTCCGTTGCCGTCGTAAAACGGGTGAATGGTAACAAATTGGTAGTGAGCAACACCCGCAATGATGGGAACTGGTAAATCCTGCGCGGATTGGTGAATCCAATTGAACAAATTAGCCATTAATTCTGGTACATCTTTGGCCTCTGGCGGCATATAGACAATCTCACCGCTGGCTTCGCGAATAACGTTCTGCCCATCACGGTAAGGGGTTGGCTTAGCTCGCTTGCCAGAAAAAAGCAGCGCATGTAATTTCTGGATTCGGGCTTCGGTGATCTTCTGATTGCTCTCTACCCACTTTTCTACTTGTTGGATTGCCAGATAATATCCTTCAACTTCTCGAACATCTCGTTCGCGTCCTGGAAATAATCTACCTTGCTGAATGACCTCTTCCGTTTCTTTGAGCGTCAGGCGATTACCCTCAATGCGAGTGGAATAGTGCGTTGAGCGAATATGAGCCTGAATCCGTAAATGTTCTGCAATCACTGGGGGTAAGATGGTTAATCGGACTAACTCGCGCACACGCTCTATGGATTGCAGGTAACGCTCAATGGCAGGGGTGAATGAAAAATTATATGGCATGAAGACATTATACCATCACCGCCGATAAACCGCCGTTAAATCTCCGATAAACTGCCGATAAATCCCCTTGCCGGCCCCTATCGTTGGGAGAAAAGAATATCCACCCTTGCCTACCTCACACCCCCAAAACGTTTCTCTTGCCGCTGTAAAAATTCCCCCACCTTTTGTTTGTCGCAGCCGAAGCTCCGCTGGATCCATTCCGATAATTCAAAGACTTTTTTATTATCTATGCGGACGAAGACGTTCGCTATGGGAGTCCCAGACCCTTGCGTTTGGCGCATGTTTTGACGACCATAGCTAAGCAAGTTCAGAGATTCATCGGGAACAATGGCCAGCCATTTATTCTCTCGGTGAAAGCGCACGTATATCCAAATTACGGCCATGATTCCCTGCTTTCGCAACGAGACCAGATTCCCAAAAGACCCTAACTCAATATTGACAATTTCCGCCTTGTCCAAGTCGGGCACTTTCTTTCTCATTTGTTCTAGCGGTCTAGCGTTGTTGTATTTAAATCCCGTCATAGCTGATTTGAACTCTATCAGATAGCTGGGCTTGTTCTGACTCTCATGCCAACACGCAAACCCATCTGGTGTGTAACGGATGAATTCAGTGGTTTTATCTCTCTTATAGCGAATGTGACGGTGAACGTCCTTTAACGAATTTTCGACCCCCACTTGCCGGAAAAATACTCGGTTGCTCAAAAACTCGCTGAAAAAGTCTTCCGCGATTTCCTTGAAAACCTGGTCATATTTTATTCTGCTATTGAAACTTCCCACAATAAATACCTCCACGTGGATAATATTTACCAGCGTTTTTTTTGAAAAACCAGAATATATTGATGATGAATATTTGAGACAAAGGCATAAGGAATCCCATAAGGGTAGAGGCTTTTGTTTTCCTGGGCCAAGATTGTAATTCCTTGAATATCAAACCCCGCTTGCTCAATTATTTCTAATATATCGTTGTGAAAAACAACAAATTCGCCCTTGTTCCGAAAATCAGATACAATAACGGCCATGTATTTCTTGGGTTTAAGAACTCGAAAACACTCTAAAAATATATCTTTTAGTGCTTCTAAAAATTCGCTGTATGAGGCTATATTCCCTAAATCTAAATTCAGATCGCTATAGCGGGTTTCTAGCCCTTTTCCTTTTCTTTCTTTTTTAACCTTGTGGTCGGTATCTTTATGTAAAATATTCCAATAAGGCGGACTGGTAACGATAAAATCGAAATACTCATCATCGTAATGAGATAGAACTTCTCTGGCGTCTCCAATCTCAACTTTTTGAGGCCATTCGTCTTCCGTTTTTCCCTCGAAGAGTGGCAGGTCGCTTATAGAAGAGCGTTTTTTGGCTATTTCGGCCCACTTTGGCACCAGGTCAATTCCAAATCCCAAACGTTTACTATTTCTACAGGCGACAAGAGTTGAACCGGAGCCTACAAAGGGATCCAAAACTCGCTGGCTTTCTTTTGTGAAATATCTTATCAATCTTTCTATATCGCCTTCAGGGAAAGTCGCGGGGTGTTCGCTTTTTAGAGCGTCACGCGGGGGCGCGATGCTGTGAGCAACGCTGGGAAATATTTGCCCGAAGTATTTTTCAACGAATTCTTCCCCTTTCTTTTCCTTAACCAAAGCTATTATTTCGAGCCATTCCTTTTCTGACATTGCTTCGGATGTCGCCGGGGTAAACCAAACGCTCTTTGTAGAAATCATCCATTCTTTATTAGAAAGATTATTCAGCTTGTTCCTGGGGTCCATTGGCATAATACAATATCCTGGCTATAAGAAGGTGGCTCGTCTGTAAAAATGTGTAAGGGCGTAAATGTCGCGCTGCGAAGTGTAATGCGAGATTTATCTCGCCCTGTGCGCGCAAGTTTTATACATGAGCCGGTTTGTTTTTGTGAGCAGTCTAAACCGAAGAAAAACGCTTGGCGTGTTCCTCCGCGTCATAGGCAGCTTTTCTGTTCGGGCAATTCTCTCTGGAACACAACTGGCAGCTCGCGAAGGTGCTTTCAGAGGGGTAACGGATTCCAGAAACTGTTTTGCTAGGATGCATCAAAAGGCTGTCGAAAAGACGCACCCCGATAGCCTTTTCCGTATCGCCTAAAATAGCGAACAACGGGCGTTGCTCTTGAATTGGCCAATCTTCTAATGAGCCGGGCGCCATTGACGCCATTTTGCTCAGTTCGTGCCGACTCTCTATATGATCTATTAGACGCTCCCGCGCGGCGTCTAAGGCCAGCTCGTTAACCGTGCTCGCGTAATACTGCTCTAGCATGTCTGGCTTGGACATCATCCAATCCTCTAATTCTTGGCCGCATGTCGCAACGTATAAAAATACGCGGTGAACGTCTTCTAAATTCTGACGCAAAAGATGGCTCGTAAAAGTTTGCCTGCCTATCTTAACGTAATTTTCCCCTTTTTCACTCACGTATGCTACCTTGTACATCGCTTTTGGTCTAGCAATTTTTTGAGCCTCTTTAACAAGTGCTTGAAACGGTTCTGTACTTTTTTTTCCCAGCCTTGTATCTATGACAACTTGAATAGCTTCTGGGGTTGGTTCAAAAGGGATATTATCTAAAACGGTTGGTTCCATGGATACCTCACGGGGATAGTTAGTAATGAATGCCTATTTAAAGTTGTGGCTCATCTTTAAAAAATGTGCAAAGGCGACATAAATGTCGCGCTACGTTCCGTAACGCAAGATTCATCTTGCCCTTTTGCACAAATACTACACAAGAGCCAAAATTGTTTAGGGTATCGGGTTTTGGGCTGCCCAATCTGCCCCTAGAACAATTAAAATATCGTAAACAGCTTCAGGTTGATAGCGGTAAGAAAGATGCGCGTTGCTTAAATCCATAATGGTTAACAAATATTCAATTGTATAGGGGTTGCCGCTGTAATCGTAAATAAATGTTTGTTCTGCATATTTGTCTGCGTTCCCAACTTCTGGCACATGAAATCCATTTCTTTTTAGAAAATCTGCCGTATCCCCTGCCAGGCCGGGATGACTTGTGCCATTGTATACCGCAATACGGGCGTTTTCTTCCGCTACCAGAGACGTAAGAGAAATTTCTTTCGTGGCCTGGGGCGCCAATTCTGGGGCGGTGGGATTGAGAATACCATCCCAAGCGGCGCGTATCTTTGCCGGATCTGGAATGAGAACATAAAAATTCTCAAGCATAGTAGCTTCTACCAGGGGAGGAGAAATTACTTTGTAATGAATATTTTCAAGGGAGATGTCTTTGCTTGCCAATCCAAGAGCTATAAGCTGCTTGAGAGTTAAGTTGGTCTCAATCCCATTTGAAAATTCGCGGTAGAGATTAGGGAATTCTCCAATTAACGTGGGAATCATATCATAGCTCATGACACGCTGCTGGAGAGCTACTAGAACTTGTTGTTGGCGTGCCGCGCGGCCAAAATCGCCTTCTGCCGTATCTCTGGTTCTAACGTATCCCAAAGCCAAACCGCCGGGCAAAACCTGCACTCCAGGCTCTATCTTCTTCATCTCGTCATCTACGCCTGGGGAAGGGTCAACAATGAGCGTTTCCTGAACATCTACCTTTACTCCCCCCACAGCGTCTACCAAAGCAATAAAAGTATTGAAGTCAACCGAGGCATAATAATCAACTGTTGTGCCCAAAAATTGTTCCAAGGTGTCCATCAACAACCCTGGCCCTCCACCCGGATATCCTGTGCCTTCACCTATCATATACGCCTGGTTAATTTTGCAAGGAGAATATTGGGGGTCTCCGGGAATCTCTATCCACAGGTCGCGGGGGATAGAAAGAAGTCCTGCGCTTTGTTTTTGGGGATCGAAAGTAGCAAGAATGATGGTGTCGGTAAGCCCCGCCCCGCCATCTGGTTTCCAGGTGCGGGTATCTAACCCCATAAGGAGGACGGTTATAGGCTCGTTTTCGTCCCAGGGAGTGGAATCCGGACGATTGCCGCTATCTTGCAGGGGAGCGTTTTCGTCTAGGGAATGGCGTGTCGGCGTGGGGGCAAGGGTAGGGAGCATCGCCGGTGATTGGGCCTCTTGCTGCGCTGCAGCCAGGTCACGTCCAGTGCCAAACGCCAAATATGCGGTGATCCCCGCTGAAATGAGAAAAGCCACAATGAGAATGAGCGTAAGCCAATCAGGTGATTTTTTAGTGTTAGAAGAAGTATTACGCATTATGTCTTAAGCCTATCAACCAATCGTCTTGTAATTTAGTCTTCACCTTGCCAGAAAGCGAAAAGCAGATAATAATATCGGGATTATATCACGCCTTATGAACAGGTAAAATTAGACTGCAACCCTCGCGCTGGGGAATAGCAAAACGCAAATTCTAGCAGCACCACTAACTTCTTAAAAACGCCAAATCGGATTAACTTAACTATGACACTTATCACCACGTACAACCTTTCGAAATCCTACGGACCCATAGATATTTTCCTTGGGCTGTCTTTAAGTATTCCTCCCCATAGCAGAATCGCCCTAGTTGGGGCAAATGGAATTGGAAAAACCACTCTACTTCGCGTTCTCGCCGATATAGAATCGGCATCCGATGGGAAAGTACAATGCTCAAGCGGGCTAACTATTGGTTACCTTCCCCAAAAAGCTGAACTCTCCTCGGAACGAACCTTATGGGAAGAAATCTTAACAGCTTTTGATAAACTGCGCAGCCAAGAAAAAGAACTTAAGCGTATCGAAGAACTAATGAGCCAGCCCGGAAAAGCCAACGAGGAAGACATTTCACGGTATGGGAGTTTGCAAGCCGAATTTGAGCGCAAGGGCGGGTATACGTATGAAATTCGCGCTCAACAAGTATTAGGCGGCCTTGGATTTGACCAAACGGCTTACGAAATGCCTTTAACCAAACTCTCTGGGGGTGAGCGCACACGAGCGTTTTTGGCGCGTTTGCTGCTCTCGGCGTTTGACCTTCTAATATTGGATGAACCGACCAATCACTTGGACATTCAGGCCGTAGAATGGCTTGAAGGCTATCTAAAAAACTACCCCGGAGCAGCTTTAATTGTCTCGCATGACCGCTATTTCATCGACCAAGTTTGCGATCACATTTGGGAAATGAGCCGGGGCGGATTTGAAACTTATCGCGGAAATTACAGCGCCTACTTAGAGCAACGCCAAGGACGCTGGGAACGCCGTCAAGCGCTTTTCGAGGCCGAAAAAGCACGCCTAGAAAATGAACTAGACTATGTGAAACGTAATATCGCCGGGCAAAACACATCCCAAGCGCAGGGAAAACTACGCCGCTTAAGCCGCAACCTCCAAGCCCTCGAACAATTGGGCATCCAAGCCCTGCAAGGCAAAACCTGGGCCGAAATCAGCAAAGATGTACACACAACCACCAGCTCTATGAGCATTCAAGAGGCGCATCAACGAATAAAGGCTTTGCGAAACCCCGTCAGCCGCCCTCAGAGTTTAACCATGAACTTGCGCACCAAACAACGAGGCGGCAACCTGGTTTTGCGCACCCAAAATTTAGAGGTTGGTTATCAAGACGCCGACCAACCCTTATTCTCAGCACCCGACATCACACTCCACCGCCAAGAATGTGCCGCCCTCATTGGGCCAAACGGCGCGGGAAAAACCACTTTCCTCAAAACCATCCTCGAACAACTTCCCCCTTGGAGCGGAAACGTAAAATTAGGCGCAAATTTAGACGTTGGCTATTTTGCCCAAGCCCACGAAGACCTCAATCCAGAAAACACCATCCTAGAAGAAATTCAAGAGGTCGGTCCCAAATTAAGTGCTGGAGAGCTGCGTGGTTACCTGGCGAGTTACCTTTTTCGGGGGGAAGAAGTTTTCAAAAAAGTGAGCGTACTCTCCGGCGGAGAGCGGGGACGACTAGCGCTAGCGAAATTAGCCATGAGTGATGCCAATTTGCTGCTCCTCGATGAGCCGACCAACCATCTCGACATCCCCGCCCAAGAAACGCTCCAGGCGGTATTAGCGAAGTACGCGGGGACCATTCTCCTGGTCTCGCACGACCGCTATTTGATAAACGCCCTAGCAACACAAATTTGGGAAATTGACGTTGACCAAGCAGGATTGCATGTTTTCGCTGGCACATATAAAGATTATCAAACCGAGCGCGCCAAAGTTGCTCTCGCGAATGAAGACGAGGAAAACGCGGAAGAAAAAATGGCCGCTTACCGATCCCAGAAGATTGCCAAAAACCGCGCCAAAGCCAAAAAGCGCCACCGCGAGACACGCCTAGAAGAAGTAGAAGAACGTATTATCCAGCTAGAAGAAAAATTAGAGAAATTGGGCGAAAAACTAGCCTCTCCCCCAGACGACCATGGAAAAGTGCGCCTGATGGGGCAAGTTTACGCCGCTGTTGAAGAAGAACTAAATACCCTCATGGCAGAATGGGAAGAATTACTTCTATAAGCACCACAAATTCAAAAGGAGTCTGAGAATGAAAGACACCATTCAAGCCATCTTAATTGGCGCTGGACAGAGGGGAACGGATGTCTACGGCGCATACGCCCTGCATCACCCAGAGCGCATCCAGTTTGTGGCCGTTGCCGAGCCAAACGCAAAACGCCGAAAACACTTCGCCGAAGAACACAAAATTCCCGCCGCCAACCAGTTCACATCCTGGGAGCCGCTCTTAAAACGCGAGTCCTTGGGGCAAGCGGCATTCGTTTGCACCCAAGACCAGCAACACACCGCTCCCGCTTTAACAGCTTTACGCGCGGGCTACGACGTATTGCTAGAAAAACCCATGGCCACCAAAGCCGAAGAATGCCGCCAACTGGTCGCAGTCGCCGAAGAAACCGGTCATCAACTTCATATCTCACATGTTTTGCGCTACACAAAACACTTTCAAACCATGCGAGACATCATTCAATTTGGCGACTTAGGAGACATAGTAAACATCTCGCATCGGGAAAACGTCTCTTGGTGGCACATGGCCCACAGCTTCGTGCGCGGCAACTGGCGCAGGGAAGAGGAAAGCGCTCCCATGATACTCGCTAAATGCTGCCACGACCTTGATATTTTAGTGTGGCTGCTAGATGATCGCTGCCAATACCTCAGCAGTATAGGAAATTTACTCCACTACCGCCCCGAAAAAGCGCCTAATGGCGCGCCTCAATATTGTCTGGATGGCTGTCCAGTGGCGGATTCCTGCCCTTATTACGCTCCCTTTATTTACGAGGATTTGCTCCCACTCTGGCGCAATTACGCCGCTGGAGCACAAGGAATCGAGAAATTGCTCACGCAAGCTTATGAGCGAACGCCAAAGCTATTGAAAGCAATAGGAAAAATATCTGCCGGCGCGCGGCAAATAAGCGAATATAGGGGTTGGCCCATTTCTGTAGTGGCTCTTGACCCCACGCCAGAGAACGTCCATGAAGAGCTGCGAAAAGGCCCCTATGGGCGTTGCGTTTATAAATGCGACAATGATGTTGTTGACCATCAGGTAGTTGCTATGCAATTTGAAACTGGACCATCGGTCACATTGACCATGCACGGCCACTCCCATTGCGAAGGGCGTTTTACTCGCATTCAAGGAACACGCGCAGAACTACAAGCCACATTTGGCTTTGGCGGTTCGCGGATTGAGGTTAGCGAACATCGCAGCGGAGAGAAAACAGTCTACGATACCTCAAGCACAGATGCGGGGCACGGGGGCGGAGATAACAGATTCATAGATGCCTTTGTGAAAAGTTTGCAGGCAAATGATGAAGCCTTAGCCTTGTCTACGGCACGACAATCGTTAGAGAGCCATCTAATGGCTTTCGCCGCCGAAGAGGCTAGACTAGGTAAGAAAATAGTGGAAATGGAGCATTTTCGGAGTTGATGCCATTGGCATCCATTACCCTAAAAACGGTCATAAAGTATCATTTTTAATAGAACGCGGATTGCCGTAGGCATGCCTTTGGCAACACGGGTCTAGTGGATTTGCGCGGATAAAATCTTTTACTGGTGTGCTAAAAAGTTGTTGGTTAAACCTTAGCCCCCCTCTAAATCCCCCTAGCGTAGCATCCTGTAAAGGGCAAATGCCAAAGGCAGGAATTTGGGGGGAAGTCGCTCTCCTCCCCTAGCGAAGCATCCTATCAGGGTAAATTCGACCTTTTTTTGTCGCATTTGGTGGCACTCTTCGAGTATGCTGCGCTAAGGCAGGGTGGGGGCAGAACTTTCCAACAACCTTTGAGTGCTCCCATTTGAGTATCTAGCTACCGGACACTTTAGTAAAAAAACAAGGGGATGGTTCATAATTGACTGTACACTTTTCAAGGTTAATGTGTCGTTGCGAGGAACGTTTTTTGTGACG
>QMOK01000324.1 GCA_003648195.1 Chloroflexota bacterium | reverse complement strand
TGATGTAATGTCACCACCGGGATAATATCCCTCTCCAGTAGACTATCTAAAAGCCGATGATAGTGATCAATCTCCCGATGGGAAAATACACCTTCCTTTGGCTGAACTCTACTCCACTCAACAGAGAACCGATAGGCATTACACCCCAAGTCTTTTAGCAAATTAAGATCTCTTTCAAATTGGTGATAATGGTCACAGGAAGGATTAGATGAGGAGCCGTCGTGAATAAAACCCCCTTGCTCAAATTGCCACCAGTCATTGCTAAAATTACCCCCTTCCACCTGATGGGCAGAAGTCGCCGCCCCCCACAAAAAATTTTTCATTTTTAACTTTTAACTTTTCACTATTCCTCCAAACCCGCCCTCGCCTTGATATCCTGTTCAACCCAAGCCCGATCCTTGCCGTACTTCATCCGGGAAAGCTGTTTTATCATCTCCGCCAATTCCTTGTTTCTCTCTAAACTACAATAGGCAGGATAGTCAGTCGTCATAGAAAACGGCCTCGAGGGCTGGCCGTTTATCAACAGCTTCGTATAAGTTTTGCCAATTGTCAAATTCAACAAATCCGACTTGGTAAAAACCGGCTCAAATTGTGATTCCAAATAGGTGGCATCATCCACCCCAATACGAAAAGAAGATAATGTGCCCACATTCCCAAACACCGCATCTTTAACCTTTTCATCAATCTGACTAATAAACTGGTTGGCCACAATCAAATTTAGACGGTACTTACGCGCCTCTGATAAAATCTCGGCAAAATCATCGGTGGCGAAGTTTTGAAACTCATCAACATAGAGATAAAAATCCTTTCTTTCCTCTTCAGGCATATCTGTCCGACCCATGGCGGCGATTAGAATTTGAGGGACAATCATCAATCCCAAAAAACTGCTGTTCTCTTCCCCAATTAACCCCTTCGCAAGATTTACCAGCAAGATTTTTCCGCTGTCCATAATCTGCCTAAAATCAAGTGCGCTTTGCGACTGGCCAACAATATTCCTCATCAACTTCTCGGTAACAAAGCGATCAAATTTGGAAATAAAATAACCCAGTTTCTCCGACTTGTGGAAATCGGTTGTCTGAGCCATCTCCTTGGTCCAATACTGTTTAACCAGCGGATCTTTAATAAGAGGAATTTTCGACTTGGCAAAATCCGGATCAATCAGCAGCCGCAGAACCTCCACCAAAGTACTCCCCTTATCCGACATCGCGGTCAGCATCACATTCCTAATCGCCCTCTCTAAAATCGGTCCCATAATACCCGTCCTATTAGGATCGTAAAGTTTATACAAAAGGGCAATAAACGAGTTAACCACCTTGTGCTTTGCTTCCTCCCCGCTAACATCCAAAACATTAAGACCCATCGGACGCTCTGTGTCCGCGGGATTAAAATAGATAACATCTTCCGCTCTTTCTTTAGGAATCATCTGCAACAAGCCCTCTACGGCGTCACCATGAGGATCAATAAAACACAGGCCTTCTCCATTTTTTATATCCTGCTGGGCTAAAAACTGCAAAAACACGGACTTCCCCGTACCTGTCTGACCAATAATATACATGTGACGCCGCCGGTCCTTCCTGGCCAAATAAATTTTCTTCTCACGCCCCCTAAAAATACTCTTGCCTATATACAGACCTTCCGTTGGTGTGCCCTGAGGAGCCTCAGAGCTGCGTGAGAGCAACCAGGCAATATGGGGAGTTCTTACATCTTTGTTGGGAAAATGCATTATGGTGGCCAGTTCTTCAATATTGAGAATTGAAGGTTTACCCCATCGGGGCGGATAGCGATACAAAAAAGAGGTCATAAAGTTTTTCTTAAAATAAATTTTTTTCCTGGCCAAATGGCCCAAATGCGGCTGACCAAACTGACTAAAGCTGTTAACCAACTCCGTTAAAATGCGCTGGGCTGTTTGGGTATCCTCGGCCTCACTCACAATCCTAATCGTAGTATTAAATCCCACCTTGGCGCACTTTCCAGAAATAGCCTCCAGAATTTTAGGGTCAGTTTTTACCTTGTACTCCCCTTCCTTCGCCGGCATATTTGCTCGATCCACAAACTTTTGGCCTTTTTTTCTCCATTTATCACCCGCCGGCACCACCAAAATTTGAACTACCGCCGCCTGCCCCTCCCTGAGCTTACTCATCGCCGAGGTAATTTGGTTCAAGGAATCTGATTTTAAATTTTCGTAGCTCTGCAAAGGATAATAGGGAGCACCGGCAAGTCTAAGCTCCGCAAATGCCACCTTTTGGCCCTTAGTAAAGATGTTATATTCTTCTATTTCCACCACCTCAGCCTCGGGATAAACCGCATGCAACTGCTGTTCTACATAATCCACATATTCATTGGGCACAGCAACAATAAATCGAACACTTTCATATTCGCCAACAATTTCAAAAGATATCCCCGGCTGAAAAGACAATATCCCCCCTCCCAACGACAAAGCGTGAAGGTTGGCAAACAGCTGCTCGGCAACGCCAATTTCAATCTCGTTTTCCTTAGGCATCCTCACTTCAAGAAACTTAATCCTAAGCGAGATTTTCTCTCTATCTCTAAACTTTAACCAAG
>QMOK01000323.1 GCA_003648195.1 Chloroflexota bacterium | reverse complement strand
ATCCACAAATGGATGCTGTAATAAAGTATAGGTGGTGGTCTTCGTGGTGCGAATCGAAGGTCATAATTTCGTATTGTCTCAAGTTATTTGCGCCGGGGACGGCGCTGTGAGCGGTGTAAATTGAGGACGGTGAGCTAACTAAAATGCTCTAGCCGCCCGTCCACGGCGGCGTTCTGTGTAACCCTAAAACGCCCTTACTCTTCGGGAACAGCCGTAGGAGTGTATAACGCTTCTGGCGGATAAATTTCCAGCATGGCCGCTTCCCATGTCAACCCTCCCCGAAAAGCGAATTCATGAAAGCGCGAGGATGGAAAAGCAGATTGCCATAACGGGAGGGCTGGCAAACGCTCCCAGCCGTACTCTGCCGCCAGGGCTGTAAAATCTACCCAATACCCACTGGGAAGAGCCTGAGCCGTAACCCCGCCTTGCTCGTATTCCAAGGAAGTGCCGCCATAACGCGCGTCAAAATCCCAGGCCAATTCGTGGAGCGGGCGGCCTAAATCACCGCTTTGAGAGAGAGCGCGGACGTACACGCGCCAGTACATTTGCGCCCCGTATTCTTCCCGTACCACCATCATCCACTCCGCCTGCCGAGGAAGATCGCTTAATGTAAATCCACGTCCAGTATAAAGCCAAGACATGGCCTGGTTGGGGTCGGGCGGAGCCGTGAGAGGAACATAAGCGTTTCCCAGCGTGCCTAGGAAATCCCAGCCAACCTTTTGCGCCACCTTCTCCCTCAGTGCCGAAAAACTTTCGTTTGCCAGGTCGTGCAATTGCGGGTAAGGAGCGGCTAAGTTGGGGATGTCAACCAAATCATAACGCCCACCCGAAGTTCGCGCGGAAGAGATTCTTGCCTGCCACAATGGCGCGGGCGTAATAGCCGCCGAAGAGTTGCCTAACGTATCTAGGGAAAGACCCTCCCCCCAGGCCAAGCCCTCCACCGGGCCGGGCAGCCTCACTGCTGGGAGCATTACCTGCGGGGGTGTACTCTCCTCCAACGGATAAGCGGTTAAAAAAGCATCTAACGGAGTTTCAACGTTCGTAAAGAGCAAATCCCCGCCCCAAACCGGCCAATCCCCGCTCCCGCTGGGGGTCGGGCCAAGATCCAATTGGGTGCTATCCCAGATATAAAGTTGGTGAACGCCCTCCGCGGTGATTTCCGCCCAGGCCAGATACTGACCATTGGGTGACCAAGCAGGATGTTTGGCGCTTAGAGCAGTGTCCGCGCTAACTTGCGAGAAACGTTTCGCTTCCTCTTGCTCATCTAAATCCGCCAGCCAAACCGCCGTCTGCCCTCCCCGTGTGGAAACGAAACTGATTTTCCGTCCCCCGCTTGACCAAGCCGGGGCATAGTCCGCGCCAGGGTGATTGCTAAGGTTGATGGCCGCGTTCCCTTGGGCAATATCTTGGAGCATCACCTCCAGGTTGCCGTCCACGTAAGCCTCAAACGCCAGCCACATACCATCCGGCGACCAACTGGGATGGGCTTCGTAGGCCGCCGTATCGGTAAGCTGCCTAATTTCTCCATCCTCCAAGGTGAGGATGTAAATATCCCATGCGCCGCTTCGGTTTGAAGCGAACGCCAAACTCTTTCCATCGGGGCTGAACGCGGGCGTGATGTCGTTTTGCTCTCCGCTTGTTAGCCTAGTGAGCGGCAAAGCCGTGTACGTTTCCCCGCTCGGTTCCGCAAAGGGACGGTAGGCGAAAAGATGTGTGTCTCCGCCCTCGCGCAGGGAGAGAATCAACGTTCCGTGAGAGGGTGCAAAGTTGTAAGTAGCAGGCGTGGGGGAGGGGGTGGCGGTGGGGTTTAATGGGGGAGAGATGGGCGTGGCAGTGGCGGTAGGGGACGCCGTGACCGTGGGCGTGGGGGTGGAAGTCAGCGTGGGTGTGAGTGTGGGGGTAGGTGTTTCCGTGAAAAAGCGTGGCATCCGTTCCCGAACGCGCGGCCACCCCATCACCATTAGCACAATGAGGTTGATAGTTACCAGGAGGACGATATACAGCGGGTGAACGCGAATCCCCTGGCGTGAGCTTTTTTTGTGATGGTTGTTACTAGTCATATAAGCCGTACCTAGGTTAGCGGTTGAACTAGCTATGTGTCATTGCGAACGAAGCGCAGCGGAGTGCGGCAATCTCATTCTCCGCAGTGGGAGATTGCTTCGGCGGAAAAGCACCGCCTCGCAATGACAGGGCTAGGTTTCTTGGTAGCGGAGCGCGGCAATCCCATTCTCCGCAGAGGGAGATTGCTTCGGCGGGAGAACACCGCCTCGCAATGACAATGACAATTCTTGGCGATGTTATTTGCCGTCTTGAACGCTACTTGTGTACTATGTCATTGCGAACGAAACGCAGCGGAGTGCGGCAATCCCATTCTCCGCAGTGGGAGATTGCTTCGGCGGAAAAGCACCGCCTCGCAATGACAGGGCTAGGTAAAGTATTCTTCAAACAAATCATTCCATTCAGGATTCATTTTCTCAATCAAGTCAATCTTTTTCTGACGTGAGCCAGCCTTAATTTGCTTCTCGCGGTCAATGGCGGCTTTAACATCATTGGTTATTTCAAAGAAAACT
>QMOK01000322.1 GCA_003648195.1 Chloroflexota bacterium | reverse complement strand
TTATCGGCGCGGGGGGTGAGGAGAACAGCCATATCTTCTTCGTCCCAATGCAAGAGGTCATCGCTATAGGCTATCCAAATATTGGGCCATCGGCGGTGGAGAGCGGCGTAACGCCCATTAATTTGGCTGGGGAAGAGCACATGGTCTTTATTGTCTTCTCCACGCACGATGGGGCCTAAACGCTCCCAGGTGATTAAATTATCGCTGCGGGCGATCATGGGGAGGATACCGCCCCCCACGTGAGTGGGTTCATCCGCTTCGGAGCCGTAGGCCGTGTAGCACATATAAAAACGGTCATCTATTTTAGTCACACGCGGGTCTTCTACGCCGCGAGAATCACTTTTATCTATAGGTGACAAAACCGGACGGCGCATACGGTTCCAGTTCACGCCATCAGCGCTGACCGCGTATCCAATGCGGCTTACCCAATCCAGTCCCTGGGCGCGGTAGTGCATGTGAAAGAGGCCGTTATGATAAACGACAGAGGGGTTGAAAACGTTATAGGCTTCCCAGTCAGATGTGGGATCGGGGAGGAGAATGGGATTGGAGGGGTGACGTTGAAGTTTCATTTTGGGTTTTCCTTTGGGTGATCAGGGACTAGGGAGTGGGGATTCTATTTCGTAGTAGGGGACGAGAGTACCCGTTTTGGGTGCGGGCGAACTTTCGTTCGCCACTACAAACCATTTGTTAATTCACAACCGGAACACTAAGCCTTCGTTGGCTTCCAATTCAAGCGCATTAAGAGATACTGTTCCAGACCGCTTCAGGCCAGTAGCGATAACAACTTCGGCTTGGGTTGCAATTTCGCTCAAATTGATGGTGTGGGATTGTTCTCCGAAGTTTAGCACAATGAGGAAAGCGTTCGCGCCGGGGGCGGTGCGCTGGTAAGCAAACACATCTGCCGCGCCCGCGTCCACCGAGGCGTAATCTCCCACCGCGAGGGCAGGCTCAGACCGCCGCAGTTTCGTCAGGGAGCGGTACAAGTTTAGCATAGAGGTTGGGTCTTCTTCTTGCTGCCGCACGTTACGGGTTTGATAATCCGCGGGCAAGGGCAGCCAAGGAATGACTGCTTCTTCGGTAAATCCGGCGTGGGGAGAGGCATCCCATTGCATGGGCGTCCGCTCCGGGTCACGCCCCACAATGTGAGCAATTTCAGGCTGGTTGACAGCGGGAGGGTCTTGTATGAATTCTGGCGGGATGGGGACGTTCTCCATGCCAATTTCTTCCCCGTAATAATTGGTAGGCGTACCGCGCAGCGTCATGAGGAGTATGTTCGCCACCCGCGCCTGAGCCTGCCCCAAACGAGAGGCTACACGATGCCGGTCATGATTGCCCAGCACCCAGTTCGGCCAGGCCCCCTGCGGCAGGGCCGCCTCGTAAGCGTCCACCGCGTCCCGCACGGTTCGGGCATCCCAATCTAATAGAAGAAGCTGAAAGTTAAAGGGCAAGTGACACTCGTCAAAGCTGCCATCTTCACGCCGCGTGCCATAGTATTTCACCAAATCTTCATTGGGCAAATATATCTCGCCAACCATCATGCGGTCATCGTACTCATCTAAGACAGCCCGCATAGCGCGGATAATATCGTGGACACCAGGTAAGTTTTGAGTGTAAATGTGCTGCAACTTTCCTATGGGGTTTATTCCATCCCAATCGGGATTGAGCGGTTCATCACGCAATTGTTCATCTTTGAGCATCAGCCAGATCACGTCCACTCGAAAGCCATCTATGCCTTTATCGAGCCAGAAACGCATATTGTCTAACATAGCAGGCAAAACATCGGGATGGCGATAGTTAAGTTCTGGCTGTTGCTTCACAAATTGGTGCAGATAATATTGCCCCGTACGCTCGTCGTAAGTCCAGGCCGGGCCGCCGAAGAAGCTAACCCAATTATTAGGCGGGCCGCCATCAGGGGCGGGGTCGCGCCAGATATACCAGTCCCGTTTGGGATTATCCCGGCTGCTGCGGCTTTCAACAAACCAGCGGTGTTCATCGGAGGTGTGGTTGGGGACCAGGTCAAGGACCAGTTTCAACCCCCGGGCGTGGATGTCTTCTAGCAGGGCGTCTAAGTCGGCCATGTCGCCGAAGATGGGGTTGACCTCGCAGTAATCGGCAACATCATAGCCAAAATCGTGCATAGGCGAGGGGTAGATGGGGGAAAGCCAAATGGCATCCACGTTGAGGCTTTGAATATAGTCTAAGCGTTGGCGAATACCGGCCAAATCTCCGATTCCGTCCCCATTGCTGTCTTGATACGAGCGGGGGTAAATTTGGTAAATAATGCCTTTTTGCCACCAAGAATATTGTTTCATAGTACCTGCCTTTAGCCTGCTTCAAGCAGGCTGAGTCAATTTGCGTTTAGGAACACTTGAATTAATGCAAATGTGCCATCGCTAAAACCTTAATGTAAACTTAAATCCACCGGCTTCTAAGCCATATCTTATTTTATCATTCAAATTATTTTCGATGAATAATTATTTCGTTGATCAAGATCATCACGCTAGCGGCCACAATAACTACGGGGCCGACAACTTCTAAGCTGAAATTGTTCGCAAGTATCCCTGTTAAGCCCGGTAAGAG
>QMOK01000321.1 GCA_003648195.1 Chloroflexota bacterium | reverse complement strand
TTAAGACTTGACAACCGTGAACTGCGCAAGCGCGGCGGGGGCTTTTTTGGGGCCAATCCTCTTACGGGAAGCATTGGAGTGGTCACTATTAACTTGCCGCGGATTGCTTACTTGTCAAAAAGCAAGACAGAATTTTATGAACGATTGGAAAAGTTAATGCGGATTGCCCGCAAGGTTTTGACTACTAAAAGGAAAGTTTTGGAAAGCTTTACCGAAAAAGGTCTCTACCCTTACAGTAAAGTTCTCCTTTCTGGCATTAAACAAAGGTTTGGCCGATATTGGTACAATCATTTTTCTACGATTGGTATTAATGGGGGCAATGAGGCGGCTTTAAATTTGTTGGGTAAAGATATTAGTACGCTTGAAGGGCAGAAATTCATGCTGGAAGTTTTGCGTTTTATGAATGAAAAAATGCGGAAGTACCAAGCTGAAGATAATCAGATGTACAATCTGGAGGCTACTCCGGCTGAAGGGACATCATACCGTTTGGCTAAAATTGATAAAGAAAAGTATCCAGGCATTATTGTGGCCAACGAAGATGCGGTTAGAAAGGGTGCTGCTCCCTATTATACTAATTCCAGTCAACTGCCGGTGGGTTTAACCGATGATTTGTTTGAGGCTTTAGACCTGCAGGACGAGCTCCAAACTTGTTATACCGGCGGAACTGTATTTCATGCGTTCTTGGGAGAGCGTTTGCCTTCGAGAGAAGCGGTTAAGAGTCTGGCAAGAAAAATTGCCGCCAATTATCATCTGCCTTATTTCACATTTACGCCAACGTTCAGTATTTGCATGGAGCATGGTTACCTTTCTGGCGAGCAGGCAAAGTGTCCGCAATGTGGAAAAAGATGCGAAGTGTATTCTCGGGTGGTGGGTTATCTGCGGCCGGTAAGACAGTGGAATGAAGGCAAGCAGGCGGAATTTGATCAGCGAAAGGAGTTTAAGGTTGAATAAATGCTTATTGGTGGTCTTCAAAAGATTTCTCTAATTGATTATCCAGATAAGGTTTCCGCAGTTGTTTTTACTCAAGGCTGTAATTTTAGATGTCCCTATTGCCATAATTGGGGGCTGGTTTTACCATCTGACCGGCCGGTGTTTTTAGACGAGGGGGAAGTTTTTAATTTTTTGGATAAGAGAAAGGGTTTGGTTGACGCGGTTTGCATTACTGGAGGGGAGCCGACACTTCAGCAGGATCTTGGTGTTTTTGTTGAAAAAGTTAAAAAATTGGGCTTTCTAGTGAAGCTGGATACAAATGGCAGCAGGCCGGGTGTTGTTAGAGAGTTGTTGGATCAAAACTTATTAGATTATCTGGCCTTGGATGTGAAAGCCCCGTTGGATAACGGCAGTTACCGAAAAGTGGTTAATGCTGATATGGACGTGGCTGAGATTGTCAAGACCTTACGGCTTTTAGCTGGTGCTGATATAAGCTGGGAGGTTCGTACGACGATAGTGCCGACGCTTCTTGGCCTTGACAGCTTGGTGGATATGGCCAACCAGATTAGGCCCTTTATGAACAAGCATTTTGTAGGATGGTCGCTGCAGCAGTTTCGGCCCAAGAGTTGTTTGAACAGAAAGTTTGAGAAGATTAGGCCGTACAGTGAAGAGAACCTCAGACAAATTTTGAGCGAAGGGAAAAAAATTGTGCCCCTGATTAAATTAAGAATTTAGCGGTTGGTGGATCTCAATCTTGGATTTTAAGTTTCTAATCTCTATGATTTACATTTTTACCGGCGACGGTAAAGGAAAGACATCGGCGGCGTTGGGTATGGCCTTTCGGGCTGCCGGATATGGGTATCGGTCGGTGGTGGTTCAGTTTATGAGAGGGCGTGAGACTGGCGAGATTAAGATGGCGAGAAAGGAGTCATTACTTACTGTTTCTCTATTTGGCCGGCGGGGCTGGGTAGACTTTAGTGATCCCAGTCGTAAGGACTGTCAGCTGGCCCGGGCCGGATTGCAGAGAGCAAAAGAAGTTGCCGTTTTAAAACCGTTCCTTTTAGTTTTGGATGAATTTAATCTGGCGGTAGCCAGGGGGTTGTTGGAGAAAAAGACGGCCCTAGATTTTCTAAGAGAAATTTGTTCGCAGACCCATGTTGTCTTAACCGGTCGTGAGGCGGGAAAGGAATTTATAGAAATGGCTGATTTGGTAACCGAATTCAAGGCTGTCAGGCATCCTTTTGATAAAGGCAGGTCGGCAGTTTGTGGATTAGATTATTAAGAAGCTGTATGGGGTAATATCCTTTTTGAAGGTGCTATCCTAAAGGAGATTTTATGTCTACCAAGAATTTCGTTTTTCATCGCGATCAGCGGTGCAAGGTGGATGGAGGGCGGGAAAGTTTGGGCGTGGTGGATGATTTGGGCGGATTAACCTATACCGCCTTGCTGGTGTTGAAAAAGAGGTATCTGCGAAAAAGCCGAAATGGTCAAACTGTGGAGACTCCGAGAATGATGTTGCAAAGGGTGGCCAAGGCGGTGGCCAAGGCTGAGTGGACAGATAGGCTTCAAAAATTATGGCAGGAAAAATTTTTTGATGTTATGAAGACATTGGAGTTTTGGCCGGGGACGCGAGTTCTGGCCAACGCGGGCAAGGA
>QMOK01000111.1 GCA_003648195.1 Chloroflexota bacterium | reverse complement strand
TTTCTGGCATGTTAATATCCAAAAGCGCAATATCTGGGCGGTGTTTTTGTGCTAATTCAATAGCCTCTTTTCCATCGTGCGCTATCGCCACTATCTCAACCAGGGGATTTTCGGCTAGCATCAGCCGTGTGGCGCGGCGTGTTTCTAGGACATCATCGGCAATAAGAACTCGTAATTTTTCTGGGGATGTTTCGTCTGATTCCATAGAAAATAGCCTTCTTTATCGAGCGTTTCTCTGTATTCCTATGCCTTTTTCTCTTCCTTTTGCGCTGGGGCAATTTTATAAGAATCGCTTCCAGGTTTTAAGAACGGCACACGGATTATTTCGTACTTAACCAGCAAAATAACAATACCAACAATAACCATTATCCCAGCCGCGATGCGCGTGATGCTAATATCTGTGCCGGGGATACGGGGTTGGTCGGGGCGGAAGAATTCAATCAACTCTCGTCCTACACCTTCCAGTACCAACCATCCCGCAAATACGCTGCCAGGTTTGATTTTTTTTGTAAATTGCAAGGTGAGCCATGCCAGCACTCCGGCGGCAAGGAGATTCCACAATATTTCATAGGCAAAAGTAGGGTGGAAGCGCGTGGTCTTTACTGGATAAAGGAGCATATTAGTCCAGGGCGAGATTCTGTGCGCGGCGTCAATGGAAATGCCCCAAGGGAGAGTAGTGGGTTGTCCATACAATTCTTGGTTGATGAAATTAGCCGGACGAACCACGGCCTGAGCTATTAGAAGGGCCGGCGCAGCCGCATCAAGGAATAGCCGCATATCTAATTTATGCCTGCGAATATAAATAAGACCGCCCAATGCCCCGCCAAGCACAGCGCCATAAAAGTGCAGTCCGCCTTCCCAGGTTTTGAGTATACTCGCAGGGTGGTCTGTAAAATAAGTACCTCCACCCAAAATATCGTTGAGGACATACCACAACCTTGCCCCAACAACTCCTGTTGGAACAGCCCAGATCATCAAATCCCAAATTCGTTCTGGTTTTTCTCCGTATCGGCGCACGCCCCATTCCGCAATATACCCGGCCAAGATGATTCCACCTGCCATCATCAACCCATACCAATGCAACGCGAAATTTGTCCCGGGTATTCTAAAAATAATTGGATCCATCACATTCTCCTTTTCTTCTGGTTTAGATTTGCCTTGCGCTAAACTTTGTCATTATCTTAAAGAATATACCACATTATAACCCAGATAGCGCAGACCTCCGAGATTTTAGAAATCTCGGAGGTCTGAAATGCCACTCTTCCCCCCTTAGCCTGCCTACGCTTCACTCTTTCTCGGGGAAGCGCGTCAGCACCGTGGCCGCCACGGGCATAGCCACCTGATTGCGTTGCAGCAGAGCTTCTCCCAGTGATTTTCCATGCAGGGGGAAAATAGCGATGGCCGTCTCAGGTTTATTATAACGTTTTTCCACAATCGCCAAGCCGAGCAAGTAGCCCTCACTGTCAATGGAGCAACTGGTCACCAACCCAATTTGTTTTCCGCGCTCATCCACAACGGGATCGCCGTGATTGGGCCGCCGGGCGCGTTTCGCATTGACCCTGAAGCGGATCAATTCGCGCTTGCGCCCCAGCTCGCGGGCCAAGAGCGCGTCCCGGCCCACAAAGAACGGTTTATGATATTTGACATAACCAGGGAAACCGGCCTCAACAGGAGAAATCTCGAACGGCCCGGCCAGCTCGTGCCCGTAAAGTGGCAACCCTGCCTCAATGCGGGTTGAATCCCGGCAAGCCAGACCTGTTGGTTTTACACCGAACTCCTCACCGACCTCCAGGATGGCGTTCCAAAGTTTGACCATCTCATCGGGATGTACCAAAATCTCAAAGCCCCATTCCTCGCCGGTGTAGCCGGTGCGAGCAATCACCAGGGGAATCCCTGCCAGCTCACACTCGACCATCTCAGTACGGCGCACGCGGGCCAAGGCGGCCTTGGTTTTGGCGTCATCCGTCAGGGCTTGGAGCGTCTTCAGTGATACCGGCCCCTGGAGAGCGATATCGCCTTTTTGGTGTTCTCCCATGGCGGGGTCTTTCAAATTGCGCAGCGTAGCTTTAGCCTCTACCTGCACCCAAGGACGTTCGGCGTCAATCAACACCTTGCCCTCGTTAACCGCGTTCAGCCAATCCCAATCTTTTTGCTCGTTAGAAGCGTTAATAATCAGATAGTAATATTCTGCGTTCACGCGGTAAATAATACCATCATCAATCACGCTGCCATCGGGCTGCAAAAAATAACCGTACATAGACTGCTTATCCACGTTCCAGGCCGCGTAATTAGAGAAAACCGTATCTAAGAAAGCGGTTGCGTTAGGGCCTGAGACCTCAAAAACGCCCATGTGCGAAACATCAAAAAGGCCTGCTCCTTCGCGCACGGCTGCATGTTCTTCTTTGACAGAAGTGTAACGCACGGGCATCTCCCACCCCGCAAAGGGAACCATTCTCCCGCCCAGCTTTTTGTGTATTTCATTAAGAGGTGTGCGCAGGAGGGGCTGTTCGGGTTCCTCCCACGTCCAAGTTTCGCGCTTCACGCTTGGGGCAAATTCGTCCAGGGCAGATTGCCCTACAAAGTAAAGTTTGGTGAGGTCAAAACGCTCGGGATGCGCGGCGTATAAATCCGCCGCAGACGTTCCAGGTTCAGCCATCCCGTCTACTTCCACAACAGCGTCCACTTTTTCTACCAGCACCGGGCCTTGCACCTTGCGATAAAGGTCTTCCTCATCGAAAAGGGTATACCCATCCCCCAAACCGCGCAGCCAAGAAGTAACCTTGGCCGCGTTCTCGGGCGCAGGGGTAACCAGGAAGCGATCCCGGCCCTCTGCGTCCTGCTCCTCCCGCGCCACCACCACCTCGGCAAAAAGTTTACCGAAGCGGTTCAGCATGTAAGTGGTGAGCGCATCGCCAGGCTCCAGGGTGAGCATGTTAGATGTGCAAACCTCGTTGATGTGCTGACGCGCCCGCCAACCGGCCACACGCAGGGAAACGGGTTCTGGCTGGGGATTTTCATCCAGGAAAGTATAGTGCGGATAATCGCTCTCGGCGTACTCAAAATCGATTCCGGCTTTGTCGGCAATCACAGCCACGCCACGCCGGACTTCCTCAAGAATTTCAATATCCATCTTGCCGCGCGGAAGCTCCCCAATGAGGCCAGTATAAGAAAACGGCTTAATGTTGGTTAGCAGGCGGTGGAGGAGACCGGCGATAGCGTCCATGTCGCCCTCATCGAGGCCGCGTTGGGTTAGCCAGGGAGTTCCCAGACGGATGCCCGTGGCTTTGGATGTTTCTTCATCTCCGGGGATGGTGTTTTTATTGGCAACCAAACCGGCGATATCCATCAGCCGCACGGCTGGCTCGCCCCACACGGGGTACTTCTGGGTGGTGGGCGGCGCCCCCGTGACGGGGATAGATTTGAGGTCAAGGAGCATAAGGTGCGTGTTCGTGCCCCCATACGCCAGACGCAAACCCCGCTCCTGTAAGCCTGTTGCCAAAGCCTGAGCGTTCTTCACCGTTTGGCGTTGAAGTTGGGCGAACTTTTCGGTTTGAGCAATCTTGAAAGCCACGGCCATGGCCGCGAATTTGTTGACATGCGGCCCGCCTTGCTCGCCGGGGAAAATAGCCAGGTCAATTTTATTAGCTATGTCAAGGTCAGTGGTGAGAATGGCTGCGCCTCGGGGCCCGCCCAGCGTTTTATGGGTGGTGAACGTAACCACATCGGCGATGCCCACCGGGTTGGGATAAACGCCCGCGGCGGCCATCCCGGCCACGTGAGCAATATCGGCCATCAGGTACGCGCCTACTTCATCGGCAATGGCGCGGAATTTTTCCCAATCTGGCGCCCAGGGGTAAGAAGTAAAGCCCGCAACAATAATTTTGGGGCGATTCTCTAGGGCCATTTGGCGAATTTTGTCGTAGTCTAGGCGTTCTGTTTTAGGGTCAACGCCATAAGAGACAACTTTGTAACGCTGCCCAGAAATGTTGAACTCTGAGCCGTGGGAGAGGTGCCCGCCCTGAAAAAGGTCAAGACCCATAAGCGTGTCGCCCGGCTCAAGCAGCGTCCAGTAAACGCCCAAATTAGCCGCCGTCCCCGAAAGGGGCTGCACATTGACGTAAATGTGCTCCGGCTGAATATCTCCGTGGGCAAAGGCTTGAGCGCAGCGTCTCTGGGCCAGGCTTTCCACAAGGTTTACATAATCCACGCCTTTATAAAAGCGGCGGTCGGCGTAGCGGCGGTAGTAGGCCAGTTGCCAGGGAACATCGTGCAGGCGTTCTTCGGGGTCACGCACCATGCTCGAGGGAGGGTATCCTTCGGCGTAGATGTTTTGGAAGCGGGATCCCAGTGCCTTGCGCACAGCTTTGGGGGCGTAGGATTCGGAGGGGATGAAAATTAGCTTGCGGGCTTGGCGCTCTTCTTCCCATTGAATGAGGTCATGGACAAAGGGAGCGATTTCTTCTAGGTCTTCGTGGAACAGGAAATCAGTGGACATGGTGAACTCCTTAGGAGATGGTAATTGTAAATGAGGTGATGAGAGGTGCAGGGAAACAGGAAATGTTGATATATTAGAGATATACTAAGACATTTTAGCATAGTTGAACAGTTGAGAAATGTGAAGAATGTGAGGAGTGAGGGGTGATGAAGGGATGGAGGTAGTGGAATGATGAAGAATTCGCCGGATGGATTCGACTTCTATTTTTCCTTTGTTAACCGTTCCTTATACCAAACAAGAAAGTCTCCTGCTGTCCCAACCGGAAATGGGAGAGGGCTTAATTGAGGATTCCCCACTAATAAATGTTCCCTGTCAAAAGAGACCATGTAGTCTGCTTTAATTATCAAAGCCTCTGCCAACACCTGAGCATCTGGCAAGTAATCAAGCATTGATTGAGCTTGGCGCAAAATCTGCATTTCTGGTTTTTCGCCAACTTGTATCTGTGCCCGGTCAAGCAGCAAGGCGAAGCCACCAATGCTTTTGGGTGACTTTCTGTCAAGGACATTTTGCATCTCTTGTAAAACCCAAGTGCCAATCCATAGCGATATAATTCCAGCTTCCCCTAACTTCAGGATCAGGCGTGCTCCCTCTGTCTCTGAATGCACCGCTGAAAATAACACGCTTGTATCTAGAAAAACTTTCAATCTACTGTCCACGCAGATATCGTTCCTCGCGTAGAGCGGCAAGTATTAACTCTAGTGTTTCTTCGTCCTCATCCCATTGAGCAGCAATTTTATCCGCCAGCGTATCAATTTCAGAACGGCGAGGACTTAATACAAAGACGCCTCCTAAATCAAGTAATGAGAATGTATCACCTGGCTGCATTCCATAACTTTTTCTCAATGGCTTAGGAATTGTGATGAGACCTCTTTTAGCCATCTTTACAGTAGCATTTGTCATAATTCCATCTTCCAAAAGCAGTTTATCTGAAATTCAGCATATCAGACGAGCTGAATTTCTTCAATGATGGCTACTGGCTTCATTCAACATTATCCACTGTTCACTCCACGACTTCCCCCGCGTCCCATCGGATGCCCTCGCGTGCCATATAAAACGCTCCCAGCGCAGTGATGGGAACCCATAGCGCCACATGAAGAACAAGAGTGTATCCCGCGGCCAGGCCTTTGGCGACCCCGTTTGCGGTCAGCACTGCTATTCCCGGCGCGTCAAAGGTTCCCACATAGCCTGGCGCAGAGGGAATGGTAGTCGCCAAATTGACAATCCCGTTCATCAACATCAGAGTAAAGAAGCTAACTTCAAAGGGGAAAGCGTGCATCACGAACCAATATTTCACGGTCTCGAGAAGCCAAATCACCACTGACGTGAAGAAAATCATCAAGGCTTCTTGCGGTGAGCGCAGGGATTCCAAGCCACCCAAAAAGCGGGTGGTGATCTCGGACACTTTGTCGTGGTATTTAGAGGGGACAACGCGCTCGACAATCCAAACGACTATTTTTTCCGCTCTCGCTGGAAACATGGCTGCGGCCAGGAAAACGGCTAAAGCGCCTAGAAACGCTCCAGCGCCCCATAAGGCCAAGTTTTGAATATTCCCCACAAAACCTGAGGATGAAGTCATTCCGGCCAATTTTGGCAGATTCAAGAAGACAAAGGCCAGCATGACTACGCCATCAAAAACGCGCTCTACGATGATGGTGGCTAAAGAGGCTGAAACGGGTACATTTTCTCGCCGCTTGAGGATTACGGCTCGCAAAACTTCTCCCGCACGGGCGGGGTAAATATTGTTGCCCATATAGCCAATAGCCACAATGGGAAACATGGTTTTTGTAGAGATAGGTTTGACGGGGCGCAACAAGTAATGCCAACGCCAGGCGCGTACCCATACGGCTATAAAATAAACCGCTACGCCAGGCAGCAACCACCAATATTGCGCTGTTTTAAGCGGTTCCCAAATATCGTTAAGGCCAAGGCCTTTGAGGGCGAAAAATAAAAATACTAAGCTAATGGCTACACCTAGCCAGAATTTCCAATGTTTTTTCATAGTGAGGTGAAGAGGTGATGCGGTAAAGCGGGTCATGGTATCGGGCAACTTGTGTTAGCGGGATTTGGCGCTCAGGAAGTGCAATGCGCTCAATGGGAGCAAAAACGCCTGAAAGGGCATCTCCGTTTTTCAGCGTTCACGAGGTTAAACTGTCGGGAAGTTCCTCTGGGTATGTTATGGTAATTGCTGTGCCTGCTCCTCTTGTGCTTTGTACATCAATTTCCCCGCCGCGCGTCTGAACAAATCCATGCACAATGTATAGCCCCAAACCTGTGCCTTTCCCCACTGATTTGGTAGTAAGGAATGGCGTAAAAAGGTGGTTAAGGATATCTTCTGGAATACCATCACCTGTGTCAGTTACCTTCAACGTAAACTGACGCTTCTCTGTAGAGTAATTACTTTGGATAGTAATTTGGCCTCCCTCAGGCATAGCATCACGGGCATTTATTAATAAATTAATGAGCGTTTGCATGATTCTATCTCGGTTACAGAGCAGGGGCGGCATATTCTCTTCTATCTCGGTGATAATGGATATGTTGTCATAGCTTCCAAATTGATGTTTCGTGAGTGTTAGTGTGTCCCATATTATTTCGTCAATATCATGTGGGGAGAATTCACCGGGGGTTGTGTGGGCATAATTTTGCAGGGAACGCACAATTTTGTTGCAGCGCAAAATATTTTGTTTGGTATCTTCTAATTTTTTTTTCAGGGATGCGGCGTCTAAGGTATTGTTATTGTGTTTCATGAGCAAATAATCGCTATCGATCATAATCCCTTGAAGTGGAGAGTTAAGTTCATGGGCAATGCCGGTGGCTAATAGGCCTATATCTGCTAATTTCTGAGCTGCCATGGCCTTGCGCTCAATTCGCTTACGTTCTTCTACTTCGCGAAAGAGATCGTCTGTTCGTGTTCTTACCAAATCGTTGAGATGTTCTTGGTAATTCAGTATTTTTTGCCTGTCTTGTTTTTGTTTGGTAATGTCTTGAGAAATCACCTGGAGAGTTTCGTTTTCTTTAGAAGGTACAAATATATTATGAAAATGTCTTCCGTCTCTTTCGTCATCAAAATGAATAATTTGATTTGTTGTGATTGCTTTTTCCGCTAATTTCAACCGGCTTTCGCGAACATCGTTGGGCAAAACATTGGATACAGAAGATCCTATAATAGTTTCCACGTCGTATCCTAGGCTTTTCGCCATGGCGGAGTTAATAGCCAAGATATTAAAATATTTATCAATCTCTATGATTAACAGCGGTGAATTTTCAAATAGCCCTCGGTATTTTTGTTCGCTCTCCCGAAGGTCACATTCTATCTGTTTTCTTTCTTCTATTTCTTTCCTCAAAGTCTTGGCAAGAGCATGGCTTTGGTTGAGAGATTTACTAAGATTGTGGGTAATGGCCCGAATAGAAACAATTAGTATGAAACCGGTGGCGAACAGGATGGTACTAGTATTTTTCCACGCAAAAAGAGCGTCTCTGGCAATTAGTTTCTGGAGGTGGTCAAGCGGGTAATCAATAATTCCAAATTTGAACAATAACCCTAGTCCGCACCAGCTTAGGGTGACAATTACAAGTACTATGAAACTTGTCAAATTCCCTAATAGCACTTCTGTCATAACAACTATAAACAGCAGCCAAATACGAGCGTCTCCAATGAGGGTTTTGTTCACACCAAGAGACATGCCCAATATATAGCCTACTATCAAAAAACTTATCACGCGTAGTTTATAAGCTTTTTTGGTAATTGCAAAGCGGATAATTAGTACTGCTATAAAAGCACTTGAACTAAATGCTAAAGTTTCCCATTCACCTTTCAATACAAGTGTGGTCGCCGTAATGGGGTACGCTACAAAACTGATCAACACAAATACGTTAAGCATGATTTGAGAAGTGTGTTCTCGCCAGTTTTGAATGGTCGCTTCGGTTCCTTTTATTTGACTTAAACCGATAAAATTAGAGAGCATTTTTTTAATGTTAAATGGTTTCATGAGGTTAATTTTACCATGGAGAACTAGCAATTAGGGTAAATGTAATTTTTGGATGTGCTAAAAAAGTGTTGTTATATTGACTACGTTTAATTTAAAACCCTCAGAAGTCTTGGAGACTTCCAAGGGTTCCGACTCCAATGGTCGCTAACAACTTTTTATCGCTGCCTAAACTCAGGGCAATCGCATATAGACATGGAATCATTCCATGTCTGCTACAAAAAACCTGTTCAAGCAGGTTAAGTCAATTTCACTTTGCGTGCATTGGCAAGTTGACTTCTTTTGGCAGATTTTGAATTGATTCAAAATTGCTTTGAGTGTTTAAATGCGATTGCCCTGTCCCTAAACTTGGGAGCACTCAAAGGTTGTTGGAAAGTTCTGCCCCCACCCTGCCTCCCCCAAATGCGACAAAAAACGGTCGAATTTAGGGGAGGTGAGCAACTTCCCCCCAAATTCCTGCCTTTGGCATTTGTGGGGATTTAGAGGGGGGGTAAGGTTTAACCAACAACTTTTTAGCACTCCCT
>QMOK01000320.1 GCA_003648195.1 Chloroflexota bacterium | reverse complement strand
CGATCATCTCTGGCCTTAGGCAAAGTGCGGTTCATCCGCGTACCAACAACACCGAACACAACAGCGGCAATTGTCATTGCCACCAATAACTCAACTAATGTAACTCCTTTGTTTTTTTTAAATGCCTTATCTTGCAAGACCCCCATTCTCCAGCTAAAATGCGGGCGGAATACAACTATTCCCCCAGCAGACCAAACTCCACTGCCGCAAGTAGATCGGAGAATTATATCCCAGCCCTAACCAAAGCATATAAACAAAACCAAAGAAAGTCAACTCCCGAACAAAGCGGCAAAACTATCCAGATACACCGCCTAAAAACATTATTAACAATGTCCCCGCTACCAAAAAGGGACCAAAGGGAACTGTCTGGCCAAACTTCTTCTTACGCAGAAAAATTAAAAATAGTGAAACAACCGCCCCCGAAATGAAAGCTATATATAAAGCGTAAACTATGCCAGGGAATCCCAGGACCAAGCCCATGAGAACCGCCAGTTTAACATCCCCCCCTCCCATTCCTTTACCACGAGTAATCGCCGCCAAAAAGAGGAAAAAAACCGCCGCACCTATCCCACTGCCCAGATAATTGAACATACAGTTAAATAAGGAACTGGGTAATTGAGAAATGGGACAACCCGCAACCCCGAACAGGGCGGCAAAAAATTGATAAATCAGGGTAATTAAGCTTGCGGGCAGAACAACTTCGTCCGGAATTAGACTGTATTTAAGATCGTATAAAAAGATAATCTCCAGGCAGGCAAGGATAAAAAAAAGCAGTAAATAGTGAGTACCAACAGCCCATTCTAAATTCCCCAATCTGCCTCCAACATAGAAAGCTATAAACAAAAAGCCCGTAACCAGTTCCACCAGTGGGTACTGTAAACTAATCCTCTCTCCGCAATACCGGCATCTTCCTCGCAACAAAACAAAGGAGAGTAGGGGAATCAGGTCAAACCAGGCAAGGAGATGATGACAATTTGGGCAGCGCGAGCGCGAAAAAGCAATCGGCTCTTTGTGCCTTAAACGATACTCAAAGGCGTTAATAAAAGAGCCAACCGCCGTACCAAAAGAAAAAATCAAAACACAATCAAACAATACCCTAAAGTGCATAATAGGAAATTAGGCAATGGCTGGAATCTTAGTACTTTTCAGCTATTTTGTCTTTAATCCTAACCCTTATCTATGTTATCTGCTTATTTCCTCCAAAAACTCTTCAGCCCTATCCTTATCGCCGTAACAGTCCCGATATAAAATAAATAAATTCTTTTTGGGTGCCATCTCGTCCGTTTTGGCATACTCCAGGGCCGTTTTAAAAAGATTTTCGGCCCGCAGGCACTCTCCTTCCTCTGCCAACAGACTGCCCGCATTTAGTGAAGCACGGTAGTTTTTCATAATCTCATTAGATTTAAGATAAAGGGTCAGCGCCTTCTTTTTTTCCTCCTGATTAAAGAAAAAGTCAGCGGCATGGACACACGCGCCGCTGTAATAACCTCTTAAAGACTTAATTTGGGCGGGATAGGCAAAAGCATCATCATAGTTAACCAGAAAGGACGAGTTGTTAATAAAAGCTAAAAAGGAGTCAAAAACTTCCTGCAGGTCATAGGATGAATCAGAAGGCAAAACTTCATAAAACAACCCGCGGGGGATAAATTTGAAGTCAGGAAGATTAACGGCAAAAGAGGTATAAATCGGGAAGCGGTTTATATTTTCTTTAATCAGTGTTAAAAATTCATCTTCTCCCTTTTGAAAGTCAGTAACCAGCCCGGGTGTTCTTTTTTGCAATTTCTCTAACAAGTAGGCCAGGCTATTACCTCGCCCGTAAATAATCCTAATATCGGGACGGTAATCTTCCACATAATGAACATAAAAAGAGTTGAGAATTAAATCGTCACCGGAGGGAAAAACCAAAGCGTCATTTTTTAAGGGGCCCAAGGCATCCTTGGCGAAATATTCCCCCTGGCGGACCTGCCGCAAATCTAATTTAGTCAAATTTACCGCCAAAAGATAACCAAATAACAGAACCGGCAAAATATAAATGCTTGGGCCAAACTTTCGCTGTCCCCAGCTCAAAGCCATTCCCTGCCAAACTGGTATCCACAACAAAGAGACTGTAGAAAATTTTTCCAACTGACCCAGGTTAAAGAGAGAGTAGAAAGGCAAAGAAGCAAAAAGCAAAAACCCAAAACAGAACAAAAAAGCCATTCCACCGGCCAAATTAGCCGCCCTCCAGCGCCGCATTCCAACCAAAAAACCAAGACCTGCCAGAATCATACCCAAAATACTGAAATTAGTTTCCAATAACTTGGGATAAACCACAAAATAGCGGCGCTGATTTCCCCATTCTCGTTCCACTTTTTGAGCTATGCTGAAAGTACCGTACTCTTCACGGAAGAAAGTTGCTCGTAGATCAGACAGCGTTGCAACCGGCCGCCAGAGATAATCACTTTGATAGCGAGTTGACAAAAACAGATAAGCATAAAAGGATAAACCTGCCAAAACCAACAAAAACATGGTCAAAAGGGCCTTTATTAAAAACTTCCATTGAGATTGCAAATAGGCCCAAAATTTGCCCAAGCCATTAAAAGAAACAACCACATCT
>QMOK01000110.1 GCA_003648195.1 Chloroflexota bacterium | reverse complement strand
TCACTGATTACGCCCACGTTGATGGGCCTGCGTAGATTCTGCAGAACGTAAAATCCCAAAAAGACGACCACAGAAATAAAGGCAACGCTCAACCATGTTGTCACGCCAGCCAAAAATAGGAACCCGGCCCCAAAGAGAAAGGTGATATTGACAGCTTGCGTAATGTTCGCGAAACGCTCGCTGAATCTCCCCGCGTGGCGAGAGGCATAGCTGGTTAGTAAATAAATACCAAAGTAAACCACGCCAATGATCACCGCCTCACGCTTGGTATCCGTCAAGGAAACAAAAACCGGCAAGGAAAGGGTCAGAGCCGCCAAAATGGGTTGGAGATAATCTTTGGTGATTTTGAACATCGCCGAGAAACTTGCGCTGTTTAAAATAGCTCGCATGGCTTGTAAGTTCGTAAAAATCCCCCCAAAAGCTTTTAGGGTGCCTCTAATTTGCTCCATTACGGCGCCTTTTTTAATTTGCTTTAACTCGCCGTCCAATTCTTTGGGATAGGTCGCTAAATTGATCAAATCTAAAACGTAAGGGATGATAGAAGCGATGAACATATACTCATATCCCCCAGAATAAAAGACCAATCCCGCCGCGATGAGCGAATTTATAGCCGAGCCGAATTGTGAAGCCGACCGCGTCCGCCCATAATAAGCCACCTTTAAATCTTGCATATTATTAATCTTGAGATGTTCCAAGATAAGGGCTTTATGTGTTCCCGACCGGAATGCTTCCCCAGCGGCAAATAGCACCATGGCTAGGGCATAGATATAAAAATCTCCAAAGGCATAAAAGATGATAAAAGCGGCAATGTAGGACGTAAAAGCCATCACCATTGATTTTCTGCGCCCGAAGGCATCGGCGTACACGCCCGTGGGGATTTCTAGGATATTGGTTGCTATATCACGGATGGAATATAAAAGGCCAATTTGGAGATATGACAGCCCATTGTCCGCGAAAATGAGGAGGATGAAAGGGCCAAAAAAGCGCAAATTCTTTAAGAAACCGTAGAGTGAGAAGCGGTAGAACATGCGGTCTTTTTTGATGGGGGATTTGGAAATGTTAGATGGAGTCATTATGAGTTTGGGGTACCAGTGACTAGGGAACTAAAAGATCAACTAAACAGAGAGGACACAAACCGACCCACAGGGACAACTTCGCCATCTCTCGGCCACGCCAGCCATGCCAAGAATTCAATATTTCCCTTTGGCCCCACCACAGGTGATTGCGCTAAATCTCGCACGCGAAAACCCAATTCTTGAGCGAAGGTCAATACCTCACGCAACACGCGCTGATGAATTTCGTGATTGCGGATGACGCCTTTCCCATGGGCGGCTTCTTTCCTTCCGGCCTCGAATTGAGGTTTGATGAGAGCCAGCACCTCTCCCGCGTCCGCCCACCCCCGCACCATGGGCAGCAACAATTTCAACGATATAAAAGAGGCATCAATGCTCACAAAACTGACCGGTTCTGGTAAATTTTCTAAGTAACGGGCGTTGGTTTCTTCCATCACCACCACGCGGGGATCGCTGCGCATCTTCCAGTGCAAAATTCCCTTTCCAACGTCAATAGCGTAAACCTTGGCGGCTCCGTGCTGCAAAAGACAATCTGTAAAACCGCCCGTAGACGATCCCACGTCAGCGCAGATGCGGCCATCCACGCCCAAATTAAAGGTTTCAAAAGCGGCTTCTAGCTTTTTGCCGCCACGGGAAACAAAACGCGGCATCTCAGCGATGGTTAGCTCTACATCAGGGAGCACATTCTCGGCGGGCTTATGTACCATCTCACCATTGGCCCGCACCTGCCCGGCCATCACCAAACGTTGCGCCATAGAGCGGCTCTCAACCAATCCTTGCGCAACCAATAATTTATCAACGCGTATTTTCTTTGCCATGGGGATATTATACGGCATATTGGTATATTGGGAAACTGGTATAATTGGGACACCAATTTACCCAAGTCACCAGATGCAACGCACTTTAGATTACAAGTGCAGCGCACCTTGCTAGCCAACCACCAAACCAAAATGTTAAAAGCCTTCCTCAAAACCATGCGTCCTACCCAATGGGCTAAAAATGTCTTCATCTTCACCGCCCTGGTCTTTGACCGCAAACTAACCCATCCCAGCCCCTTGCTGCGTACCATAGCCGGAGCGGTTATCTTTAGCCTGTTGGCTAGCGCGGTCTACATCATCAACGACATTGCCGACATCGAAGCCGATCGTCAACACCCCAAAAAACGGCACCGCCCCATTCCGGCAGGGGAATTACCTCTCCCCCTGGCCTGGGCGGGAGCCATCGGGCTCATCTTCCTCACCCTCAGCAGCGCCTATCTCTTAGAACCGGCTTTCCTCCTCATTTGCATATTCTACTTAACCCTCAACTTAGCCTACTCTAAATGGTTTAAACACATCCCTATTTTAGATGTCATGGTGCTTGCTTCATTTTATATTACCCGCGTCACAGTTGGCACCACCATTATTGACGTGAAACGCTTTTCCCCCTGGTTGTACGTGGTAACTACCCTGTTCGCGCTCTTTATTGGCTTTGGAAAACGGCGTGCCGAGCTATCTCTCTCTGACCAAAACGCGCCCCAGCACCGCCGCGTTTTAGATGGTTACACCCTCCCTCTTCTTAACCAACTTATCACCATTATTTCGGGAACAACCATTGTTGCCTACAGCCTCTACACATTCTCCGCGCCCAACCTTCCCGAAAACAATGCCATGATGCTCACCATTCCCTTTGTGCTCTACGGGATTTTTCGCTACCTGTACCTGCTTCAAATAGGAGAGGGCGGCGCTCCAGAAGAAATAGCGTTCACTGATCGCCCCCTGCAAATTACCATTCTCCTTTGGGGCATCAGCATCATCACCATTTTCTACGTTTTCTAACCCTCCCCATGCCAACCTTTACAGCCACCGCCCCCGGAAAAATCATCCTCTTTGGAGAACACGCGGTCGTCTACGGTCACCCCGCTTTGGCCGTGCCTGTTACCAAAGTGTGTGCCAAAGCAATAATTACGGGAGAAAGCCAAGCGAAGGTGCCAGAAATGCGCGTGGTGGCCCCCGATATAGGCTTAGACGCGCCCCTGAGCGGGTTAAAACCTGGAAATCCGGCGCGGGAAGTCATAAAAAGCGTCTTTGCTACTTTAGGCGTGACACAGATTCCCCCTTGCACACTTACAGTAACTTCCACTATTCCTATTGCCTCTGGCCTAGGATCGGGAGCGGCTATCTCGGCAGCCATCATCCGCGCCCTCTCCGCTTTTCTGAAGCACCCCCTCCCCAACGAGCAGGTCTCTGCCCTGGCCTACGAAATTGAAAAAATCCACCACGGAACCCCTTCGGGAATTGATAATACCGTCATAGCTTTTGAAAAACCGGTTTACTTCGTCAAACCTCTTCCCTCTCTCAATGGGAGAGGGACCGGGGGTGAGGGGCCTGCCATCCAAACATTCAGCATCCCGCAACCATTTACCATTCTCATCGGCAATACAGGCATCTCTAGCCTTACCAAAGAGACCGTGGGGGACGTACGCCAAGCCTGGCAAGCCAATCCTAAGCGTTACCAGCGCATTTTCGCCGCCGTGGGGAGCATTGCAAAAGCCGCGCGTCACGCCATCGAAAGCGGACATCCCGCGCGCCTCGGCCCTCTCATGGATGAAAACCATTATTTCCTCCAAGAAATGGGTGTCTCCTCCCCAGAGCTAGACCGGCTCGTGAACGCGGCTCGCCAAGCTGGCGCGCTGGGAGCCAAACTCTCTGGCGGTGGGCGCGGAGGAAATATGATCGCGCTGGCAGAAAAGCCCCAAGCGGATGCTGTTGCTCAAGCTATGCTCAAGGCAGGGGCAATGGGCATTATTATTACTCAAGTGGGGGAATAGAACGCAGATTTGAGTTTTTGGCTCATGTATGAAAATGTGCAAAACGACATGAATGTCGTACTACGAAACCGTAACGCGATATTATGAACATATATAAGTTCATAGTGGGATAGCTTATTCTTTCTCTTTCAACATTTTCAATGGATAGAGCAAGATGATGTTCCCAACCAGGCCAACCACTCCCCAGCCAATGACCCAGGCCAAAACGGGGTTCGTGCCTATGATGAGCAATCCCACTTGGTAGCCAACCAATCCAGCCAACGCCCAGGCGATGATGTTGGCCGGTATCCACCAGAAAACGTTTTTTGTCCCAGAAAGGGTAAGGGATTGGAATACGCCAATAAAGAGACCGGCCACTACCCATCCCCAGACGGGGCCGCCGAAGGGGAAGAGCATCCACCCCAACATACTGGCGAATATGAACCAAACTCCCACAGAGCGGTATCCTCGCAAGGCGTACCATTGAAAAATACCCAGAGCAGCTCCATACACAGCCCAGTTGCCAATGCCCTCTGGAGTGGGAGCCATTAGGCCGCTGCCTATGCCTCCTAACGCACCGCCAATGAATCCGGCTATGCACCACTTTAACCAGGGTAATTTTTCTACTTTCTCTGTTTCAGGCCAAAACTTCTTCAGCGCGGTGGGAATTACAAAAGCAATAATGGCGCTGACAACTGATTTTATAATTTGTTCAGGGGTCATTTTTCTCCTTGGGTATCTTTTCGGTATTTAGAGGCCAGACTTCGGAAGTCTGGCCACCTTAAGGAAAACGCTCTAGATGTAGAATTTTTCTTTATCCACCTCTTCCCGCAGGATGCTCAACTCTTCTTCTGAGGGCGGAGAATTTTCTTTGATATCATCAGCAAGCAGCAATTCAAAACCTGTGTTCTCGATAACTTTTTCCACGCTGATGCCGGGTTGGGTTGCTAAAAGCATCATGCGTTTAGATTCGGGATGGTACCCCATCACCGCCAGGGTAGTGACCACACGATAGGGACCTGTTCCAGGCGGAAGTCCAGCCTTCTCACGCGCTCCGGGACCGGTCAGATAGCCGGGAGTGGTGATAAAATCCACTTTTTCAATGAAGCGGCGTTTGTCGTGCCGCATGATGGCTATGGTCTGCCAACAGTGGGAGCCAACGTCGTTTCCGCCGCCGCTGCCAGGGAGACGCACCTTGGGGTGGTCATGGTCGCCGATGACGGTTGAGTTCAAGTTGCCGTAAGGGTCAATCTGTGCCCCGCCCAAAAAGCCGTAATCTACAAAACCGCGCTGGGCAGCTTCTACAATGTCCGTTATTCCTGAGGCAGCCAAAGCTTTATGAAACGTGCGCCGTTCACCCACGGCCAGGGGCAAATCTTCCAGCACCGCGCCCGTTCCTCCAAATTCGAAAATGCTGATCAAATTGGGCGCGTGTCGTTTTTGAGCCAGTGCAGCCGCCAGCATCGGAATCCCAGTGCCAATGAAAGCGGTAGTATCGTCCTCCATAAGGCGGGACGCGGTGCAAATCAATAATTCGTTGGGGTTATAGTTTTTCTCGGTCATTTCTCCGCCTCCGGAACCATGTCTACCAATTCTTGAAGCCGCTCTTTCCCGACCAAATTCAGGTATTCTTGGTGGTCGCTTGGGCCATAAATATATTTTTCTAAATACGCCTGAGTGGTTTCAGGGGTTTTCGAAGCCTCAACCCAAGATTTAATGTGTGGTTCATCCCTTTCGTAGACGTAGCACATCTCACCGGGATGGGAGCCAAATGGAGCATGTATCACTGCGTCAACCAAGTAGTAGGGGATGATGGTGCGGTCAGGGTGTTTTCGAATCTCTTCGGTAGAGACAATTTCCTCCGCGCTAATAAGCAGGCGTTTCGAGGCGCGTGCCAATTCAAAGGCAAAACCGCTAATGCCATCAATTTGGGCGTTGCCGTGTTTGTCGGCGCGGTGAACGTGAATCATGCCTACATCCAAAATTAGGGCTGGGAGAAGGGCAATAGGGTCGCCGGTAAAAGGGTCTTCTACAACTTTGGCGGCACTGTATTTAAGGGTATCTGTACCCAGCATGGAGCGGGTTGGAATGAATGGGATACCCATAGCAGCGGCCTTAAATCGCCAGGCAATACCAGCGTTGCTCCATTCTACGCAGTGCTCAATGCGGCCACTCTCTACCTCGCGCCGAAGACAATTGGAAATGCCGTAAACCTCCAAACCTATGTAAGTGTGGTCTAAGGCTTTTACCAGGCCAGCCGCTAGCAGCATATCTAGCTCAAAGACACCTTGCCCAGCCACGGAGAGGTCTTTTTTCCCTTGGCGGACAATTTCGTTGACCAATGACTGCGGGCAGCGCACTGTGCCGTAAAGCTCTGTGCCAATGTAGTCCCCATCGTGAACGAACTTGCTAACCGCTTCTGCTTCAGTCATCCTTTTATCTATCAATGCCTTCGGCTTCTGGCGATTAAGCTCTCGGAATGCATTTATATCCGGGGGCTGGAGCATTTTTCCTAAGCCTTCTTCTAGCACATTCATGGTCTTCTCCTTTAAAGAAAAAAAGTGACAGAGTGAACTTCCAATCTATAAAAAAAGGATGCTTCTCATTGAATTCATTCTTAAAAAGCTGCCTTTTTGAGTATTTGGTGAATGTATAAAAAATAGCAATTATCCACTCCCCTCCCGCAAATGTTCAATGACGTATCATTCCGAAGGCGTTTTTCCCGAAGAATCTCCTATGCTTACAAGAGGGAAACTCTTCGTTCACAAAAAACGTTCTCTGAAAGTGACACATCAACGCTTTTGTATTAGGGGGGAGTGAACGGTTACGTAAAATATGTGCAAGGGCGACATAAATGTCGCGCTGCGTTCCGTAACTCAAGATTTATCTTGCCCTTTGGCACAAATACTACACAAGAGCCAAAATCTTTTATTTTTGTTTTCCGCGTCTATCCGCAAAATCCGCGTCATCCGTGTTCTATTTTAGCTCGTTCAGCTATAGCCTGAGTAGTTACCAATAAACATTGTAACAAATATTACCCCATATAGCGCGAATTATTAGCAAAATAATAAAATCCATTCCCGATTACCCCCTATTTTCCGGTATAATGTTCACCATCACCTAAATTACAATAAGGAGAAGCCATGATAAGAGAAAAACTGCTCGAAATTTTACGTTGCCCGGCCTGCGTGCAAACCAGTGAAGGAATTCTAGACTATTACGAAGAAGCCTGGCTCGTCTGCCACGAATGTGGACGAAAATACCCCATCCGCGCAGACATTCCCGTCATGCTCATCTCGGAGGGCGACAAATGGGTTGAAACCGCCATTGAAGACCTCCCCGTTCCCGCGCCCGAAGAATAGAATAGCTCCAATATACCAGAACGCAAAACTCTCATCGTCTAACCAAACCCTAAACCCTGTTGGATGATGAGAGTATTCGTTTTTAGAATAGCAATGCGTTGGGGAAAAAATTCACCCCCAAACGGGTCAGCCGTTCCCTACCCAAAAGCAATGCCCCAACGATCTGCCACCTCGCAAAAGACACTCTGTAAATCTGGCGCACCACCATCCATCAAAAGCAGTGCCAACGTGAGGGGCAAACGTTCATCCCCATAATGCCCAAATTCCCCAGCCACACACCATCACCAGCGCAATCCCAAACCGAGCTAAAGAAGATAAGCCCCATCCAGTTAACAAACCTTTGGTAATCTCCCAGGCTTCACGCGATTCTTTAAGACGCATCACCTCAAACAAATACAGCACCAGGGGAGCGGCTATTATGCCGCCCAAAGGGGGAAATACGAATGAGCCGACCACGCCCGCCAATAAAGCAGCGATCATAGAAAGCCAACTTGCTCCGGCTTCATGGGCTTTCGCGCCCATTAAAACGTTATCTACCAACACGCCCGCAATAGCAAGGAGGGTGAGAAAGGCGAACACCCACATCCCCAGCGTTCCAAACCCAGCCACAAGCCCATACACCAGAGCCGCCAGCCAAATGATTACTACGCCGGGAACAATGGGCACAAGTGATATTATCAATCCTCCCAGCATGACGAGTAAAATAAATATATGAAACGATACATTTAACCACTGTGGCATAATTTCTCCTTGGCGAATTTCAAGACGCACGCCTTATTCCGCGTATTTCACTTTTTACAGATTATTTCTATTCCCCCCATCCAGGGACGAAGAACTTCGGGAATAATTATCGAGCCATCTGCCTGCTGATAATTTTCCAGAACGGCTATTAATGTGCGCGGGAGGCCTAAGCCAGAGCCGTTTAGGGTATGCACGTAGCGTGTGCCTTTTCCATCCTCTGGCCGATAGCGAACAGCTGCACGCCTAGCTTGGAAGTCTTTCACGTTTGAAACCGAGGAGACCTCTAGCCATTCCTGGCAGCCGGCGGCCCAAACTTCAATATCGTACGTGATGGTGGCGGCAAAACCTAGATCGCCTGTGCAAAGTTGTTTGATACGGTAAGGCAAGCCTAGTCCTGCGCAGACTTGTTCCGCGTCACGCACCATTTTCTGGAATTTGGCTTCGGATTCTTCTGGTTTGCAGAATGTGTACATTTCCACTTTGTCAAATTGGTGACCACGCTTGATGCCCCGCACATCCCGCCCCGCGCTCATTTTTTCGCGGCGAAAGCAGGCGGTGTAGGCGGTGTAATTTCGCGGCAGGGATTCTTCGTCCAGAATTTCATCTCGGTGCAAGCTGGTGAGAGGAACTTCTGCCGTGGGAACCAGCCACAAATCTTCTTCATGGTCGTGGTAAAGGTTGCCTTCAAATTTGGGCAATTGTCCGGAGGCGAAAACTGTCTCTTCTTTGACTACGAATGGCAAATACCGTTCGCTGTACCCTTGGCGGGTGTGTAAATCTAGCATCCAGGCAATGAGCGCGCGTTGCAAACGAGCGCCATCCCCGTTAAGTACGTAAAATCGAGAGCCGGTCAATTTTACGCCGCGCTCAAAGTCTATCAATCCCATTTCGGGGCCTAAGTCCCAGTGGGGTTTGGGGGCAAAGTCGTAGCTGGGGATTTCTCCCACAGTTTTGAGAATCACGTTCTCGGATTCGTCCGCGCCTAGGGGGGTATTGGCGTCTGGGATGTTAGGGAATGTCGCCAGTAATTTGTTGAGGGCAATATCCACTTCG
>QMOK01000109.1 GCA_003648195.1 Chloroflexota bacterium | reverse complement strand
TCTAGATCATATATCCAAATTGTTTCTAGGGCACGGACGGTGCAGATGGCTTCTAGTTGGGTGCGCCCTTGAACGCCGGCTCCGAAGATGGCGGCTGTTTTGCTGTCGGGGCGGGCGAGGATGTCGGTGGCGGCCCCTGAGGCGGCGCCGGTACGGATGGCGGTTAACCTGCCCCCATGCAGTAACGCCTGGGGTTTACCGGTCTCCACCTCAAATACGAGCACAGCTGCGTGAATAACCGGCAATCCACGCTGGGGGTTGCGGGGAAAGACTGAGACCGCCTTTAACGCCAGGGCTTCTCCTTTTTCTCCCCACAAATAAGCTGGCATGAATAGCATAACGCCTTCTTGGTTTTCTACTGGGAGTTGAAGCCGCAGGGGAATTTTCGCGTTTCCTGCCGAAAGGGCGGCATAGGCATTTTTGGTGGCGGAAATTACTTCTGCCATGGGCAAGGCTTTTTGTGTTTCAGTGGCGTTGAGGATGAGCATGTGAACCTCCCTATATAAAAAGAGCGCAATGGTGAGTATATTTTATCACCACTGCGCTCTGGGTTGGAATGTTTTGCGGCTATTCTATGCCGAGGTAAGCCTTTTGTACCATTTCATTGGCTTTGAGGTTTTCGGCTGTGTCGTGCAGGACAATCTTGCCGGTTTGTAAAACATATCCTCGGTTAGCAATGGCAAGGGCCATGGTAGCGTTTTGCTCAACTAAGAGTATTGTTGTGCCTTCTTTGTTGATGTCTTTTATGGTTTGAAAGGTGTCTTCGACTAAGATGGGGGCTAACCCCATGGAGGGTTCGTCCATCAATAAGAGGCGGGGGTGGGCCATGAGCGCGCGTCCTGTGGCTAGCATTTGCTGCTCGCCGCCAGAAAGCGTTCCGGCTACTTGCGTCCGCCGCTCTTTTAGGCGGGGGAACAGGGTATAAACTCGTTCTAGGTCTTGTCTTATGCCGGCCACATCATCTCGTGAGAATGCGCCCATATCTAGGTTTTCGGACACGGAGAGTCTTGAGAAAACACCGCGCCCTTCTGGAACCATGGCCATACCTTTATAAACCATTTCGTGTGGTTTAAGGTTGGCTAGGTCTATGCCTTCGTAGATGATGCTCCCTTGACGGGGATCAATCATCCTACAAATGGAGCGCAAAGTAGTTGTTTTTCCAGCCCCGTTGGCGCCAATGAGGGTGACTATCTCGCCTTTTTCAACTTCTAGGGAAATTCCCTGCAAGGCCTGAATGTTTCCGTAGTATGTGTGAATGTTTTTTACTTCTAACATTGCCATAGAATCTCTCTCCTATAAAAGCCCTGAGGCCGCGCCGCGGCCAAGGTAGGCTTCAATGACTTTCGGATTCCTCTGGATTTCGTCTGGTGTACCTTCCGCGATCTTTGTTCCAAAGTCCATCACGCCGATATTTTCGCTGATGCCCATAATGACTTTCATGTCATGCTCAATGAGCAAAATGGTGATGCCTAATTCATCGCGAAGGCGTTGAATGAATGCCATCATATTGATAGTCTCGTTCGGGTTCATACCAGCGGTAGGTTCATCAAGCAAGAGCAGTTTTGGCCTATTGGCGAGAGCGCGGGCAATTTCTAAACGACGTTGTGCACCATAAGGAAGGTTAGTAGCCAGTTGGTCGCCTAAGCCTTGAAGGCCTACAAAATCTAGCAGATGAAGGGCTTCTTCTAGAGCTTCTGCTTCTTCTTTCAACATTCGCTTTGTTTGAAAGATCGCTTCCACCCAAAAGGTTTTGTAGTGGGGGTGACGACCTACAAGTATATTTTCAATAGCTGTCATATTGGAAAACAAGCGGATATTTTGATAGGTACGGGAAATGCCCAGCTTTGTGATCTGGTCAGTAGATTTCCCATTCAAAACACGTCCCATGAATTTGATTGTTCCGCCATCAGATTCGTAAAATCCGGTAATACAATTAAAGAAAGTTGTTTTCCCAGCTCCGTTGGGACCTATAACACTGTAAATTTTCCCCTCTGGGATGTTAAAGTTGAATTGGTTAACAGCCACCAATCCGCCAAATTTTTTGGTTACGTCTGTTGTTGATAGTACGTACTGCATAGGATTATCCTCTCAATAATTATTAATCGCTGCTAATTGGTTCAGATTTTTCATGGGCATGAAGTTCACGCTTGATGACTTCAGATGGCCAGAAACCTTCTGGTTTGGCAAGCATCATGACAATGAGAAGAGCACCATATATTAACATACGGTGTTCCGCGAATTCGCGCAACAACTCTGGAAGGCCTACCAATACCAACGCGCCAACCACAACTCCAGGCAAACTTCCCAAACCGCCTACAATAATTAGGGAAAGCACGTTGATAGACACGATTAGGTTAAAACTATGGGGGAAGATAGAGGTCAGTTTGCTGGCAAAAATAGCTCCAGCCAAGCCGCCAAAGAATGCGCCGCTAGCGAAGGCCATTAATTTTGTTCCAACCAGGTTGATGCCCATGGCTTCAGCAACATCTTCATCGTCACGCATGGCCATCCATTGTCTTCCTAAGCGAGAGTCACGTAACCGCCATGAGATGAAGGCGGCCAGCAACACTCCAAGGAGAACGATATAGAAAAGGTGACCAGGCTGAATAAGATCAAACCCAAAAATGCTCGGTTTAGGTATTTGAAGGATTCCTTGCGCTCCACCAATGAATGGTTTTAGCATATCAGAGAGTGCCAAAATGCGAATGATCTCGCCGAAGCCTAGGGTCACAATAGCCAAGTAGTCACCACGCATACCAAGAACCGGAATGCCGAGAATAACTCCCGCTAAAGTAGATGCAAGCACACAAAATGGTAAAGCTGTCCAGAAGCTAAGGCCAAGACCTATGTCACCTTCTGAAGTCAAGATTCCCATCATGTACGCGCCAATGGCAAAGAATGCCACGTACCCAAGGTCAAGCAAACCGGCAAAGCCAACCACAATGTTCAATCCCAAGCCCATGATCACGTAAAGGCCAACGTTATTGACAACTTCTGTCAAATAGGTACCAAGGATTAAAGGAGAAAGCAACAAAAGAAGAATGCCAAGACCTATTCTTATTTTTGTCATTTTCTGCATTTTCTTGATGTCTACAACTTTTTCTTCTTTCTTATGACTGCGAGTATCCAGCCAATAAGTGATTCCAATGGTAGCCACAAGGATTATCAGAGCTGCTAGAGGGTTGAACGCTTTTCCTTTAAAGATAAGCTTGACCACTCCTCGTCCGAAAAAGGCACGAACCCTACCCAAAAGGAGTTCAGAAAAGGTTCCCGCAATAAGCACCCAGCCTAAACCAGTAACAAGAGGATGTTGAATACGCTCAGGCAAAATATGCAAACCAGCCGCCAGTAATCCTAAAACGCCCGAAACTATTACCAAAATAAGGCTGCCGACTGTCAAATTTTGATGAAAGATTATCAGGGCAATTAGGGAGGGGGAGACATTCGGTAAAAACTGTCGGACATCGAAAAAAGTCGCCAAAACGGCCAAAATAATCATCGGCAAGGCAGCAATAACGCCAATTAGAAAACCATGCCCTAAAGCTTTGTTCTTTTCATCTGCAGGGACTTTACCAGCCGAGACAAACGCCAGTCCAAACGGAGCCGCAAACATGAAAACATGTCCCAGAGTAAATATTCCAGAAACTACTTCGCGGGTTCCAAGAAGGTCAATAAAGCCTATCATGCTTAGGGAAAGCTCAATTACGCCAGCTATGAGTCCAAGCTTGATAATATCTCGAATTTCAATAGATTTGGTATTAATCATGATAGATACCTCACGCTTTCTCCTCGGATAATCGTTCGCCCAAGATACCTTGAGGTCGGAAGATCAGCACTAAAACAAGCAGGGTAAAAGCAATCACGTCTTTCAATTGGTGAGGGGCGGGGATATTCAAGCCTTCTAAGAAAAGGCCTGGGCCAATAGACTCAACCATTCCCAGTATGAAGCCTCCCAGCGCTGCTCCGGGAACACTCCCGATACCACCCAGAACTGCTGCAGTAAAAGCTTTGATGCCTGGGATGAAGCCCATGAAAAAGTGTACTTGTCGGAAAACTACCGCAAATAATACTCCGGCGATGCCTGCCATTGCAGACCCCATAGCAAACGTGATTGAAACAGCCTTATCAACGTTAATCCCCATCAGAGCGGCCACGTCTTTGTTCTCAGCCACGGCGCGGATTGATTTTCCAACCTTAGTCTTCATAATAAAAATATAAAGCCCAATAAGCATCAAGACTGCGGCGATGATGACTAGGATATGGGATTTAAGAATAGGAATGCCAAAAATAGCCGCTTTACCGGTCAGCACCTCAAATTGAGGAAAAGGTTTTACTTTAGAGCCATATAATCCTCTGAAGAAGTACTGCCAAAAGAAAGAAGCTCCAATAGCAGTAATGAGTGGGACAAGGCGAGGGGCTTTTCTCAAGAGGCGGTAAGCAACACGCTCAGTTAACAAAGCTACGCCTACCGAGACCGATATTGACACAATAACTATCAGCAACATACTTATGATAGGATGTGCGTCTAAGAAACCTGTTGCCTGCATAGGCTGAGCAACAAAGATAGTAGCCGTTATAACCCCAGACATAAAAAACTCACCATGAGCAAAGTTGATCATGAACAGCACGCCGTAAACCAGGGTATACCCGATGGCAATAAGAGCATAAAGACTACCCTGAGCAATGCCAGCGACAACCGTCTCTACCCATGTGTGAACAGGGTAAGGATTTTCAATAATTGTAGCAACTGTTCCCCAAATAACAACAAAAATAATAATTGCGCCTAAAGCCCATAGCGCGACATCTAGAAAACTAATGTTCTGGAGGCGTTGTAACATAAATTATCTCCTCTACTCAATAGAGGGATGGATTCAAAGGAGAAATATGAATCCATCCCAGTCGTAATTAGTCTATTTGCTAGTTAGTACTAGAAAAACTAGGGCCAAATGGCCTCGTACACGCCATCAATGAGTTGGGACACCGAAATCTTAGGATCGGCGCAGTCACCATATTGATCGCAGGTCAACGTGCCAGTGATACCCTCAAAGTCAGTTATATTATATAGGCAAGTGCGTAAATCTTGGCGTCCAATGTGGATAGTATCACCATCTTGAACAGCAACTTTCTCAATGCAGTCAAAGATCATATTGGTGCCATCAAAAGCGTGAGCATGAAAAACAGAAATTGGCTCAGCGCCGTAATCTTCAACGTATTTGGCCAAGAAATCTTCGTACAGTCCACCAGAGTAGGATAGATCAGGACCGGAGAAGTACATACCTTCGCCAGCGTCGCCAATTGCCTCAGCAGCTGCGGAAGAAATCATGCCATCAGCTGCGGCCAAAATGGTGTCCTCTAAACCAGCAACCTCTTTGGCCTGCTTGGTGATGAATGCACCTTCAGCGGTGAAGACCGGGTAATACAAGAATTCTGGTGGTCCAGCAGCGGCAACCGCGGCAAGCACGGGGCGCATATCGGTATCACCCTTGTTAACGGCAGTGAACTCAACAATGGTTCCGCCTAAGGCCTCAAACTCATCTGCAAATACACGGGCCAATCCCTCAGTATAGGGGTCACCATCGTGAATGGCAGCAGCTGTGGTTACGCCCAATTCATTGAGGGCAAATTCAGCCATAGCTTTCCCCTGCACCTTATCATTGTGAGCGGTGCGCAGGTAACCAGGATTCCAAGCTTGTTCAGGATCAGTTAGGGAAGGGGCTGTGTTAGAGGGGGAAACCATCACATAACCAGCCTCTGAGACAACATTAGACATAGGAACGCCAGCGCCAGAGCAGCTTGTGCCTACAATGGCAATGATGGTGGGATCGGAGACAATCTTTTGGCCAGCGGTCTGCCCACCCTCTGCGGAGCAACCATCATCTTCGGCCTGAAGTTCAATCTTATGGCCTAGAAGAGTTTCCTGGAAGGCAATGGCAATTTCTACGCCATATTGAGAGTCTGTACCAAGGTCAGTGTTAGGGCCAGAGATTACCAGCGCAGAAGCGATACGAATTGGCTCATCAGGGCCATAAGTCACGCATCCTATCTCGTCTTCACATTCAAACTTAGAGCCGCCACAAGCAGCCAACGCCAAAACAGACAACATTAACAAACTAAGAATAACAAAAAGTTTTTTCTTCATGCTTCCTCCTATAGGAACTGAATATGATGCAAAAATTTAGTGATTGTTAGACAATATAGAAAACTGGTTTAATGTGAACCTCCTTTTGGTAATTATTAATTCCAAAAATCAAAATACGCAACTACCAAAACACCACCCCTTAAACTTTCTTCCAATCAGTATATAAAACAAGTTATATACTTGAAGACCGTTTGCTAGACTTAACAATATACTTTTGGAGCGACTAATTTTGATTATGGGAGATATAGGACGAAGGCTTGAGATTAAGATTATCGCCTTCATTGAAAAAGTATATCATATTTTGTCGTTACTTCAATAATAGGGGATACATTTTCATATCATTTTCGGGTAAATTCTCTTTAATACAGTCAAAAAAAGAATTGTTCTCAAAAAAAGTCGGCTACGTGGTCAACAATATCTTAAAAACGCCGTGTTCTGCCGCCTTCTCAAAAGCCTCTAAACCATCAGACAAAGGATAAATACGATCAATGAGCAAAGCAGGGGACATCAACTTTTGGGCTAAAAGGCGAAGAGTTGGAGCAAATGGGCCGCAACGAGAACCTATAAGGGTGATTTCGTCAACGACTAGCGAGGAGGCATCAAAATCTAAGTTGCCCGCGTAAGTGCTTTTCAAAACCAATGTCCCCCGTGGGCGAACGGCCTTTCGGGCAACCTCAAATCCGCCGGGGGAGCCGGTGGCATCTACTACAACGTCCATTGTGCCGGGTAAAATATTACTTTCAGAGATAGCGGCAATCCCGCGCTGGGCCAGCAAGACACGTTGACGTTCATAGCGTGTCACCACCTCTAGTTGCGCGCCTGTCAGCGATAAGGCTTGGGCGATGCACTGCCCTAAACGTCCCGCGCCCACCACTAAAACACGATTCGCCGGGTGAATGTGCACCTGCTCCAAAATCTCCACGGCAGCCGCCAGGGGTTCAGTGAAAACGGCGCTTTCATCCGCAACATTTTCTGGCACGAGATGCAAATTCTCCACGGGGAGAGTGAAATAATCAGCGAAAACGCCATTTTTGCCATTGATTCCCAAAGCCTTGCGATTGAGACAATGGGTGGGACGCCCCGCTAGGCAATGAACACACTCTCCGCAAACTATGTTAATCTCCCCCACAACGCGCTTCCCTACAAGTTGCGGAGCCGAACGAGCATCTACAACCTCGCCCACAAATTCATGCCCCGGCACACCAGTATAGGGATAATATCCCTTGAGCATTTCCATATCTGTGCCGCAGATTCCGGCTAAGCGAGTGCGAATCAAGGCCTCATTTGGGGCTGGCTGGGGGATAGGTAAATCTGTTCGATAGGCGAGTTGCTGCTCTTCAAGCCACAAAGCACGCATAGGTAGTTTCCTGTTTTGAATTAGGCAGGGCGTTGGATGCCGCTGGCGGGGAGGGTAAATCCGCCGTCTACCAAAATAGTTTGTCCGCAAATCATTTTTGCGGCTGGGGTACAAAGAAAAGCCACCACTTTGGCAACATCTAGCGGGGTACAGATGCGCCCTGCCGGGGTCTGGCGTGTGACTTCATCAAGGATGTTTTCGTCTTGCATGGTGTTGAAATGTTGCAAAGCTTCTGTTTTGACTACGCCGGGCGAAACGGCGTTAACTATAATGTTGCGGGGAGCCAATTCCACGGCCAAATAGCGGGTGAGAGCTTCTATGGCGGCCTTGCTGACGCCTACCACGCAATACTCTGGTAAAACGCGAAATGAGCCTGGGCTAGAAATGCTAACTATAGCCCCTCCCCCGCGTTTTTCCATGAGCGGAACAGCCTTTTGCGCCAAGAACAACAGGGAACGAGCATTGATGTTCATCGTCCAATCCCAACCTTTGGGACGTTGCTCCATGGCCGGGCGATTGTATCCAGAGCCGGCGTTGCTAATGAGAAAGTCTAAGCCGCCATATGCGCTTTCGGTCTCGGAGATTAGCCGGCCAAGGTCGTCAATTTTTCCTACGTTGGCTTTCACGATATGCGCCCGCTGGCCTAGTTTTTCTATTTCAGCAGCAGTTTTTTCGGCTGGCTCTCGGTTGCGGAAGAAGTTGACCACAATATCGGCTCCTTGGCTGGCGAAGTGGAGGGCTATTGCCCGGCCAATTCCGCGCCCTGAGCCAGTAACTAGGGCTACTTTTCCCTGAAATGGTTTTGAGGATGGCATGGGATACTCCTGTTGTGGTTATGGGGATATTTAGTTATATTTTACCAGGGTTGGGAGATTGAGGGGTTGGGGAAGTCTGGAAAATTATCACGGGGACGAGTACAATATTCCCATGAAACGTCCAAATTTTCGTGAAATTGCTAAATATATGGGCTGGACACGAGATAGTTATGTTCTGTTCAGCGGATTTGTGTTGCTGTGCGGGGTGATTGTGTACGCCTGGTGGCCGCTGGCAGAGGAATTGCTGGCCTATATTGATTGGGGCGGGCATTGGTGGCTATACTTTGACTGGTTGCTGGTGGGCATCTGGCTGATAATGTCGCTGCTGATTATGACCGGCGCAGATTTAAAAGTTGACGCTTGGATTGTGTTCGTTGGTTTTGTGGGGGGACTGGTGATTGAGAGCTGGGGAACCCAAACTGAACTTTGGTGGTACTACACCGCTGAACGCCCGCCGCTGTGGATCATCCCCGCCTGGCCAATTGCGAGTCTCTCCATTGACCGATTAGTGCGGCTCTTAATGAAAATCTCACAAACCCTGAAACAAGAATATCATCTCAAAAATAGACGGCAAGACTTCGGAAGTCTTTGCCTCAACATCTACAAAATTCTCTACTGGCTCATCTTTCCCATCTTTTTTGCTATGTTGTTGGTTTTCGTCTGGCCTACGGTGGGAAAATCGTTGACGGTGATGTCAATTGTCTTGGTGG
>QMOK01000319.1 GCA_003648195.1 Chloroflexota bacterium | reverse complement strand
CCGCCCTATAATACAGGTAATGAAAGCTGGGTTTATAACGATAACGTCAATAGCCCGGAGATTCAAGCCTGGTTGGGGGAAGTGGTCGGCAAAGAAGCCGAAGACCTCTCCCGCCATGATAAATGGCTTTGTATGATGTATCCTCGCTTGGTGCTTTTGCGGGAATTGCTTCACGAGAATGGCAGCTTTTGGATGAGCATTGATGATAACGAAGTACATCACTCAAGACTGATATTAGATGAAATATTTGGCGAAAGAAACTTTATAGCTTCTGTTATCTGGCAAAAAAAACAATCACCTCAGAATGACGCAATTAACATTTCAGATATGCATGATTTCGTCCTTGTGTATGCAAAACGGGCCAAAGCCAATAAGAAAGACTTGCAAGGATGGCAAAGAAATCTGCTACCAAGAATGGAAAAACAGAATAAGAGATACAAAAACCCCGATAACGATCTTAGAGGAGATTGGTCTTCAGGTGATTGTACTTGTAATAAAACGGTAGAAGAAAGACCAAATCTTTATTACCCGATTAAGAATCCTAATACCGGCGAGGATATTTGGCCGTCCCGCGTAAATGTTTGGCGTTATGAAAAAAGCTATTTTGAAAAACTGATAGCTGAGAATAGAATTTGGTGGGGGAAAACTGGGGAAAATTTTCCCCGATTCAAAAGATTTTTCTCAAGTGTGCCAAAGGGAATAGTTCCATCTACTTGGTGGTCTAGGGTTGATGCAGGTGACAACCAAGAAGCAAGAAGGGAAGCAAGAAGAATTATTTCAGACTCTAATGATTTCTCTACACCTAAACCAACACGGCTCATTAGGCAAATTTTACGCATCGCAACCAAACCTGGCGATTTGGTTTTAGACTCATTTGTGGGCAGTGGCACAACCGGCCATGCCGTTATGCAAATTAATCAGGAAGATGATGGTAACCGCCGCTTTATCCTGGTTGAAATGGAACCCGACATCGCACAAAATATCACCGCCCAACGCTTACGAAAAGCCATTGAAGGCTATACCTGGGAAGGGCAGCGCGGCAAGGTCAACCAGGTCGAGGGTTTGGGCGGGGGTTTCCGCTACTGCATCCTCGACGCGCCCCTCTTCGGCGCGGATGGGCAAATCCGCTCCGAAGTCACTTTTAGCGAATTGGCTCGGCATGTCTTCTTTACCGAAACCGGCGAACCGCTGCCTGCCCAGACCTCCGAGGTTTCTGAAACCTCGGAGGTCTCCAGTCCCCTCTTAGGGGTTGCCGATGGCCGCGCCATTTATTTGCTTTTCAATGGCATCTTGGGCGATAAATCCGAAGCCGGCGGCAACGTCCTCACTCGCCAAGTCCTGGAGGCGCTCCCCCCGCACGATGGCCCTAAAGTCATCTATGGAGAGGGTTGTCTTCTCAGTAAATCCATCTTGCACGAAATGGGCATCACCTTTCGTCAATTGCCCTATGAAGTGAGGGTTAACTAATGCCAGATTTCCAACTCAAAGAATACCAGCAAAGCACGTTAAACGTCCTCAGCGAATACTACCGGGCTTGCCTGACCTACAACGAAGCCGATACCGCTTTCTACGCGCTTACCAAACGGACCTACAACCCAGCCAAAGAATTGCCCGGCTTGCCTTATGTCTGTTTGCGCTTGCCCACCGGAGCGGGGAAAACTTTTGTGGCCTGCCATGCCGTCAATCTCACTATTCGCGAATATCTCCAAACCGATCAGGGGTTAGTGCTTTGGCTGGTTCCATCCAACGCCATTCGCGAGCAAACCATCAAAGCTCTCAAAGACCGCGCTCACCCTTACCGCCGCGCTCTCGATCAGGCTTTGGGCAATGTCACCGTGATGGATATTCGCGAAGCCCTCTATCTTCCTCGGCCTACTCTGGATACTTCCACTGTGATTATCGTTTCTACGATTCAGGCTTTCAGGGTGGATGATACCGAGGGACGCAAAGTCTACGAAACATCCGGCGCGTTGATGGATCATTTTTCGGGATATTCCAATGCGGTTTTAGAAGGTTTGGAAACCATCAACGGGAGCGACATTCCCAAGTATTCCCTCGCTAACGTTCTCCGCTTGCGGCGTCCGATTGTCATTGTCGATGAAGCACATAACGCCCGCACTTCCTTGACCTTTGACGTTCTTGCCCGTTTCAACCCTGCCTGTATTTTAGAGCTAACAGCTACGCCCGATACCGACAAGAATCCTAGCAACGTGTTATATCAAGTTTCCGCGGCAGAACTCAAAGCCGAAGATATGATTAAGCTCCCCATCCTCTTACAAGCTAGAGAAAATTGGCGCGAGTTGCTTTCCGATGCCATTGCCAAACTAAATCAACTTGAAACCCAGGCGCGGGCTGAAGAGACTCAAACTGGCGAATACATCCGCCCGGTGATGCTTTTGCAGGCCCAGCCCAGGTGTCAAACTCAAGAAACTCTCACCATTGATGTGGTGAAAGATACTCTGATTCAAGATTTTAATATCCCCGAAAAACAAATCGCCCGACATGGGCAAGGCTACAAAGAATTAGATAATACAGATATTCTGAAACCTGATTCGCCCAGCCGCTTTGTTCTGACGGTTTCCCCTCTCAAAGAGGGCTG
>QMOK01000108.1 GCA_003648195.1 Chloroflexota bacterium | reverse complement strand
CCAATAACATAAACTATAGTGAACCCCATTGTCAAGACCGCGAATTGGCAAAGTTAAGGTGTATAAGCAGGGTGGGGGATTTCTTGTCTTTACACTGCAATTACGGAAATTCCACGATTTCTAGCTCAAAATGAACCATGCCATGAGTCTACTACAAAAACTACAAAATCTCAAAAAATGCAAAGTTTTTCTTTGAGTTCTTCGAGAGAATTCTTTACCTGCTTGAGCAGTTTTTTTGTAGCAGACGTTGTATCTTTGCGGCCCCGTGTCCATGCGTTAAAATTCACATATGGCCGAAGTATAATTTAAATTGTTTTCGTATAGCCAATACCACATAAAATAAAACTTATGAAAAAAACAAACACCATAATAATTCTAAACTCCATGCTTATTTTTGTTGCTCTTGCCGCTTGCCGGGCAATTTCCCCAACGCCCACTTTCAACGCGGAGCGGGCTTTCGCAGATGTGGAACATCAGCTCTCCCTTGGCCCGCGCACCCCGTCCAGTTCTGGGCATGACAAAATAGTGGTTTGGTTAGACAGCGAACTCACACGGGCTGGCTGGGACGTTAGTTTGCAAGAAAGCGTCCAAATGGGGCACCCTGTCTTGAATGTTATCGCCCGAAGAGGGCCGGAAAATGTCGCTCCCATCCTCTTGGGGGCACACTACGACACTCGCCTCTATGCCGATGAGGATGCCACCCTCGAAAATCAAAGTAAACCCGTCCCCGGCGCGAATGATGGCGCTTCAGGGGTTGCCGTTTTGCTGGAGCTGGCACGCGCTCTTCCCGAGGATGCATCTGCCAATATTTGGCTGGTCTTTTTTGACGCCGAAGATAATGGCCAAATCCCCGGCTGGGATTGGATTTTAGGTTCACGGGCTTTTGTTGAAAATATGGAACAGCGACCGCAAGCAGTTGTAATTGTGGATATGATTGGCGATAGGGATTTGAACATCCATCAAGAACGGAATTCCACCCCCTTGCTTCGCGATGATATCTGGAACCAGGCCGAGGATTTGGGATACGCCGAATATTTTCTCCCCACGCCAAAATACTCCATGCTTGACGATCACACCCCGTTTCTTGAGGCTGGTATTCCAGCTGTAGACATAATAGACTTCGATTATCCATATTGGCACACAATTGAAGATACCTTAGATAAAGTTTCAGCGCAGAGTTTGCAAGTGGTGGGTGATACTTTATTAGCGTGGTTGATTTCACAATAGTTACAATTACACCAAAATGAGCCTGGTTTTGTCTTTCTACGCTACACAAAACGCCATTCCTGTCGTACACTATAGATATGCGAACTATAGATATATTTGATAAACTCGAAAAAAAGTTTGTGGAACGCGCTTCCGAAGAACTGGCTCAAGGCGAAGAGATCAGGGAAGAATTCTTGCCTCAAATAAAACGTTACTACGGTCTTCTTCAACAATCCATGGTTATGGGAGAGCCTCAATGGATGCATCCTGTTCTGGACGATTGGGTACAGGTACGCACACAAACCGAGGTCGAAAAACAAGAAGCGAGTTTAACTGTGTTGCTGAATCGGATTTTTGCTGTCACTCATCAAGTTGTTAGCGAGGAGTTGCATCCGCAAGAAGCACTTAATTTCATTAAGAAAATTCTACCCATTCATGCGCACACCCTTGAATACGCCACTAAGAAAGAAACACAAGTGCATGTTAGATATGTCTCTAGTGAGCTAGAAAATGTGCGTGTGCAACTTGAAAAACTTGACCGCAGCAAATCGGATTTTATCTCTGTGGCCGCGCATGAACTCAAAACTCCACTCACTCTTATTGAAGGGTATATGGATATGCTCCGCGAGAATATACCTGACAATGAGTATATATTTTTGCTCTTAGATGGCGTGGAAAATGGCACAAGACGCTTGCAGGAAATCATTAATGACATGATTGATGTTTCTTTAATTGACAATGATCTCCTTAACCTCAATCTTCGCCCCATCTGGTTTGATAGGTTATTGAAAATGGTGTTTGCTGAGTTTGAGAAATATCTCCAGAAGCGTAACCAAACTCTGGATTTACGTGAATTCCCTGGAATTGATACCCAAACTTATGGAGATGCGGAACGAATTTACCAAGTCTTGAAAAATTTATTTTCCAATGCTATTAAATATACTCCAGATGGAGGTACCATTATCGTTGATGGGCGTTTGTTGCCAAGCTTCATTGAAATTACTGTTGCAGACAATGGGATTGGAATTGCTCCAGAAGACCATGAGCGAATTTTCCAAAAGTTTGGTCATTTAGGGAATGTTGCCCTTCATTCTAGCGGGAAAACCAAGTTCAAAGGGGGCGGGCCAGGATTAGGCCTTCCCATTGCGAAGGGGATTGTGGAAGCCCATGGAGGTTCAATTTGGGTGGAATCTGAAGGACACGACGAGAATACTTGTCCAGGAACTACATTCCATATACTTTTCCCAATCCTCGAATCACCTCCAATTGAAAAAACGACACAATAACTCGATAACGTAAAAATACATGAAAAAAACAATTAAAACAAATCAATACCTTTCAGAACGCGCTTTATTAGTGGGTGTAAAAATTGGTCGTGAAGACAATTTGTTTGCTTTGGATGACTCTTTGGCCGAATTAGGCCGTTTAGCAGATACAGCGGGTTTTGAAGTGGTTGGTCAAGTTACACAAAGGCGCGACCATCCCGACCCGAAAACGTTCATCGGTTCTGGAAAGGCCAAAGAAATACGCGCTATAGCTGAAGAACTAGAAGCGGATGTTATTTTATTTGATGATGAGCTTTCTCCCCGCCATCAACGGGAATTGGAGGAAGTCTTTAAAGATGATGTCCGTGTCTTGGATCGAACAGCCTTGATACTGGATATTTTTGCCCAACATGCCAACACTCGGGAAGGTTCTTTGCAAGTGGAGCTTGCCCAGTACGAATACCGGCTTCCGCGTCTCACACGGGCATGGACGCACCTTGTGCGCCAAACAGGCGGGGGAGGAGGGCGCACCGGCGGGACGGCAGGCGTGGGACTGAGAGGTCCAGGCGAAACTCAGCTTGAGGTAGATCGCCGCGTTATTCGCCGCCGAATAAGCCATCTTAAGGGCGAATTGGAAAAAGTCTGCGCTCATCGTAAGCGACATCGCATTCGCCGCCGAGAATCCCGCATTCCAATTATCTCTTTAGTTGGGTATACCAACGCTGGAAAATCTACGCTCTTGAATCAACTTACCGAAGCAAATGTATATGTAGCCGATAAGTTATTCGCTACCCTCGATCCCACCACGCGGCGCGTTGAGTTCCCCGATAGTTCAGCGGCTTTGTTCACCGACACGGTTGGCTTCATTCAAAAATTACCCACTACTCTTGTAGCCGCTTTCCGGGCCACATTGGAAGAAATAGCCGATGCGGATCTTCTTCTCCACATAATTGATATTACTCACCCTCAAGTACACGCTCAAGCCGAAGCTGTTCATCAGACTTTGGAAGAAATTGGCGCTGACCAGATTCCTATTATTCCCGTTCTTAATAAAATTGATCGTTTACAAGACCCAGATGGCGCTCGACAATCTTTAGAAGATTTTCCAAACGCGGTGGCTATTTCTGCTCTGTATGGCAAGGGAATTGATGATTTGCTTAACATAGTGAAGAAATACCTTTACGAAAGATACACCTCTATGGAGGTAGAACTCCCGTACGATGAAGGAGCCTTGATTGCTCTTTTTCACGAGGAAGGCCACGTTGAACGAGTAGAGAATAAGTATAAAGGCGTGATTATTCAGGGACGGATTCCTGGACGACACACCACCAAATACCAACCTTTCCAAACCAATAAGAATTGAGCATAAGCTATGGCGCACGAATGACACGGCAAACGCAAACGTACCTGCGTCCTCATAGATTTTAGCGGATTTTCTAATTAAAATGGTTTGGTTTATCTGTAAAAAATGTGCAAGGGCGGCATAAATGCCGCGTTGCATTCCGTAACGCAAGATTTATCTTGCCCAATGGGAAATAGTGAGGTAGATGTCATTGCGAACCTCCGTTTTCGCTATTTCCTGAAAAACCTTAAAATGTTTTGTAAGGCAATGTTATGAAAGATCAAATTAATCAATTACTAGATAAAATCTCTGAGTTTTTGGCCTTTCGCAAAGGCTTGTTACCCCTAATAGGGATGGTATTGATTGTTCTTAATTTATTTATCTCTGTACTTGCGCCTGCCAGTTGGTTATCCGCTACGGGATTATTTTTACATTTGGGTATTATCGTTGCCATTTTAGGATTTCTTCTAGGGTGGGCATTATAGACAATATGCGGCAACAACCTTAGTCCATACGTATAAAAAAGAAGCCCCTGCCAATAAGTCGGGGCTTCACATATAAAGCAAAATTCGCTCTCTTAGTTCCAACTCTTTATAGCAATACTTCGCGGATGCGCCTAATAGCTTCGGTAATTTGCGCCGGGGGGCAAGTGTAACTCAAACGCAGATAACCCTCCATCCCAAACGCAGAGCCGGGCACAGTCACTACGTAAACATTCTCAAGCAGGAACTTGGCTAGTTCCGCGGAGTTTTGCCCGTAAGCGCTGAAGTTTGGCAACACGTAAAATGCGCCGCCTGGCTTAACCAGCTCCACGCCAGGGAAATTGCCTAGCGCGTCCAACATCAATTGCCTGTTCTGACGCATATTCTCCCGCAGCGACAAAACATCATCCGCGCCTTCCCTCAATGCCCCTAACGCGCCTTCTTGCGCGAGAATGGTCACCCCAGAAGTGGTTTGCCCTTGAATTTTGGTCATCGTTTGGATCAGTTTTTGAGGCCCAACCGTCCACCCAATCCGAAATCCCGTCATCCCATAAGTTTTAGAAACCCCATTCACAATCACTAAATTTCCATCATCAATGCTCGTGCTAGTGCAGCTATAACCAGAAACCCACTGGTAACCCTCATAGAGCAATTGATGGTAAATATCATCCATGACCAGGTAAATATCTTCTGTCTCACAAAAGCGCACTAGCGCAGAAACAAATTCACGGGGGTAAACCACGCCGCTGGGATTGTTGGGGTTGTTAAGGAGAATAGCCTTAGTTTGAAGCGTGACAGCCGCTTGAATGGCGGATAAACTGGGCACCAGGCTGGTTGGGGAAGGGACGATTACGGGTTTTCCTCCCGCTATCTTCACCATTTCTGGGTAACTAACCCAATAAGGAGCCAACAAAATAACCTCTTCGCCGGGGTTTATCAGAGAGTAGAAAATATTAGCGAGCGATTGCTTGGCTCCCACGGTAACGATGATGTTCTTGATATCAGGCCGGCGCCCATAATGCTTTTCGGTGTAATCTTGGATAGCCTTTCTTAGGGCGGGTGTGCCAGCTGTGGGCGCGTACTTAATTTGACGTGTTTCCAGCTGCGCAATTGTGTAGCGTATTGCCCCTCCCGGAGCGTCGTTAGCCGGTTCGCCAATTCCCAAATTGATAACCGGTTTCCCTTGCGCCGTCAAACTCCGCGCCTTATCGTTAAGAGCCAAAGTAGGAGAGCTTCCAATAGCCTGTGCTTGTTTGCTAATCTTCAATTTATGTGTCCTCTTAGTTGGGTAATTGGGCAGTGTTTTTCTAATCCTAATAGGTCAACGTCACTTTCTGAAGCCCGCTTCTGACGCTTTAGTCCTTTAGTTTGTTAGTTGGGTAGTTCGTTTTCCTAGCCCTTTATTCGCTTACTCGTTCAATTTTTGCACCTAGTCCGCGCAGTTTTTCTTCAATACTCTCGTAACCACGGTCTATTTGCCCAATGTTGCGAATGACGGATTTTCCTTTAGCGGCCAGGGCCGCCAATACTAGCGCCAGCCCCGCCCGAATGTCGGGGCTATCGACAACTTCTCCCAGCAAAGGCGTAGGCCCCTGAACAATGCAGCGGTGCGGGTCGCAAAGAACAATCTGAGCACCCATCCCGCTTAACTTATCGGTGAAATACATACGTCCTTCGTACATCCAGTCATGGAAAAGTATGCTTCCCTTGGCCTGGGTTGCCACTACAATGGCAATGCTCATCAGGTCGGAGGGGAAGGCCGGCCAAGGCATGACGCTAATTTCTGGGATAGCTCCACGAATGTCGGGCTCAATGGTTAACTTTTGATTGGAATAAACAAGAATATCGCCGCCGTCTACCAGCCAATTTATGCCCAGACGGTGAAGAACGAGACGAATCATGTCTAAATGTTCTAAGCCTGCATCCGCAATGCGAATCTCGCCCCCAGTAACCACCGCCGCGCCTATGTAACTAACAACCTCTAAATAATCTGGCCCAATGGTGAATTCCCCGCCGTGTAACTTTGAGACACCGGTGATATGCAACGTATTAGAGCCAATGTTCGTGATTTTCGCGCCCAGAGTGTTTAGAAAATGGCACAAATCCTGGACATGCGGCTCTGAGGCGGCATTGCGCAAAACCGTCTCCCCTGACGCCGTTACCGCGGCCATGATGGCGTTCTCGGTGGCGGTCACACTGGCTTCGTCGAGCAAAATCTCTTGCCCAACCAAATTGTCAATGACCGCGAACTCGAAGACGCGCTCTTCTCGATTATATTCGGCTTGCACGCCTAAGGCTTCTAGGGCAAGGATGTGAGTATCTATCCGGCGGCGGCCAATCACGTCTCCCCCGGGAGGGGGAAGTACCAGCCATCCCGCGCGGGCAGACATGGGGCCGGCCAGCAAAATAGAGGCTCTAATGTGACTGCACATCGCCAAATCTAAGCTGGAGGCAATAACGCTTTTAGCGCAAATACGCCAGGAATGGTCTTCCAAATGCTCTATTTCTACGCCTAGGCTTTCGAGCAAAGCTCGCATGGCTTGCACGTCTTTTATTTCGGGGAGGTTGTGCAAGGTAACTGGTTCTTCTGTAAGCAGACAAGCCGCCAAAAGAGGGAGCGCGGCATTTTTATTCCCGGAAGGAGTAACTACGCCTTTTAGCGGGCTTCCGCCCTCGATGATGAATTTTTCCATAGTTTTATCCTGTTTGTAGGTCGACATTAATGTCGCGTTACGCTGACTGCCATCCCACGTTCTAAGCCAAGTATTTTTGCGGCGGATTGGCGGTTGGCAACGATTTCTATTAGCCCGGTGCTGCCAACTAAGGCGGCGCACTCGCCGGGGAGGATGTGGGCAAATGTATTTACAAATGGCAGTGATTGCCCATTGGGAAGCAATACGCGTGCTTTATCAGGAGAGAATTTTACCATAGGAAGGCGTTGTTCTAACCACGGAGATAGCTGTAATTGCCCATCTTTTGTGGGGATGAAACGTCCCAGGCTGGTTAGGAGGTTGCCGAATTGATCTGTGGTGAGAATTTCTCCGCGCAGTTCTTGTGGAGAGGTGATTTCTAGGCTGGGGAGTGGCAGCCGCACTAGATGGGGGTGTTCTGGCCCGAACTCGGTGCTTTTTACGCCTAGGGCTGCGTATGCCGCCGAGGGGGCGAAAACGTCCCTGCCGTGGAACGTGGCCGAGGGAGGTAAATCCCCCAGTGATGTATTGACCAACTCCCACGCCCGAACGGATTCCCCTTCCGCTAACAAATAACTAAATAAACCATTATTTGGCCCCACGAAAATTTGCCCCCGAACGTGAAGAATAATGCCCTTGCGCTCTGTGCCTACACCAGGGTCTACCACTGCCAAAAACACCGTCCCCGGCGGAAAATAAGGCACGGACTGCCATAAAACGATTGCCCCGCGCTGAATGTCTCCCGGCGGGATGGCATGCGTTATATCCACTAAAGGTACGCCCGGAGCTATGCCAGCTATGACGCCTTTCATAATGCCTACAAAAGGATCGCTTTCTCCAAAATCGGTGGTGAGAGTTATTAGAGGCGATTTCATGGGTTTCTAAACAGAACCTGTTCCCTTATTTTCTAGTCCCTAGTTTCCTGGTCACTAGTCCCTTGTTTAGTATAATACGTGCATGATTAATATATTTTGGCTTATACCTGTTGGCTGGGGGCTGGGCGGATTGGTCAATTATTTGGCCGACACCCTGCCCCGCACACGAAGTTTCTCAACGCCTGTTTGCCCGGTGTGCGAGGAGGCGTTTCCGTGGCATTATACCCTGTGGCCTAAAAGATGTCAGGCTTGTGGGGAGAAAAGATCGCTTAGAATGTGGATTGTGCTGATTTTAGGCGTGGTGACTGCTCTGGGGCTGTGGTATTTTCCCCCGGCGAGGCTTGGGTTTGGCGGAGGGCTGCTATGGAGCGTTTACTTTGGCTTGGTGGTGGTAACCGATATTGAGTATCACCTCATTTTGCATCCCGTCAGCTTGGCGGGAGCGGTTCTAGGGGCCGGGTTTGGGGTAGCTTTGCACGGCTGGCTTCCCACGCTTTTGGGCGGGGCGGCTGGGTTCGGCATGATGCTGGGATTGTATTATTTGGGGAAATTATTTCTCAAGCTGCTCATCCACATTCGGGGGGAAGAAACTGATGAAGTTCCCTTGGGTTTTGGGGATGTGAATTTGGCCGGCGTGATTGGCCTGCTCTTGGGCTGGCCGGGGATTACGATTGGGCTGTTGTTGGCCGTGATAATTGGCGGTGTGGTGAGTGGCTTTTATTTGCTTATGTCACTTGTTTTGAGACGTTACCGAGCCTATACCGCGCTCCCGTACGGGCCGTTTTTGGCTCTTAGCACGTTGTTGTTATTATTTGGGGTGATTAAGGGGTTAATAAAGTAGGAAGTTGGAAAACTTGGGTAAAGGTTAGTTTTAGGTCAAAGTACAAAAAACGAAAGGCGATGCTTAATCGCCTTTCGCTGTACATATTGGCTCATATATGAAAAATGTGCAAAACGACATGAATGTCGTCCTACGAAACCGTAACGCGATATTTATATCGCCTTTTGTTGCCCACATTCAATAGATGAGCCTACATATTTAATAGTTTAGCCTAGAAACTTAGTAGTTCGTCACTGTTTACAGGACGCATTTCAACAATTTCTATATCATCAAGTTTAGCAATCTCAGCCTGAAGCGCGTCTGCAATTGCCCCACGCTCTTTGATGTCTACATAAGCGTAATCGCTGTTGTCTGAGTAGGTAATGGCTATAGAAACAAT
>QMOK01000107.1 GCA_003648195.1 Chloroflexota bacterium | reverse complement strand
TTGCGCTAGCGCACAGACAACCTCATCCGCACGGGGTAAACTTGCCTGAAATGACCAGAGAAAAACAAAAAATCACCCTAAAATCAATAGTAGCCGACACATTAGAACGCTGGCCTGAAGTCATCCCCGTATTCATAAAATATCAAATGAAATGCGTGGGGTGCAGTATGGCGGCTTTCGACTCTATAGCTGAGGCTTTGAAAAACCATGGTATCCCTGCCAACCAGTTCTTGGATGACATAAATAATGCCCTGATTGAAAATGAACGATTACCCCGTATGTTAAGGAGAAAAAATCATGACTGAAAATAAAAAACCAACCTGTATCCATTGTGACCGTGACAATACCCAAGTACCGCTAGTAGCTTTTGTTTATAAAGATGCAGAAGCCTGGATTTGCACCGAGCATATTCCTGTGCTAATCCATGATCCACATAAACTTGAAGGAAGGCTCCCAGAAGCGGAAAACTTAAATCCAGTTGCGATAGGATAGTATTTTTATGTCAAATAAATTCACAGTATCAGAAGAATGTATAGCTTGCAGAGCCTGTGTTGAAGTCGCAGAATCCAATTTCGACATCAACGATCAAAATAAAGCGTACCTAAAAAAACAACCCGAAAACGCAAGAGAAGAAAATCTGTGCCAAGAAGCCATGGACGTATGTCCTGTAGGTGCAATTTCTATCGTTGAGAGTACACCCATTGCAGAAGATGCCCCTATTCTGGCTAGTTCAAATATTAAAGTGACACTAGATACTCACCCTGAATTAAAACAGGTTCTAATTGGTCTGTCGCCAAGATTCAAGAGAATGCAAAATCCCGTAGTGTTCAACGCCCTGGCTCGATTTGCCACGTTCAATGACGCGGCAAGGATAACCGAACTTTCTATTTGTGAAATACTGCACACTTTAAATAAATATCTTGGTTTAGAAAAGAAATTGTCGGCTGCTATGCCTGAATGCGTTTCTCATGGCGAAGATGATGTGTTTGCCTTGAGCGAAGATATTTCCTGGGATGAGAGTCACGAAAGATATATTTACAACTTTGACAGCATGACTGAATTGATCGGAAAAATTTCAGAATTAAAAGCACAAGAAAACATTGTCATCATTTCAGTCGAAATGCCTGATGAAGTGCTAAAAGTTGCCGATGGGCTAGGGTATAAATTCAATGTAGAAAAAAATCGAGAATACAGAGTTTCAATATTCAATCCGAAACCAATTGAGCAAGACATCCACTGGGAAGACAGAAAAGATGAATTTGAGATTTTGGATGTCAGAACAATGCAAACTGACCCATTTGATATTATTATCAAAAAAGCTTATGAGATAGAAGAAGACGCCGGCTTTACCTTAATCCAAAGATTTGCGCCTGCTCCAATAATTAACATGCTCTCCGAAATGGGTTACGAGAGTCTCACCGAAAACAAGGCCGCCGATGAGGTGTGGGTATATTTCCACAAAAAAACATCCGATGGCAAAGCTGAAGACACCAGTGCCGCAAATAAATTAGATGTTGTTATTCAATCTGCTACGCCGGTTGCCTACCCCGTCATTATGCGTTTACTTCAATCGGAGAAAATCCGCCAAGCCATTAATATCAGGGAACTCAAAGTCTGGGAAGAAACCGAAAAACATCTCGGTTGGATCGTAAACGGCAGAGCCGACATAAGTTTTTCAGCTCTTGTTACTTCCGTGAAACTAAGAAACAGCGATGTGAAAATCCCAGCCATGTTCGTTTGGGATAATTTTGTTATTTTAACTAGAGGATACAAAGCCCAAAGTCTTGAAGACATCAAAGGCAAGACAATCCATACCCCTCTTTTCGAAGAAGCTCCCCCAGCCAAGATAACTAAATACCTTATTGAAGCGAGCGGACTGGACACCGCAGATTTCAATTTTGTTTACGGAACTCCATTTGGCAGACCGGAAAAAATCTATGTCGATTTTGTCACCGGAGCGGCAGACACGGTAATCTTGCGAGAACCAGAAGCCAGTTACGCCATCAAAACTATGCAAGATAGAGGCGAAGAAATATCTGTCATTTCCTACAACAAAATTTGGAACGAAATCAATGAAAGCTTTGGTAGTTTCCCCAACGCAGGCATTGTTCTAAAAGGCGAATTTGCTAGAAAACACCCTGAACTGATCAAAGTTTTGCTCGAAGAATTAAAAGCATCTATTGATTGGGTTAATGAAAACAAAACCGCGTCCGCAAAACTATCTTATGACATGATGCGGCAACCCATTGATAGAGTTGAGCTATTCCTTGACCGGGTAAACTTTGAATACGTTGCAGGCGATCAGCTTGTCGAAAAAGTCAAAGCCTATTTCGACATCCTTACCGCACAGGGCATTGTTGAAGCAAAAATTGACGAAGAATTTCTAAGTATCTTTAAATTATAGGTATTCTGCCTTATTAAAGTTTTAGGCTCTTGTGTAGTATTTGTACAAAAGGGCAAGATAAATCTTGCGTTACGGAATGTAGCGCGACATTTATGTCGCCCTTCCACATTTTTTACAGATGAGCTAAGTTTTACTTGCTAAAAAAGGAGTCCCATGCGCATTTTAGCTATCATATCTGGCATGTATGGACGGCGCAATGTTGAAAATATTCGCGCCACTGGCCCCGAAGAATGGAACGTGGAAGTTTGGAAATCCCCTGCTTTTTTCCCCCCCGTAATTGATGAGCCTGAAGAGTTTCTCCCCGATTCTTTTCTCCCGGCGGATTTGATACTCTCTTTTGCAGAGGACAAAGGCGTAGCTGAACTTTTACCTGATATTGCCAAAATGACTGGAGCAAAAGCTGTGGTTGTTGCTGTGGATAACGAAACCTGGCTCCCATTGGGATTGGCGAGACAGCTGAGGGGATGGCTGGACGAAATAGGTGTGGCATGTGCCACCCCCCGGCCTCTTTGCTCTCTCACCTCCCACGACTATGGCCTCACCCGCAACCGCAAAGATCGCGTCGAGTTTGAGAGTCCCGAAATCGCCGAGTTTACGCGCTATTTTGGCAAGCCCGAACTCGAAATAGAGATTGACCCAGACGAACGCATAATCAATTCTATTACCGTCACTCGAGACGCGGTTTGCGGTAATACTCGCCACGTTGCCAAAGAGATAATTGGCGTTTCCGTGGATGATGTTGAAACGGCAACAGGTCTAATTCACCACCACTTTCCCTGCATGGCCTCTATGACCAAACTAGATGACTTCAACCACGACACCCTCATGCACGAGTCTGGTAACATTCTCAAAGACAATATTACCAGGCAAATCAAGCCTTACAAACGCACCTTTACCCCTGGAAAATTGAGCGCATAGGCGTAAAACATATTCCTAGCGTTTGAGGCATCAGTTTCTTTCCCTGAACGCTGAAAAGTTAGTCAATCCCCATAAAAAAGGCGGAGCCAATTATCGGCTCCGCCTTTTGCGTGTTAAAAGTTACTGCGTTATCTTGCTTAAGCTTCCTCACTATCTATTTTCTCAAACTGACTGTTATACAACTCTGCGTAGAAGCCATCTTGCGCCATTAGGTTATCGTGCGAACCTTGCTCAACTATGTTGCCATCGCGCATAACTAAAATTAGGTCGGCGTTACGGATGGTGGACAGACGGTGAGCAATAATGAAACTGGTGCGTCCCTGCATCAACTTACCCATGGCCTCTTGAATCAGGATTTCGGTATGAGTGTCCACAGAACTGGTAGCCTCATCTAAGATCAACATAGGGGCATTCGCCAAAAAGGCACGTGCAATTGTTAGTAACTGCTTTTGGCCCTGTGAGATATTGGTCACCTCTTCGTTGAGCATGAAATTATAGCCCTCTGGTAATGTGCGCACAAAATGGTCTACATGAGCGGTTTTCGCGGCAGCTATCACATCTGCCTCGCTGGCGTCTGCGCGGCCATAGCGAATATTTTCGGCAATTGTGCCGTTGAACAACCATGTGTCTTGGAGCACCATCCCGAAGAAATGACGCAGGTCGGCGCGGGTGAAATCTTTGATGTTGTGGCCATCAATCTTAATCGCACCGCTATCCACATCATAAAACCTCATCAGCAGTTTTACCATTGTGGTCTTGCCTGCTCCGGTAGGGCCAACGAGAGCGATCTTCTGCCCTGGCTGGATTTGCGCCGAAAAACCCGTGATGACCGCCTTATCGGTTTGGTAGCTGAAATGAACATCCTCAAATTCAACTTGCCCTTTGACCTTGTCCAAGCGGATGGGCGATTCGGATTCGGCGGGTTCTTCTTCTGAGGCTAAGAATTCAAAGACGCGTTCCGCCGCGGCAACAGTGCCTTGCAGCACGTTTGAGATATTGGCTAGCTGGGTGATTGGCCGCGTGAACGAGCGCACATATTGAATGAAAGCTTGGATGTCACCAACCGTAATCAGATCACGGATAGTTAACCAACCTCCCAGAATAACAACGGCCACATAACCTAAATTTCCAATAAACCGCATGGTTGGCATCATAATACTGGAAAAGAACTGCGATTTCCAAGCTGAACCATAAAGCGTATCATTGTATTCATCAAATTGGGCAATACTTTTATCTTCGCCGTTAAATGCTTTAACAATCACATGCCCGCCAAAGGTCTCTTCCACTTGTCCGTTGACATGTCCGAGGTAATCTTGCTGCTGGCGGAAGAATTTTTGCGATTGCTTGACGACCAGCATGACCACAATCATTGAAATGGGAATAATTAGCAGGGCTACTATGGTCATTTGCCAACTAATGCTTAGCATCATCACCAATACGCCGATGACAGTCGCCAGCGAAGTGATGATTTGGGTCATGCTTTGGTTAAGAGTTTGGTTGACAGTATCTACGTCGTTGGTTAAATGGGAGAGTACCTCACCGTGTGACGTTCCGTCAAAGAAACGAAACGGCATCCGGTTTATTTTCTCCATGATTTCTTTGCGCAATTTGTACGTCACCTCTACAGCTACATTGGTCATCAACCAGCCCTGTAAGTAACTTAGAAGAGCAGAGAAGACGTACAGCCCTATAACATTCAACAAGATGCGGCTAATTATATTGAATGGCACATCTCCTGTCCCTGTGATTTTGGCGATAATGCCGTTAAATAATTCGGTGGTAGCATTACCTAAAATTTTGGGGCCAACGATAGCAAACACCGTTGAGCCGATGGCTAGCACAAAAACAGTGATGATTTTGGCTTTGTAGGGATTGAGATAAGCTACAAGTTTACGCAGCGTCCCTTTGAAATCGCGCGCTTTTTTAACCGGGGCGCCGGCCATCATATGACCACGTCCCATAAAACCTCGGCGTTGGGGCGGTTTTGACGTTTCAGTTGATTTTGGTTTAGGGGAATTGTTTGGGTTGGCGGTTGTCATGCCAGCGCCTCCTGTTTCAGTTGTGAGAGTGCAATTTCACGATAAACATCGCAGGATTGCATTAATTCTTGATGTGAGCCATCTCCGATTAATCGCCCTTCATCGAGAACGAGTATTTTGTCGGCGTTTTTGATAGTTGCTACGCGCTGCGAGACGATAAAGATGGTGCTGTCGCCTAGTTGTTTTAGTAAAGCACGGCGCAGACGGGCATCGGTTTTGTAGTCTAGCGCGGAGAAGCTGTCGTCGAAGATGTAAATGGGAGCTTTTTTGACCAAAGCGCGGGCGATAGTTAGACGCTGTTTTTGCCCTCCAGAGAAATTGACCCCGCCTTGCGAGACTTCAGCCTGAATTTCTTCGGGCGTGGAGAAAACAAAATCCCCCGCCTGGGCAGTATCTAACGCCTGGCGCAAGGTTTCTTCATCGGCGGTTTCGTCTGCATAATGCAAGTTGCTTTCAATTGTGCCGGTGAAGAGATTGCTGGTTTGCGGCACATAGCCAATCATCTCGCGCAACTCTTTTAGCGGCACTTCACGAATATCCACGCCATTGACCAAAATCTGCCCCTCGGTAACATCAAAGAAACGCGGTATCAAATCAACTACCGTAGATTTCCCTGAACCAGTTGTTCCCATGATGCCAACCGTCTGCCCCGCTTCTACCTTAAAGGTGATATTGTGCAGCACATCGCTTTCGGCTGCGGGATAGCGGGAAGCCACGCCTCGAAACTCTATTGTTGGCTGGAATGGCTTGGGAAAATGTTTTGGCTCTTGGGGGTCAAGAATTGTGATTTCTGTTTCCAGCACATCGGCAATGCGGTTTGCGGATACATCGGCGCGGGGGAACATGATGAAGAGCATTGAGAGCATCATAAAGGCGAAGACAACCTGCATAGCGTACTGCATAAAGGCCATCATATCGCCGACTTGCATCTGCGCCTGGGCAACTTCATGCGCCCCAACCCAAATGATGAGCATAGTAGCCCCGTTTAGAATGAGCATCATAAAGGGCATTACGATGACAAAGACACGACTGATGAATAGACTGGTATCAGTTAGGTTTACGTTTGCAGTATTGAGACGTTTTTCCTCTTGTTTTTCACGTCCAAAAGCCCGCACTACCATCATTCCAGTTAGATTTTCCCGCGCTACAAGATTTAGGCGGTCAATTAATTTTTGCACTAATTTGAACTTTGGCACAGCGACAGAAAAGATAGTCGCGATCATGCTCAGTAAGACAACGACTGCTAAGGCTATAATCCACCACATGGATGGACTTTTATCCAGCGCCCGCAGGATTGCTCCCACGCCGATGATGGGGGCAAAAAACATCAGCCGCACCAGCATGTTGGTCACTGTTTGAATTTGGGTGATGTCATTGGTGGAGCGGGTGATTAGTGAGGCTGTGGAGAAGCGACTAAACTCCGCGCCGGAAAAGCGCATCACACGCTCGTAAAGCGCTCGGCGCAAGTCGCGCGCTACCCCGGCGGCGATGCGCGCGCTCAGCAGGCCGATGATGATAGTTGCTGCTGCAGAGATAAGCGATATTAGCAGCATGATGCCGCCTACGCGCAGGATGTAGCTCTGCTGGATGGCAGCCGTATCTATGCCCAATGCTTCGTATTCTGCCAGCACAGCCCTCGAGGCGGCCATACGCAGGGCTTTTTCGCCGCCCATGGCCTCAAAGCGTTCATCCAACGCGGTGCTTATTTGTGCTTTTTGAGCCTCTGGCATAATTTTTAGGGCGGTGAATATGTCTACGCCCGGTGGCAGCTTGGAGAGGTCAAAGCCTTCGCTGGGGAGGAGCATGGACGCTTGTTCGGGGTTCTCGCTGATTTGCTGAATCCCAAACGTTATTAGTAAGGGTTTGCTGAGGATGGTTTCCAGGCTGGCGCGGGTTTCCTCGTTTACATCCCGAAGCACGTAAATGGCCCCATCGGCCAGGGCGGGGTATTCATCCAGGTAAGATTCGTAGTCTGGGGAATTGGCGTCAATGAGGGTATAGTTTGCCATCACATCTGATTGTTCTTCGCTGGTCATGAAAATACCGGCGTGTTCAAGTGTGGTTTGCCTGACAGCCTCTGGTAAGGGGCTATCTACGCCGCTTTGCTGGATGCCTACATTGACTATATCGGCCATGTAGTCGGGCAGGGACAGGTCGGCGTTGGCCTGAACGAACAATAGCACTATAGCTGCAATTATTAACAATGAAAAAGGTTTAAAATATTTGAGAATTCGTCTCATTAGCTTTGCTCCGTTATTGAATTATGAATGGTAAGCTGTGAATGGCAAATTATAAATGTGGTGAATACGCGTGGTCAAGTATATTCAGGATGGGTCGTAATTTGCCGTTTACCGTTTACAATTATTTTTTCTCCATATTAGGCATTCTTTCTAATAACAAACGAAAGGCGGTTTCTATTTGCGTTTGTTCTTCTGGTGTTAGGTGGTCGGCTAAATCCTTTAACCAGGATTGTCTGTTTTGTATACTTTTTTCGAGCATTTCCTTTCCTTTCGGTGTCAATATAATTTGTTTGCTGCGCCTGTCTTGGGGGTTTTCTTGCCGCTCTATCAATTCTTGGCGAACCAGTTTGTCTAGCGATTGGCTGACGGCGGCGTTTGTTACGCCTAACCATTCACTAATGTCTGAGACGTTGCAATTTTTTGCGCTATCCCAATGGTAAACTTGCCGCAGGGTAATCATTTGGGCTATCGAAAGGCCTTGTTCTTTGGCGAAATGCCAAAAATTACGCATGGACGAATGAATAATTCGCCCCAGAACTACGCGCAAAGTTTTCTGAAAAGATTGTGAAGAAGCAGACATGGTTTACCTCGCTAAATAATTAAGCAGGCTTATATATTAAGCGAAATTATATATTTGTCAAGAGTGATAGGTGAAGAGCGAAAACGTGAAACGTGAGGGGAGATAGAAGAGCCAGAGGATGCAGTTTCCCAATCTACTACCCCCAATATACCAACAACTAACCATTACTTCAGTATCACATCCTTGACGATGATCAGCGCCGCCACGCCCAGCAGCACCCAGCCGAAGACTTGTTTGACAGCGCGAGATTTCATCTTGCTTGCCATTAAACGAGAGCCAAGTTGGCTTCCCACCAGGACAGCCAGTACTGTGGAAATCCATATGGGCCATTGCGGATTGGCGGCGGTTGCCAGGTGGGAGACGAAGCTGGAGACGCCCGAACAGGTGACCACAAAGGCCGAGGTCGCCGCCGCGAATTTGGCCTCTAGCCCGGCGATGTAAAGCAACGGGACGATGAACGAGCCGCCCCCGCGCCCAATTAGCCCGGCGATAGTTCCCAGCCCGCTGCCGGCGGTCAGCCCCAAGGCAACACGCCCGCGCGGGGACATGTCTCCCCGTTTGGGTTTCCATCCAGAGAGCATGAGTACTGCGGCTGCGGCGGTGAAGAGGGCGAAGAAGACCAGCAGGGGTTTGACGGGAAGTTGCACGTTCAGCCACACCCCCAGGGGGGCGAAGAGCATCATTGCCGCCGCAAAGGGGATGGCAACACGCCATTTAATCAGCTTTTTGCGTCCGTAGGTGATGGCCGCTGAAGCGCTGTTGACCACGTTAAGCAGCATTCCCAGCGGGATGGCCTCGGTTTTGAAATCCATCCCCATCCAGTAAAGAATGGGAATGTACAACTGTGAGCCGCCCATGCCCAACATTGAAAATACAAAGGCGATTGCGAAGAAGACGGGAGGGGCAAAGTAGAATGGATTCATTGACATAACTCCTTTCAACAGGCGATGTAGGTCTGGCAGGTTTTCACGATG
>QMOK01000318.1 GCA_003648195.1 Chloroflexota bacterium | reverse complement strand
CTTGTACTATGCGCAAACTGGTTGGGTAACACGGGTCTTTCAGCCTTCAGAGCCTTTCTACGGACGGGGGCTTGGACGTACTCGATTTCTACATCTGATTATATTCCGATTTGGCGCAGCTTACCAATGCGTATTGTAGGTAAATTGTTACGGCCCTTCGCAGTTAGAGAATTCAACCGGGCTTTGTTGCGTGAAACGGAGTTACTTAAACCCCATCTTTTCCTGGCTGTGAAAGGTAGCTACGTTCAGGCTGACACACTTCGGGCTATGCGTCAGTTAGGGGCAAAACTGTATTGCTTCTACCCGGATGTTTCATTTATGGTACATGGTCGTTATTTGCCACACGCGCTCAAAGAGTACGACTGGATTTTCACAACCAAGAGTTTCGGCCCCAAGGACCTAAAGAATAGATTGGGAGTCGAGAAGAGTAGTTTCCTGCCACATGCCTTTGACCCGGAAGTCCATCAACCCCGTCCTGTTACAGCCGAGGCGCTTGAGACCTTTGGTTGTGATGTCTCATTCATCGGCGGTCATTCGCCAGGAAAACAAAAGGTGTTAGAAGAATTAATCAGGCGTCGTCCTGACCTGAAATTAAAAATCTGGGGCGACCGTTGGCAGAATCTTCCTAAAGATTCGCCCCTCCGGCCCTATGCAACCTTTCAAGCCATCTTTGGAATTGGATACGCTACTGCTATCTCTTGCTCAAAAATCAATCTAGGGCTACTATCAGAAAAGGTATTCGGTGCATCTTCAGGAGATAAAATCACCAGTCGTACTTTTCACATTCCGGCTTCCGGAGGGTTACTGCTTCATCAGCGAACCAAGGATTTGCTGGAAATTTTCGTAGAGGATGAAAGCTGTGTATGTTTTGGGGATATAGATGAGTTAGTAGAAAAAATTGATTGGTTGTTAGCAAATGAAGAAATGCGAAAAACAATTGCTGCCCGGGGCCGCGAGGTTGTAAACGAGTTCCATAGTTGGGACCATCGTGTGCGGACTATCCTGGAGCATTACGCCGGCCATTAAGCTTGCTATTACCGTCGCTCATATCGGAAATTAGGTGAAGTGGCACATGTCGCCATTTGAAGTGCCAGAAGTACGGGCTTGCTGTTGCCAAACCACCAGATATGGGGGGACAAGGAGCATTCTGTGGATTTCACCTAATTCCCTACATGAGCGACGGTTTTATGTATGAGAAATGAGCGACCCACCAGCCCAATATTCCTACCATCAACGAAATACGTGGGCGTTAAAGGACAATCTACGTCATAATGTGTGGTATCTCTGGATTACTCTTACCATCAGATCAACAAACCGCGTCCTTGTCTATAGATTCTGAACGCAGGCTGCTTGCTGAATCCCCCATCGCCCCGATGGTATCTGCCATGCGCCACCGAGGCCCGGATGCTCAAGGAGCGTGGGCTGTTAATGTTGGCAATCATCGACTTTTGTTGGGACACAACCGTTTATCCATTCTTGATCTGTCTGAATCGGCCCATCAGCCGATGGTTGACCCTGACAGTGGTTGTGTTTTGATCTACAATGGCGAACTCTATAACTTTGTTAAACTTCGAGATGAGTTATTAACAGTTAGCAAATCCCCCTTCAACTCAACTGGCGATACCGAAGTGTTGCTGCGAGCTTACTTGCACTGGGGGAAATCTTGCGTAACGAAATTGCGCGGAATGTTTGCTTTTGCCATTTATGATCCACGCCGGCGGGAGTTGTTTTTGGCCCGCGACCATCTTGGCATCAAACCGTTGTACCTAACTGAAGGAGCAAACGGTCGCTTTGCTTTTGCTAGTGAAGTTCGGGCATTGTTGATACTACCTTGGGTAGAACGCGCGTTGGATATATTTGGGTTGACAGGCTATCTGGCTTATGGTTCTGTTCAGGAGCCATATACACTTGTTAAAAATGTGTACGCCTTGCCTGCTGGTCATACGCTAACAGTAGAATTGTCTGTCAACAAACTATTGGTTGGCACACCCGAAAGATTCTGGCAATTGCCGGAAACTCGTGCAGCAAAACACGGAATATCTCTAAATGAGACAAGCCAGCAGGTGCGCCAAGTCCTGACCGAATCGGTGCGTCATCATCTTGTCAGTGATGTGCCTCTGGGCGCGTTTTTATCCAGCGGGCTTGACTCCAGTACGGTGGTTGCGCTGATGGCTGAAGTAGCGCCTGCCCAGATACATACCTTAACGGTTTCTTTTGACGAAGCAAACTTTGATGAATCTGGCATCGCTCGAACCATCGCCAGGCATTACGGGACGCAGCATACTGAAGTTCGCCTGACAGCCGATGATTTTTTACAAGATTTGCCAATCTGGCTGGCATCTCAGGATCAACCCAGCGCTGACGGAGCAAACACCTGGGTGATTAGCCGCGCCAGTCGGGAGGCGGGCTTGACGGTAGCCTTATCAGGCTTGGGTGGCGATGAATTATTTGCCGGTTATTCTACATTTCAGCGTACAGTGCAAGCAACCCGACTTTTCAAAAGAATTGGCTGGCTACCGCAATCAATTCGGAATGGTTTAGCCAGTATCACTGGTAGATTGGGCAATGGTTCAATAATGAGTCAAAAGCTGGCCGAATGGCTACGCAGCGATGGCTCAACTCTATCAACTTATTTAATTCTGCGGCGTATGTTTTTGCCGTTGG
>QMOK01000106.1 GCA_003648195.1 Chloroflexota bacterium | reverse complement strand
TTAGCACTCCCAAACCTTGACTATATGTATAAATATATGTATACTGGCGATAACATGAAATTCACTTGAGATGAAGAAAAACGGCAACGTACTTTAGATGAGCGTGGTCTTGATTTTGCACAGGCACATAAGGTTTTTGACGGAGCTACTTTTACTTTTGAAGATACCCGTTTTGACTATGGAGAACAACGTTTCGTTACCCTTGGGTTGCTTAATAATGTCGTGGTAATTGTGCATACTGAAACCGTGGAAGAAATTCGTATAATTTCTATGAGAAAGGCAAACAAACATGAGCAAGAACTCTACTTCAGAAATCTCTATGGATGAATATCCAGAAGTGACACAAGACGACTTAGACCGTGCCGTATTCCGTCAGGGGCTGAAACCAACGGAGAAGAAACAACGAATCACTATCATGTTAGACGCTGATGTTATTAGCTATTTTAAGTCCAAGGCTGGAAAACGCGGCTATCAAACCCTGATCAATGACTCCCTGAGAAAAGCCATTGCTACGGATACGCTCAGTCAGCCTAGTTTTGAAAACATATTACGAAAAGTTATTAGAGAAGAACTGGCATCCGCAGAATACACCACTTGATAAATTGCATGGACTACGGTGCAGTTTTGTAAAATAGCGGGGGAGACATAGGGGATCGTGATGACCATCCACGAATTGGGGTCACGAATACACGAATGGGTGGCGGGAGAGACTACAGCGAATTGGGAAATAAACGGATTAGAAACACAAAAATTCGCTCCTTTCCTAATTCGTTGTAGTGTTGTGTGAGAAGAGAGACTACAGCGGATTGGGGGCGGCGGCTGGCTATCCACAAATTGGGGTCACGAATACACGAATGGGTTATGGGCAGAGGGAGAAAATTATTAACTGTTGCCAAAAGGCACACATCGTGGTAAAAATATTATATGAAATACTTTTCATGGGATACAGATAAAAACAAGAAGTTGCAAAACGAACGTGGTATTTCCTTTGAAGAAGTTGTGTTCTATCTTGAAAAAGGGCAACTTCTTGATGTAATAGAACATCCAAACCAAGAAAGATATTCAGGGCAAAAAATGTTTATTATCAACATCAAAGACTATGCCTATTTAATTCCGTTTGTAGAGACCGAAAAAGAGATATTTCTCAAGACAATAATTCCCAGCCGAAAAGCGACAAAAAAGTACTTAGGCGATGAATAACAAGAAGGTGTGACTATGACCGAAAATCAATTGAATTTATCAGACGAAGAAAAAGATATTTTGGCAACCTATGAGGCTGATGAATGGCAGTCATTGGAAAATCACAGGACTGAGATGTCAAAGTATCAGGAATATGCAAGCGCGACTTTTAAGAAAGATAAGCGAGTAAACATCCGAATATCAACGAAAAATTTGGAAGCATTACAACAAAAAGCGTTGGTAGAAGGAATCCCGTATCAAACGCTTATTTCGAGCATACTGCATAAATACATCAATGGTAGTTTGATGGAACAACGATAATATTTCCTCAAAAATATGGGAGAGCAGCACTATTTTTGCAAATGCCGGTTCTGGTGAGCAGGGGGTTGTGTAGAAAACCTGGAATCAATTCCAGGTCTGCTACTAGGAAGACTGCTCAAGCAGTCTGTGATTTGGCAGGCTGAGGGGGAAAACGGGAAGCATTAAAGGTTTGTTGGAAAATTTCGCCCCCACCCTACCTCCCCCAAATGTGCCAAAAAACGGTCAAATTTACCCTGATAGGATGCTGCGCTAGGGGGATTGAGAGGGGCTAAGGTTTAACCGACAACTTTTTAGCACTCCCCTTAGCATGCAGAAAAACATTTTCATTTGAAAATCGAGTATAATGAATACATGAACAAAAAAATAGCCTAATAAACCTATTAGAAAAACTTCGCCAAGAACTTCCGGTATTAGAAGAACGTTATCAGGTGGAAACACTAAAAGTTTTTGGTTCCTATGTACGTGCAGAAGAACAGCCATCAAGTGATTTGGATTTACTTGTCGAATTCTCTGAATTGCCTGGGCTTTTCAAATTTATTGAGTTGGAGAATTATTTATCGGCTACTCTGGGGGTAAAAGTAGATTTGGTTATGAAAGATTCGCTCAAGCCTGCGATTGGAGAACGAATCTTGAGTGAAGCAATGCCGCTATGAAAACAGATCGCGTTTATGTAGATTATCTTCGTGACATCCTAAAGAACGTGGATAAAGCCCTTGACTTTGTTAAAGGAATGGATGGAGACGATTTTTTACAAGACTAGAAAACAGTCTTCGCCGTGATAAGAGCCTTAGAAATAGTGGGAGAAGCAGCCAAGAAAATACCAGACGAGATTAGGGGAAAATATCCAAATGTTCCGTGGCGTGAAATGGCAGGTATGAGAGACAAGTTAATTCATGATTATTTTGGCGTTAATCTGGGAACAATTTGGAAAACTGTACAAGAAGATTTACCTCCACTAAAACCGAAACTTTTACGAGTTATTAGAACAGAAGAATAGCTTATCCTAAAAAGTAAAAAACCTGGAATCAATTCCAGATCTACTATTGGGAAGCCTGCTCAAGCAGTCTGTGATTTGGCAGGTTAAGTTGCTCCGCGTAGGCGTTTTTACAAATGGAGGTTGTGTGGTAAGTGGGGTTACTTTCTAAAAATGCTAATATCTTCATTTGGATGGCAAAATAGGAGACAATAGAACCAAGATATAAAGTGGGGTCTAAAATGAAAACTCCTATGATGGCAATAGAAATATTAGACGAGAACTAGAGCAGTTATCCAAGCCGCAGCAATCTCACCAGCAAGACCAGTGTCTCTCTAATATTTTAAGGGTAGAATGAGGGAAACATGAAGCAGATACCCCCATTGCCTCCACGCATAAAAAACAGAGTGGGAACACCCACTCCGTCAAAAGTACCCTCGGCGTGATTCGAACACGCGACCCCTTAGTCCGCAACCAAGTGCTCTATCCACTGAGCTACGAGGGCACAATTACGAAAGGGATTTTACAATACTCTATTTGAAAAAGCAATAGTTCGTGTTCACACAAAACAACCTTTACCATTCACCCCAGCTACTCTATGAAAAACCATTCCCTCAAATTCCAAACCCTCCTCTTCGCCGCCATACGCACAGTTTTCAACACCGCCTATCGAATGGTATACCCTTTTTTATCAGTTTTCAGCCGTGGCCTGGGAGTAGATATTTCCGCGCTTTCACAAGCCCTAGCCAACCGCTCTCTCATTGGCGCACTTGGCCCCTTTTTAGCCGCTATTGCCGATCGCCGAGGGCGAAAAACCGGCATGGTCTTCGGCATGGGATTATTCATCATAGGGGTAGGCGTAATGGTCTTTTGGCCCTCATACCCCGCTTTCATTATCATGCTCATTCTCACCGCCTTGGGCAAATACGGCTTTGACCCTTCCATGCAGGCTTACCTCGGCGACAAAGTCCCCTACCAAAACCGAGGCAAAAACTTAGCCATCACCGAAATGGGATGGTCCTTTAGCTTTCTGCTTGGCATTCCGCTGGCGAGTTTCTTAATCGTGCGCTTGGGATGGCGATCCCCATTCGTGGCACTGGTACTACTGGGAACAATCGCTGGGGGCGTGCTAATTTGGGCCATCCCAAACGATACCGTATCTAAAAAAGAACGCGCCAACATCTGGCACAACTTCGGAAAAGTATTCCGCTACCCTCCGGCACTAGCTGGATTGTTAGTGGGATTAACAGCCAGCACAGCCAACGAAACCATCAACCTTGTTTTTGGAGTGTGGATGGAAAACGCCTTTGAGTTAAAAATTATCGCCCTGGGAGGCACCGCCGCGGTGATAGGATTAGCAGAACTGGGAGGTGAAGCCTTGGTGGGAGGGATTGTTGATCGCCTGGGGAAAGCGCGTGCCGTAAACATTGGCCTGTTGCTGAACTGCGGCGTGGCGCTGGTGTTCCCGCTGCTAGGGCGCAGTGCTGCGGGAGCGATCATTGGGCTATTCTTATTCTACATCACTTTTGAATTTACCCTTGTAAGCATCATTCCCATGATGACAGAGATTGTGCCCGAAGCGCGGGCAACGCTCATGGCCTTTAATGTCGCCGCTCTATCTTTGGGACGCGCCGCGGGCGCATTGATAGCCCTGCCCCTTTATAGTTGGGGAATTGCCGCCAGTGCCGGAGCAACTGTAGTTTTTAACCTAATAGCTATTTTAGCCCTAAGGCGGGTACAAAAAGAACTTGGCTAAAACCGCAAATGCGGCCCGCCTGTCAAGCTGCTCAACCATCCAACCAACAAACTACCCAACTAACATTGGTGGTACAATATTTTCAAGAAAATTGTAGTTAACGGGAGCATTACATGCAAAAACAAGCACAACAACATCTAAAAAGTTTAAATGAAGCGCTTGACGTATTGGCAAAATATACCCTCCCCGTAGATACTCGTGGAGCGCTCTTGTTAACACGCCAGCGACTAAAACAATTTGAACGTTCCCTGCAATCTCCCAAGCAAGACGGATTGCAGGCGGTTTATCGCATAGCTCAATCTTTGGGAACGACCTTAAATTTGGATGAGGTTCTTAACCATGTAATGGACGCGGTGATTGAGTTAACAGGCGCTGAACGCGGTTTCTTAACACTTGTAGATGAAGACACAGGGCAACTTTCTTTGCAGGTAGCCCGAAATATTGCCCGTGAAACACTAGCCCACGCCGATATGCAGGTAAGCAGAACGGTGATCCAATCGGTAGTAGAAAAGGGCGAAGGAGTGGTGACAACAGACGCGCAATCTGACCCTCGCTTCGCCGGGCAAGAATCGGTGATATTTTACGATTTACGGTCTATTTTATGCGCTCCTTTGAAAGTGCGAGGGAAAATCATTGGCGTCATTTATGTTGATAACCGTGCGAAATCGGGCATCTTCGGACGCGAGAACTTGGATTTGTTGAGCGTTTTTGCCGCTCAGGCAGCGGTGGCTATTGAGAACGCTCGTTTATACACACAAACAGACCAAGCTTTAGCCGCACGAGTAAAAGAATTAGAGACTCTGAGCCAAATTGACCACGATTTGAACGCTCATTTAGATTTTGAGCGCGTGCTGGGGCTTGTGAGAAACTGGGCTACTAAAAGCACGGATGGGTTGGAGAGTTGGGTGTTCATCAGCGGTGAGGATGTAGACGCTTTGATGTTGGCAGATGGCCCAATGGACGGCGCCACGCCATCCCCCGCGCTCAGCGACGTGGCCTCTTTTTTGGATAAACCTACCCCCCAGACTTTATCTCCCCAAGATAAAAACATAACCTATTTAATAGCTCCACTTTTACACGCTGGGAAAACGGTGGGGGCTTTGGCTATCTCCCGTGAGAAAGATTTTTCAGAAGTGGAAATTCAATTCGTCCAGCGTTTGGCAAGCCGAGCGGCGACTTCTATTGCCAATAACCGCCTTTACCAGGCGGTAGAGCAAGCTAACCGATCAAAATCACAGTTTTTGGCAATTGTTACCCACGAACTGCGAATTCCTTTGACCTCCATTAAAGGTTACACCGATTTAATTTTGAGCGGCAGCGCGGGCGCGGAAGTGACCGATTTACAAAGGCAATTTTTAGGGGTAATTCGCAAAAACGTAAACCGGATGGCGGATTTGATTGCCGACTTAGCGGATATTTCTCGCATTGAACGGGGGATTCTAAAATTAGATGTTGAGGATGTTTCTATAATACAGTGCCTACAAGACACTTTAGATAGTCTTCGCCATAAAATAGAAGAGCGCAATCAGACTTTGGTGGTGAAGAAATCGGATATTCCTCCCGTAGAGGCTGACCCCAAACGCGTAGTACAAATTCTAACAAACTTGATTAGCAACGCTTGGAAATACACGCCAGATGGGGGGATGATTACTATTGCGGTCTTTGAGCAAAAAGACACCGTGCGCATTGACATTCAAGATACAGGAATAGGAATAAGCCCAGAAGATCAAACGAAGTTGTTCAGCCAATTCTTCCGTTCAGAAAATCAGGCAGTGCGAGATCAAAATGGCTGGGGATTGGGGCTAAATGTAACTAAGCAATTGGTTGAAATGTTGGCGGGTGAAATTGGCTTTACAAGCCAATTGGGTGAGGGGAGCACTTTCTGGTTCACACTTCCATTAACTCATTTAGCTAAAAATGAAGGCGAGACTGATGAGTAAAAAGAAAAAAGGGAATCGATATATCTTGTTGATTCCAAAACGAGCGATGGGGCGGCTGTGGAAACCAAGTTTTTTCTTAGGTTTGCTATTAGCGGTGCTCTTATGGCAGGCTGAAAGCGGGAATTTGATTAAGATAGACAAAACCAACCAGGGATTACTTGTCGCTGCCATGGTTTTCGCGCTTCTTTTTGGGCTATTTACTCTGGCAGCTCAAAATATGAACTATATTCAACCCTGTGCAAGCCATTTTCGCGTGATAACCCCGTTTTTGCGATTGAAAATCTCTTACCGGCGCATCCGAAGCTCTCATTCTGTAAACTTTAATCAGACTTACCCGCTCAACGAAATGCGCTGGGCGCAGAAACGTTTTTTCAAACCATTCTCGACCAAAACAGCTTTGGCAATTAACTTAACTGGCTATCCTTTACCACCCAAATTCTTACGTCTTTTCTTACCTAAGCAAGTATTTTTGCCTAGCGAAACGGGATTCCTTTTGGTTGTCGAAGACTGGATGACCTTAAGCACAGAAATAGATAGCTTTGCGGGAACTTGGCGTTCTCGGCGAAAACGCTAGCTAGTTTTTTCTGCAAACTACCAGGCCAACGATGTGATTTTCATCACGCACGCTGAGTGATAAAGAACCATCTAAAGTTAGGCTAAACTTGGTACAATGCTCGCCGCGATAAGGAGCCAATATTCTCCCCAATCGCGTATATTTGTTTCCTCCTTTGACAATAGCCCTTGCTAGCCCTTTACTGAGCTGGCAAAGGCTTTTGTTTTTTGGAGGATGATGCCGTGGCGGAACACATATATTCTGGCCTTTCGCCCCCATTCTAGGGTTTGGCGTGTAACCACGGCGAAATCAGCCCATCGAGCCTTATCTACTCCCAATGGGTGACCATTTTGTTCATGTGTAAATACATGCCAATAAGTTTTAGATTGTCGCTGAAGGGGGGCGATGCAAGGTAAAGTGAAATTCGGTTTTCCCGTCTGACTCGCTTTTTACCCAAATTTTGCCCCCTTGAGAAATGATAATTTTTTTCGCAAGCGCTAACCCAATTCCCAAGCCTTTGTATGAACTGGTTGTAGTATCCTTAATTTGATAGAACGGGTCAAAGATTTTCTTGTGAAGTCGTTTAGGAATCCCCGCCCCGGTATTTATAATAACGACATGGGGATCGCCATTTTCAATTCGCGCCAGACGAACAGTGACTTCTCCGCCCTGTTTGTTGAATTTGATGGCATTCGAAAACAACGCGGCCAACACACTCTCTACTTGTCCAAAATCCGCGAACGCATAAAGCGGCTCTGAGGGCAATTCGGTGGACAAAGCGACTACTTTTTCTTGAGCTTGTTCTCGAAAATCGGTAATGGTTTTTCTAACCATCTCATTAAGATTGATTTTGGCAAACACGGGGGGAATATTAGCGGTCTGCAACACAGTAATCGCCTCAACAACAACCGTAAGCTCCGAAAGTTTTTCCTTTATTTCTTGAAATACTTCTTTGTGTTTGTTGGGCAACCGCGCGGCATCATCATCAATAACATTAATATAACCAGCAAGCGTATTAAGCGGCGTCTGTAACTCGCAGCTAATATTCTTTAGTATTTCCGATTGCACACGTTCGCTTTCTTGAGCTATTTCTACAGATTGTTTTAATGATGAGGCTCTTCTTTCAAGAGCTTCAAACAACCGCGTATTCACTAAAGAAATAGAAGCGTAATCGCTCATTGCTTCAAGAAGCCTTTGGGTATTGCTTTGGAATGGTTCAGGTTTTTTGCGGGTTAAGACAAGCAATCCTATGGTTTTCTCTTGCACATTGATAGGTATCACAATTACAGACTGTCCAAGCTTAGAGACCTTGAAGCGTTGCAACGCTTTTCCATGGATAGTCAGCGTCTCTCCAGAAACCGCCACCAAAGAGCTAATGCCATCATCCCAAGGTTTATTTAATTTCGAGGCTATTGTTTTTGGCAAATTCTTATACGCGCGAAGCAAGAATTGGCTGCTTTTGCTTTGGCGCAGCAACAACCATCCCCTGTCGGCATTCGTTACATACAAAGCGCCATTGAGAATATTCTCAAAAAGTTCTCGTTGATTGGTAGTTGAAGTAACCGCTTTACCCACGCCAAAAAGCGTAGTTAGTTCTTTGATGCGCTGCTCTAATTTCTGGTTTGACCTTTGCAGTTCCTGTGCCAGATGAGCGCGTTCCCGTTGGACACGAACCTGCTTCACAACTCGCTCTACAGCAGAAATCACTTCCGCTTCTTTGAACGGCCAGCTTAAATAATCGGTAGCTCCCAACCGAAAAGCGCGGATGACCTCATTCTCCATACCATCTTCACCAATGACTATCACGGGGATGTCTATACCTTGTGAAGACAAAGCCACTAGAAGATCTTTTCCGCTTAGGCCGGGAAGATTGATGTTAGCTATGATCACATCAGGGGAAAGTTGAACTGATTTTTGAATTGCGCTGCCAGCGTCTTCCGCTGTTTGAATCTGGTATCCGAGCGGCTTTAAGGCTTGCCGGGCAATAAGGTCACTAATTTCAGGGTCTTGCTCAACAATGAGGATACGTTCTCTCTGAGTAGGCATATTTCAAAACTCCGGGTAAACAGATTTAATAAGTACTTTTAATGATAGCACGTTTTACTCTTCTATGAACAATGAAAATATAGATAAAAGAGTACGAAACGAATCATTTTAAACTAGCAATTAGCACCCGCTTTTTTTCATTAGCCGTATTTTGGAATGCAGCACTCCCCCTCTTGCTCCCGCCGCCTATACCTACAACGGGGATGGTAAAATGGTCAAGAGCGTGGTGAACAATAAAGAAGAAACCGAGCACGCAGCACCCTCAAAAAACAAAAAGCAACCAGAATGCCCCATGTCTTTTCAGACAGCCGCGCAAAGGATTGCGTTAAGCGTTTCACTGCTGGATGCCTGTTTGCATAATCTCTAGGACGCCGTTTAAATTTTGCCTATTCCTTAAATAGAAAAATGACCCGCACAGGAATCGAACCTGTAACCTACTGATT
>QMOK01000105.1 GCA_003648195.1 Chloroflexota bacterium | reverse complement strand
TGGAGCAGCCAAGAGCTATCCGATCACCTTGAAGAACTACGAGAATTAGTTTCCACAGGATCCCCTAGCAGCATTCAACATAAACTTCAAGAAATTATCCCCACTTACCGCTTTTGATCATCTGGCATTGCGAACCCCGTCCTCTGTCGTCCGTCTCTCGTCTTCTTCGTCACCAGCCCTTCGTCCATTCCCCTCATGCATTCCCCCCCTAAAAAAATCCGTAATCTTCTCCCCTGGCTTCCTGCCATCCTTTGGATGATAACCATCTTCTACAGCAACAAAAGATCATGCAAATCTGTGTCCCTACTCCGCAATCCACACTGGTGCGGTATAATAATTTCGCACAAGCATTTTGTAATGGAAAATTCATAATAGATAATAGGAGGTCGTAATGGTTTTCCCGACAACTGAAATCCTAAGAGATGTCGCTGAAGAACTTAAAATATCCAGCGATGATTTGATTCGAAAGGGAATACATAGTTATCTTGAGCGTCAACTTCGTACTGTACAAGCAGAAATATTCAGTATTCTAAGCCGTTATAATGTGAATAGTGTGGAAGATATGGAGGGTCGCTACCGGAATGATACACTTGAAGAAGCAGATTCCTGGCAAGATTTGCAGCGTTTAGACCATTTGGAATACAAACGTGACCAACTTCAAAATTTACTGGATGCTCTCTTATGACTCGAATAGATGTTGATAAGTTGCGGGAGATTGCTGAAGTTGAGTTTGCCAGCGTTGTTCAAGAGACAATTATCCCCGGTATCAATGAATTGAGGATTATATTCAGTGACGGCAGTTTCTTAGATGTGTGGTATTCCCTGAAGCTTGTTAATCGTTATAGCTATCACTGGGAGCGTCGAGCAATTGATGGAACGATTTACCGGCACGACAATGCACCACATAAGCGTTGGCAGTATGTCAAGAGTTTCCCGCGACACTTTCATGATGGTGATGAAATGAACGTAGTGGAAAGCCATATTAGCCAAAATCCTCAAGAAGCACTACGAGAAATACTGACATTTGCGCGTGAGAAAATAAGATAATCTAGTACTCATTACTCGCCACTCATTGCCCATCGCGGAGTGGAACGCAGTAGCTCTCTGGGGGGCTGAAAAATATCTACTGCTGAATAACTGTTCTCCCTAGTTCTGCCTTTAGATCAGCCCTTAGCGCTTTAAATCTGCGTTCAATCCTAGTGTTGTGTCAAGTAAAATTTGATATGTTCGTAGTAGGGCACGCGAGTGCCCGTTTTAGGGGACAAGCTATCAAAATTCATGCTTGACAAGATACTAGCTTCCCTCCTTGCGTTTCTTAATCTTTGTCTCGTTGATTCATTCACCAGCCCCTCATGCCATTCCCCCCTAAAAAAATCCATAATCTTCTCCCCTGGCTTCCTGCCATCCTCTGGATGATAACCATCTTCTACTTCGCGTCAAGCCCATCCCCGCTGCCTAACGCTAATGGAAACGCCATCCCCCCAGCCCCCGCGTCAGAGCCTGCCAATTCAATCCAATCCCCATTACAAATAGATATCCCTTGGGATAAACTCGCGCACATTAGCGAGTACGCTGGGCTTTGTTTCTGGCTTTATATTGGTTTTATCTCTCACGAAAAGACATCTCGACAACTAGGAAAAACATTAAGCTTTGCGTTTATTGTTTCTATCCTTTACGCCATCAGCGATGAATTGCATCAAATACCCGTTGCTGGGCGCGGATTTGAGTTTTTTGATTTGGGCATGGATGCAATTGGTATTGTATCAATGATGGGCGCAATCTTTATCTACAAACACCTTCGCGAATAAATCTCCCTCATCACCTCCCACAACATGAAAAACGAAATACTGAATTTTGACATCATCATCATTGGCGCCTCTACCTCTGGGCTTTATGCCGCCCAGCAACTGGCTGAGGCAGGGAAACGCGTAGCTGTGTTTGAAAAAGAAAACGTCCTTGAACCTGCCCGCCGGACTTACATTATCACCATCGGGCTAGAGCGCGTTTTAGGCGAAATTCCTGCCGCCACTGTATTGCACAAAATTGGCACTATGGCCGTAGAGACAGCCGAAGCCGAAACAGAAATCTCGCTGAGAACGCCCGATATTGTTCAAGAGCGCAAACAACTTACCGAATATTTGGCGCAAAAGGCCAATGAAGCTGGAGCTGAACTTCATCTTGGATATCGTTTTCAAGGCTTTGATAAGATTGCCTCTTCTACAAATTTGGTGTTGAAAAAGAACGAAAACACAATTACAGCGCACGCCGATGTGATCATTGGCGCGGATGGCGCCTTTAGCGAGGTGGCCCGCGCGGCAGGAATTTCCACCCCGCCGGTTGTTCCCCTCATTCAGGCGGAAATTGCCTTGCCCCCCGCGTGGAACCCCTCCCTCACCAAAGTCTGGTTTGATGTTGAAGACACTCGTTATTTCTATTGGCTAATTCCCGAATCACGAGATCGGGCCGTAGTAGGCCTAATAGGAGACCCCGGCAGCGACGTTCGCACGCTCCTAGATAATTTCTTGGATGAACATAACTTCGTGGCTCAAAAATACCAATTGGGACAGGCGGCCATGCACCAACCGCGCCTTCGTCCCTGGGGAAAAATGGGTGATGTAGACGTACTCTTGGTGGGGGACGCGGCTGGACAAGTCAAAGTCACCACCGTGGGAGGGACAGTTACTGGCTTCTGGGGAGCTAAAGCCGCCGTGCGATCATTGTTGGGCGGTACGTCATACCCGAACGAGTTGCTCCTCCTCAAACGTGAGCTAGACACACATTGGTACATTCGCGCCCTGCTTGAACGCTTAGATAACCCAGGCTACGACCGTCTGGTGAGCTGCATTACGCCAGCCGTACAGCGCTTCCTAGCCCGTTACGACCGGGATGAAATGGCTAAAAATTTCTGGAAATTGATTTTCGTTCAACCTCGATTTATTCCCTTGGGTTTGCGTCTTATTTTCACTTCTTCGAGGCATGCCCCTCTTCCCCTTTCAGAATAGCCTTGGCCTGACGGATAGCCTCCCCGCTTGCCCTGGCGAAATGTTCGTTTGTGAATGGCATGAGGTACGGGGTTTGTTAAACCTTAGAATGATAGCATCACCCTTCCATTTCCTGCATCCCAACTAAAATTACCACTTATCTATGGTAATATAGGAACGATTTGTTTGTTGCCCTAAAAGTAAAGAGAGAAAACATGGAACCACAACCACTTTCAGACGATATTAGACGTTATAGCATTCTTATTTGGCATTGGGCTTGGCTGATAATTTTAGCGACAATCCTTGCTGCTGGGACGGCATATTTTGTCAGCCAGCGCATGACGCCTATTTATCAGGCATCTTCTACTTTGTTGGTTAATGAAGCTCCAGGTACTCAAGGAACCGACTATTCATCGGTTATGACAAGTCAGCGGCTTACCCAAACCTATGCTGAAATGTTGACCAAGCAGCCAGTTTTAGACGAAGTGATTGACCAATTGAGCTTGCCTATGGAGGCTAGCGATCTTAAGAGAACGATTACTGTTCAGCCTGTACGGGATACACAGCTTATAGATATAAAAGTTGAAGAGATTGATCCTGTCCGTGCGGCCGCTATAGCCAATGCGGTAGGCATTGCCTTTGCTAATCAAAATAAGGCAATGCAAGAAGCACGTTATGCTAGCACTAAAGAGAGCCTTAAATCGCAATTAGATGATATTCAGCTTCAAATTGACGGGATAAGTACCTCTCTGGCAGCTTTGGGGGACGTGCCGGAATCTCAAGCAGAAAGGGAACGCTTGGACAATGTTTTGAGCCAGTACCGCCAAACTTATGCTTATACTTTGCAAAGCTACGAACAAGTCCGTTTGGCCGAAGCTGAGACTATCTCTAATGTTGTGCAAGCAGAAAACGCTGTTCCCCCTAAAGGGCCTATTAGCCCTAAAGTATTCCAGAACACAGCCTTAGCTGGTGTGGTTGGCGCCATGCTTGCCGTGGGAGTAATCTTTTTGATTGAAGCCTTAGACGATACTATTCGAAGTCCCGATGAGGTTGAGCGTTATTTACAACTTCCTGTTTTGGGTGTGATTCGCGGGATAGAAGATACAGAGGAGCTTATTGCGGCTGCCCAACCCCGTGCTCCAGTTTCCGAGGCTTTTCGCTCTTTGCGAACGAATATTCAGTATGCAAGCGTAGATCATCCTCTCAATTCAATATTAATTACTAGCGCTACACAGGGCGAAGGTAAGACAACTGTAGCGGCTAATTTGAGTTCTGTTTTGGCGCAAGGGGGGAAGCGAGTTTCCCTCATAGACGCGGATCTCAGACGCCCTCGCTTACATTCGCAAATGAATATCTCAAATCGGCGCGGATTGACCTCTTTGTTTATGGGACAAGATATTCAACTCAATGGAGCTTTGCGAGAGTCGCGTATTCCTAATTTGTCACTTATTACTTCTGGTAATTTACCTCCTAATCCTGCCGAGTTATTAGGATCGGAGAAAATGCAACAAATCCTTGCAAAAGTTGAAGCTCAGTCTGATGTTGTGATACTGGATTCTCCGCCTGTGATTGCTGTCACAGATGCCACTGTTCTTAGCCAGCGTGTTGATGGTGTTCTATTGGTTATTCAACCCGGTACTGCAAAGGTAGCCGCAATCCAAAAGGCGATTGAGCAGTTGCGGCGAGTGGGAGCCAATGTTATTGGTGTTGTTTTAAATAATGTTGCTTCAAATAGTTCGCGGTATTCTTATTACTATTATTATTATTACGCGGATGATTATTACGGTGACCGTAGGCGGCAAAAGAGAAAGAAAAAGAAAAAATAGCAAGCAGACAAGGTTTCTAGTGGCTGTGCGTTTATCGGTTTGACGTGTTCAGTGAAGCCGGCCAAGGTTGTAATACACCTATTGCCTAATTCAGTGTTTTGCGATTTTATCATTCTGAACTTCAGTAGAGATGAATGACCTTTGCCTACAAGATGGGCGATTCCCCGCTTCACGCAGAGTGGCACGAAAATGATTTGCTGAAATTAAATCAAAAAAGAGAAATGAGCTATGAATAGGGTAGATGACCCTTTGGAAAAACTTAATAACAATATAGATGAAGTGTGTCCTTATTTAGGACTGGCCCGAGACAAAGAAACAAGGTATGGCTATCCAGATTTGGAGAATTATTGCTATCGGATGAAATCGCCTCAACCTGTTTCAGACGAACATCAGAAAAATGTTTGCCTGACGGCGGAATATTCTCAGTGTCCTGTATATAGTTCAGAGGGAAAGAAACCATTCCCGTCTGAACTACGCGGGGAAGGATTGCCTTCTGGCCCAGTGAGAAACTTCTCTTGGTGGTGGGTTGTCCCAGTCTTGGCGGGAATAGCTGTGATTGTTGCCATTTTTTCTCTAAATGGGCAATTATCTCTTTCGCCTAGCTCGACATCCCTTGTTGTGACTGATGCGCTTGATGCGCTGTTTGTAACGAACGCAGATATTGTTGAAGAAACATCGCTTGTGATTGCTTCAGTTACACCTACTCCGGTAATTTCTCCGACTCCCACAATTTCTCTAACTCCTACTCCTGTTCCCACTTCTACAATAACCCCTACCGCCTCGCCGACACTGGGACCTAATCTTGGAACACCATTCGGAAGAGAAGAACAATACATGTTGCATCGGGTAGCCAGTGGGGAGAGTTTGGGCAACCTAGCCTATGAATATGATACGAGTATTGAGGCTATTAGAGTGGCTAGTAATCTCAGGGAAGGAAAAGCAGTTTGGCCGGGGGATTTATTGGTTATACCCATTGGGCAAAGTGATGCATCTCAAGTTCCTCGCTTTTACCCATTATGCTTAGATAGCAAAACAGATATCAATGAGCTTGCTGAACGATACGATATTTCTGCTAGCGACATTCGCAGGTACAATGACTTGGGAGACATTGATATAATCCCTTCCGGGCGTTGGTTGATTATTTTGGTTAGTGGGGAATAGCATTTAGACATAATCATGAGTTCGGCGTTGATCTAATGGAAAACAACGAAAACATTTGCCCTTTTCTTGGTATTCGGTCTGACCAAAATACTTGTGCAGTATATCCCAGTAGGGGAAACCATTGCCACCGTATAACTCCGCCTGAGAGAGTTAATGTGACATATCAATCTCAGTGCTGCATAGGTGGTGAGTATGAACAATGCCCTGTATATTCTCAAGATATCAAAAACAATCTTCCCGCTAATATAGCTGTTAGTAAACCAAAGAAAAAGACTCTTCAGCGTATTGTGCTCCCAGCAGTACTTTTGGTTATTGTCAGTGCGTTATTTTTTCTGCGGGCAGACATTGCCCTCCGATTTTCTGAGGTATTGACAAGCACCTCCTCTGTAGAGGCAGCGTATTTTGCAACATCTACAGAGACACAATTGCCAACCATAACGCCTACAAGAACCCCATTTATTATTTATTCTTCTACACCTACCAACACTCCCTTTTCTACCCTTACTTTTACTCCTACTATTACTGCAACTCCCGTTGCTACCGCTGGACCCAATTTCGCTACTCCCTTTGGCCCAGACAAAAGCTATCTCATTCATTCAATTCGAGCAGGGGAGAGTTTTGCTGCTTTAGAGAATAAGTATCACACAACGAAAGAAGTGATTGAAGCAATAAATATTTTACCTTCAGGCAGTGGTTTGTGGCCGGGCACGAAACTGGTAATTATGCCAGGGCAAATTGATCCGGCCAATCTGCCAAAATTTGAAGTAGTATTCCTCGACCAACAAATGGATGTCATTGAAATCGCTGGAATGTATTCCGCTTCGGTTGAGGATATTCGTTACTACAATGAGCTTAGTTCGTCTTGTGAGAGCATCCCCGCTGGCCGGTGGTTGATTGTTCCCGTATTGAAGTAATTCACCCAGTTTTGCACACCCAAAAGCGCTATGACAAAAGTCCTGTTTGTATGTACCGCCAATATATGTCGTTCTCCCATGGCAGAAGGCCTGTTTCGACAGCAAGTGAGAGAAATGGATTCTCAGCATCATTGGCGAATGGCTTCGGCGGGCACTTGGACTAAAGGTGGACACCCTGCCGACAAAGTAGTTCTGAAATTATTGGCGGAACTCGGAATCGACATGCGCGGTCACCGTTCTCGCGAGGTGAGTGAGCGGCTACTCATGGCCTCGGACGTAGTGCTAGTCATGGAGGCGAGTCATAAAGAAGCCTTATGCGTGGAATTTCCTGACCATGCCGCAAAAATCTTTCAACTTAGCGAATTAGCAGGTAAAACTCAAGACGTTATAGATCCCGTTGGCGGCCCATTGATTGATTATAAGGCTACACTGATTGAAATAAGGGATTATCTCAAAGACGCGCCAGCCAAAATAATGGAGTTAATCAACTCCACTTCTTAGAGTATTTTAAAAATTAGTGTTAACAGCACATACGAGAAAGAGGTGTAAAACCTGCCGAAGAGCTATTGCTCTTCGGTTATTTGTTTTTATAGGCACAAATTACAAATTGGCAAATGCGTGATGCGTTTCCAAGGGTGAGGTAAAACCTCAAATGTATTTCATTCGCTGGGATTGTCTGTCCCTTGTCTCTGTAAGTTTGTTATGATATTATCCTGCGAGATTATTAAAAAGTGACCTTATGGAGAATCCGCGTTCAAAATAGAAGATAAATATGGATATAATAAAACGTAACCCAGTAAAAATTGGAATAGCCTTTCTTGTCATTATTACAATTAACATTGCCGGATGGTATTTGTTTATTACCTGGAACCGTCCTCTCGGAGAACCCTTAGCTCTTTCTACCATTACTCCTCTGCCAGAAAATACCGAGGAACCCACAGAAACTCTCGTACCTACAGTAGAAGAAACCCTGGAACCGGATGTCACCTTGCCTCCTACATCCACCTTTACACCAGTGCCTACTGCCACTACTAAACCTGCTTGCGGCGGACCTGAGTATATGAACGTTCTTGTCACTGGCGTGGCCGCAGAAGGCTACCTCTATGGTCTCGCAGATGCTATTCGCGTTGTGCGCGTGGATTTCCGTGCCCAAAAAATTATCGTTCTTTCCTTGCCTAGAGACTTATGGGTAGATATTCCCCTTTCCGTGCCGGGAAAAACAAACGAGATTACTCCTGGCAAGCTTAATCAGGCATATTTTTATGGCACTGAAGGCATGGGATACTACTTTGGCGCTGGATACGGATCTGGTTTGTTGGCTGAAACTTTACAAAGTAATTATGGCCTTCATATTGATCATTACTTATCAGCCAATCTTTACAGCTTTAGAAAAATAATTGATTCTCTAGATGGCATCACTGTTTGTTTGGCAGAACCCGTCTATAAGAAAAAAACAGATTTCTATTCTGGCGGAGAGTTCCCCGTTCATTACCTTGACGCCGGATGTCAAAAAATAAATGGAGAACAAGCTGAATTCGTTGTTCGACAGCGGATACAAATTGGCGACGAGGGGCGGATGAAGCATCAAACGGTAGTCCTGAAAGCCTTAGCGGCGAAAATGCTCACCCCATCGGGACTTAAAGCTTTGCCAGACATCGTAGAGCGTTTAAAAACTTACGTTCTTTTGGATTTCTCCCCCGCAGAAATTACTCAGATGCTGTGCTTGGCGGGAATGATAGACCAAGACATGGACATCGTTTATGCGGATATCCCTGAAGACATGCTTGAGGCAAGCTGGGAGCAGAGCATTAATGGCTATTACACTTCTGTGCTCATTGTAGACAAAACCGCAATGCAAGAATTGATGGCTGATTTTCAGCAAGGCATTTGGCCGTAAGCCATAGTTTCCTATTCCCCAAAAACAAAACGGACGCCGCAATAAGGCGTCCGTTTTCTGTTTAACACTTCACTTGGCATCACTTCTTTTTACAAGAAAGCAACTCAGTGTGACCTGTCCCCACTTCCCCGTCTCTTACGCTTCTACAACATCAAAATCTTTCGTGACCAACAGATTCACCAGCGGGCGTAAAGACTGAACTACTTGGTGTTCACGCTCTAGTACGCTCATACGCCAAACGTTAACCTTCTCCTTCCCGCGCACAAGCTGAGCTTTTTTAGTCTCGTGATACGTTAAATCAATCAAAACCCGTACATCAGCCTCAGCCTTGATCGCGTAAAGCCCTTCAATAACCATATAATGCAGCCCTTTGAAACTAGTGAGCAATTGATCTTCCTGGTCGGTGAGCAGGTCTATGCACGGCATAGTCGCGCCCTCTTTATCTTCTCGGAACTCGGCCAGATTGCGGTCAATTGCTTCCCAATCATATTCGGTGTAGCCAATACTCTCTACCCCATGCTCTTTTCGCCAGGGATTGCGCTCC
>QMOK01000104.1 GCA_003648195.1 Chloroflexota bacterium | reverse complement strand
GTTTCTTCTAATCTTTGCCCCAGAGCGTCTCCACGCTCGGTGGTGACGTCATCTTCGTTTTCAAAAACCACATAAGGAACACGAACGCCTTGGATGGTGAGATATTTCTCATCTCCCGCGCTGACTTCTTCCCAATCTATCTCACGGTATATTTCTTTCATTTTGCTATCTGTGAGACCGTGTTCTAAGATGCTTCCGGGGCGGTCGGGGTTGAAGCGTTGGCGGTTTTTACGAAGAGACTCTTCCCAAGAGACGTTAACATACATCACGGCTAATTTTTCCAAGATTTCTGGGCTGAGATGCTCAAAGGCACGCGCAAAGCCCCCATGTTCACTTCCACGTGCGAACTCAATGATGACTGTATTTTTGGCGTGATAAGCGGGGTCTTCACGCAACTTTTTGGCATATTCCAAAGAGATACGCTCAATCAAAACATCCCACAAATATAGGTATTTGAAATTACCATTTTCGTCCGTGTGCAAACGTGGATGCCCTAATGAATCCAAAATACTATCTTCCTCAAACCACGTCCAGAGCATGGGGAAATCGTCAATTTCTTCAAATTCACCAACGTGAAAACGCTCTATGCGCTCAGGGAGCGGAGTGCGGCGCAAGTAGTCAATGATCTCGCTTTTCCCAGCGGCGGGGCGGGCGATTAAGAGGATAATGTTAAAGGTGTTGTTGTGAGGCATAGGTCTCCTTGAAAAACCTGTTTCAAAGCGCGGAATATCTGCTGTGTAAAAATGTTAAGTATTGGAACATGGAGAATTTTATCACAGGATTTGAACATTACCAATCTGCCAACTTTCTGAACTCCAATTTCACAACCAACCAATTCCCTCTGGTAAAATAACGCCAGATGAATTCACTATCAGACAAACTCAGAGCGCTCGGAGTTCAGGTAGGCGCGGAAAATATCCCCACCCCAGCGCAGAAAATAAACCTTAATCGTCTTGAAGACGTGCTGCCCGGTAAATGGCAAGAGACACCTCACGGGGACGCTTTTGTAGTGGAAAAGCGCTATCCAGCGAATTTTTTGCAGGGCAATATTCCGCTCCGCCCCACCGCGTCTCTTGATGTTATTGCTGCCTGGGCCAAGACTCCACGGCTTACCAGTTTGCCGCTAGAAAGGTTCGCGTTCATTGATACTGAAACAACCGGCCTCTCTGGTGGCGCGGGGATATATACGTTTTTAATTGGCGTGGGACGCTTTGAGGGAGATGAGTTCCATTTGGCGCAATTTTTCATGCGTGACCCCGCCGAGGAAGCCGGGCAATTGGCAGCTCTGGAGGCATTTCTAGCCCCATGCGAAGCAATAGTTTCCTACAATGGAAAATCGTTCGATATGCCACACCTCAAAACGCGCTATAGCGCCCACGGGTGGCAAGCTCCGCTTCAAAACGCCGCTCACGTTGACTTACTGCACCTCGCCCGAAGAATTTGGCAAGAGCGGTTACCAAGCCGAACTTTGGGAGAGATAGAGTTTCACATCTTAGGACTCGAACGCGCCGAAGAGGACATTCCCGGTTGGCAAATACCAGATTTATTCTTCGAGTATTTGCGAACGAAAAACGCTCAGCCGCTGAAAAGCGTTTTTTACCATAATGATATGGATGTTGTCTCTATGGCCGCGCTGCTCAACCGAACTGCGGCTATGCTGGCGCATCCGCTTGGCGATAGTGTACAACATCCCTTAGAGATGCTGCCTATTGGAAAATTATTCGCCGATTTGGGGAAGTTTGCTCAAGCGGCGAGCGTTTATGAACGCGCCTTGGCCCAAGAAGACATCCCCGTTGAGGCATATTGGAAGGGAGTAAAACGCCTCTCCCTGGTACACAAAAAACAAGGGAATCTAGCCCGAGCTATACACCTTTGGGAAGAAGCGGCGCGAAATGGGCAGATTTACGCCAATGTGGAGCTGGCGAAGATCCACGAGCACAAAAACAAAGATCTCGCCGAAGCTCTGCATTGGACGCTGGAAGCGATTGAAAACGTCCAAGACTCGCGTTATCCTCAACACCAACGCGCAGAGTGGTTACCAAAATTGCAACATAGGCTAGAACGTCTAAAACGAAAGTTGGCGAAGCTTCGAGGAATGGTATAATGAGAGCGAAAATTGAAGCCTGAAGACTGGGGATAAATTGTCAAGTTATTAATAATCTATGGAGTGTGATATGAGCGCAGGGAAAATTATTGCCTATATAGTAGCAGCCATTCTTATTTTTTTTGGAGTTCTTTTTATTTGGTCGGCCTTTAGCCCCGAAGGTAATCCGGGGAATATTATTACGGGGGGCATCAGTGCTGCTATTGGTTTAGGTTTAATTTGGCTAGCAGGGCGCAAAAAAGCATCTGATGAACAAGAGGTGACCATGAACATTGACCTCTCTGGGGATGTGAATCTTGAGACCATGAAATGTAAATCGTGCGGGGGAACTTTGACATCTGAAAACATTACCTTGGTTGCTGGAGCGCCAATGGTAGAATGTCCGTATTGCGGCACAGAATATCAACTCACCGAAGAACCAAAATGGTAACACGGAGGTTATCAATGAAGAAAAGGCTTATTTTTGTCGTCATATTTTTGGCCTTATTCCTACTTCCCAGTGCAGCGCTGGCGCAAGACTACTATTTCAGTCTAAATACAGAAGTAGTTCACGCCTACTGGCAAGCGGATGGAACACTATCGCTGGAATATTCGCTCTTCTTCTCCAACTCCCCTTCAGGCCATGCCATTGAATTCGTTGACCTTGGCTTACCCAATGGGAATTTCAGCACCGGCAATATTTACGCCGAAGTTAATGGGCAACCGCTTAGTTTTATTTCCACTTCAGAGTATCAGGGCAGAGGCACGGGAGTTGCAATTGGTCTGGAAGGCTATTCTATTGCCCCCGGCGCCAAAGGCATGGTTTACGTTTCTGTGATTGCTATTGAAAACGTACTCTACCCCGACACCGAAGGGGATAACTACGCCAGTGCCATGTTCTCTCCCTCTTGGTTTGATGCCAAATACGTCTCTGGAAACACAGATTTAACTGTCGTTTACCACCTTCCTCCCGGTGTGCAACCCGAAGAACCTCGCTGGCACGCCGCCCCAAGCGGCTTTCCTGAATCTCCCCTTGCCGCCCACGACCCAGAAGGGCGCATCACCTATACCTGGAACAATCCCAACGCCAATGCTTATACACAATATGAATTCGGAGCATCATTCCCCGCACAATATGTGCCCGAATCGGCAGTGACAAACCCCAGTTTCTGGCAAAAATTAGGCCTATCGTCTGAAGATATCATGGGGTGTTTATGTCCGGCGGGAATATTTCTCTTTATCATTTTCATTATTGTACTGTCCATCAAACAATCCAAAAAACGCAAACTAAAATACCTCCCGCCCAAAATGAAAATAGAAGGCAATGGCATCAAACGCGGCTTAACGGCCATTGAAGCGGCAATTTTGTTAGAAAAAACACCTGACAAAATCCTCACGATGATTCTATTCGCCACGCTCCAAAAAAGCGCGGCCCAAGTAATTAGCCGTGACCCGCTAAAACTAAAAATTGCCGACCCCATTCCTAAAGATTTGCGAAAATATGAAGTTCAATTCTTAAACGCTTTCAAAACAAACTCGAAAAGCAAACGCAAAACAGAACTCCAAGACCTGATGATAGACCTCATCAAAAGTGTCGGAGAAAAGATGAAAGGTTTCAGCCACAAAGAAAGCGTCAAATACTACGAAAGCATTATGCAAAAAGCATGGTCTCAAGTAGAAGCAGCCGATACACCCGAAGTAAAAAGCGAAAAATACAACGACAACATGGGCTGGACAATGCTCGATGATGACTTTGAAAACCGCACCCAAGAAGTATTCCGCCAAGGCCCAGTCTTTGTTCCCCTTTGGTGGCATCGCTACGACCCCAATTTCGGGCGCCGAAGCCGAACACCATCCATGCGCACCTCTGCACCCAGCCCTTCAGGAAAACAAACCCTCTCACTGCCCAACCTGCCCGGAGGAGAATTTGCGGCCTCCATGGTGTCAGGCATCCAAAGCTTCTCTGGTGACGTGGTAGGAAATATTACCAATTTCACAGACCGCATTACCAACAAAACCAACCCCATCCCCAAATCTTCTAGCAGTGGATGGAGCAGTAGCAGCGGGGGCAGCAGTTGCGCCTGCGCGTGTGCCTGCGCCGGTTGTGCGTGCGCCTGCGCTGGAGGGGGACGATAAAAGCGTTAGCAACATGCTGCCGCCAAACGTCCCAATGAAACCACATGCCTAATTCCATTATCGCCGGGATAAAATCAATCTTCAGGCGGGATTCATTCCCGTCTCCCGGTCTACATCACTACCTCACCCAAACCCCAGAAAGCAAAAACAGGATACACCTGCGCCTTGACCCTGATGGACACGGGACACTGATGATCAACGCCAATCGCGTCGTCCATCTCAACCCCACAGCGGCCTTTATGACCTATTTGCATCTGGAGAAAACCCCAGCGGACGAAGCACAGCGTGCCATCATTAAGCGTTATCACGTCACCCCTGAACAAGCCCAAGCCGATTTTGAGCGCGTCACCAACAATTTAGACGTGTTGCTCTTCCCCGACAAATGCCCAATCTGCTCGCTCCCCCAACTAGAAATAGAAGCCCCATTCAGTATGCACCCCACCGCCCCTTACCGAATGGATTTAGCAATCACCTACCGTTGCAACAACAACTGCCTCCACTGCTACAACATCCAAGGCCGCAACTGCCCAGAAATCACCACCGAAAAATGGAAAAAGGTCATTGATAAACTCTGGGACTTAAGCATTCCCCACATAGTTTTCACCGGCGGAGAACCCACCCTCCGAGACGACCTGCCAGAACTCATTGCCTACGCAGAAGCCAAAGGGCAAATCACTGGCCTGAACACAAACGCCCGGCGACTGAGCGATTCCAAATACGTCCAAAATCTAATAGCTGCCGGCCTAGACCACGTTCAAATCACCGTAGAATCCCATTCCCCGCAAATTCACGATGAAATGGTCAACCGCCAAGGAGCCTGGGAGCAAACCATTGCTGGCGTGAAAAACGTCTTAGCTAGCCCTCCTCTCTACGTGATGACCAACACCACCATGCTCCAAAACAATTACGAAACTTTACCCGAGACACTAGATTTCTTGGCCGAAATTGGCGTTCCCACAATCGGCCTAAACGCGCTCATCTACTCAGGGCGCGGGAAAGATGTTGGAAGCGGACTTACCGAAAAAGAGCTAAAACCGCTCCTAACAATTGCCAAAGAGAAAACTCAAGCTGCTGACCAACGCCTCATTTGGTATACGCCCACTCAATACTGCCACTTTGACCCTATGGAGTTAAATTTAGGCGTCAAAGGGTGCAGTGCCGCCCTTTATAACATGTGCGTCGAACCCGATGGAGGCGTCATCCCCTGCCAATCGTATTACCATCAATTAGGGAATATCCTCACCGACAAATGGAATACAATCTGGGAACACGAACTGGCCGTCAGTATCAGAGAACGAAAATACGTTCCCGAAGTATGTAAAACATGCCCTGTCTTAGCAGAATGTGGCGGCGGGTGTCCGCTAGCGTTGGAAAATCACGAATTCACGCCCACACATGACCATCTTCCAACCTCAATGTAAATAATTATGGCTAATATAATAACCCTTTTACGATTTCCACTTCTTTTTATCTATATCAGTTTACTATACTTTGGAGACGCATCCGTCCAAATGTGGTGCGTACCGTTCATAATCATCATCATTCTTATGGATACTCTTGATGGTATAATCGCGCGTTCTCGGGGCGAGACAAGCTTGCTAGGCAGCGTGCTAGACATTGCCACCGACCGGACTTTAGAGTTAGTACTATGGGTCGTCTTCGCTGACATGAACCTAATTCCCGTCTGCATTCCCCTAGTTGTCATTGCGCGAGGAACAATGGTAGACGCCATTAGGGCAATTGGAATGCGCCAGGGAAAAGCTGCTTTTGAACAACTCAAATCCCCCATCAGCAAATTTTTAGTTTCTTCTCGCACAATGCGGTCTACTTACGGAGTAGCCAAAGCAATCGCTTTCTCTACACTAACGCTAAACTTAAGTCTCCGAACCGCGCAATCTAGCTGGAACCACCCCGTACACGTCATAACGTTAACATTCGTTTGGATCAGTGTAGTAATATGCCTCCTACGTGGATTTCCTGTGCTTATTGAAGGTTTTACCACATTGAAAAAAACATCCGCTAAAAATAGCTAAAGCAAATTACAAACGCCGCCTATGGAATTTCAAAATTTCTTCAATAGCAAATACGGGTTATCAATAGCCATAGCTATTGGACGTTTTCTGCCGCCCAAAATCGGCTTGCCGCTTAGCAATCTCATTGCCACAACAATAACTAATATGAAAAACTTGCCCTTGGTTAAGGCAATTAAAACAAATCAATGGGTTATTAGCGGCAAAAACGAACTCTCATCTAAAGAATTGAAAGAAAAAGCCAAAGCTGTCCTCAAACACGCTGGGAGATGCTATTACGACCTTTACCATACTTCTAATAATCCAGAAAAAATCCTACAACTATATCCAAAGTCAGATGCAATCGAAAAAATAGTTGCCCTAAGCCACCAAGAAAAAGGCGTTTTTGTCGTAGCTCCGCACTCAAGCAATTTTGATCTCGCACTGCGAGCACTAGCGATCTATGGCCTCAAGGCAAGTCTCTTAGGATACGCAAACCCATCTAGTGGATATAAAATTCAAAACAAGTTCAGAAACTCCATGGGCATGGAAATCATCTCATTAAGCGAGGAAAATACATTTTTACATGCTGTCGAAATGCTAAAAAATGGCGGTATAGTCGCTACTGGAATAGACCGCCCTGTTGAAGTACGCAAGAAAAAACACATGGTTTCATTCTTCGGCCATCCCAGCGCACTCCCCGTGGGATACATTCAAATAGCGCTTGCCGCCGATGTACCTATCCTTGTTTTGGGAGTAAAAATGCGCTCCAGCGGAACGTATGAAATCATGCAATCTGGCCTAATTCCGCTTAAACGACACCCTAACCGCTTCGCAGAAATTAAACAAAACGTAGAAATGGTTCTTGAGATAGTTGCCGGCTACATCCAGCAAGCCCCAGAACAATGGCTCATGTTCTACCCTGTTTGGCCCGACATGCTGGAAAAATTACCGTGAACGCGCTTACCCTTTTTTGGGGGGGAATTGCCCTCTTTGGAATTGGCTTTCTACACACTCAAGAAAAAATTGGTCAGATTGACGCACGATGTTTTCATTTTTTATATAAGTTCCTAAACGAAACTTTTAAAGTTGCCTTATTTCAGCGTTTATGGTTCTTGGGGCGAACACCATTAACTCTCGCGTGTTTAGCAATATTAACTTTCTGTGATTGGGAACGCGGATTAGTGGCGTGGGGAGTTTACGGCCTGGCAGCCAGTCTTGAGCGGGGAATCAAATTCCTGGTGAAACGCCCCCGACCTTTTGCGTCTTTCCCCGAAAATGTGACCTTGCTTCAACCCCAGCGTCCCAGCGATTTCTCGTTCCCCAGCGGGGACAGCCTTAGAGTGTGGTTTTTAGCGTTGGTAATCCCTTCGTTTTGGGAATTCTCATGGCCTGTTTACGCGCTCTCGGCGGGGATAGCCCTTACGGTCACGTTAGGGCGGGTAGCTATGGGGGTTCACTATCCCTTAGATACCATATCGGGGACAGGGTTGGGGATTTTAGGCGCGGGGCTAATGATTTTCGTCTGGCAAGTTGGGGGGTTGTTATAAAAAGAACCGCGCTGCTTTTAAGCATCACGGTTCCTTGGTGTGCGACGTTCTTCGCCTAAGAAGGCACTGCGCAATTTTACGGACGCAACGCCAGGTTACACATTTCAGCCACGCCAAAAATGGTTCACCCTTCCCGGCCCAGCGACAACGTTCGCAGAAATAGTATTATCCCCCAGAAAAAGAGATTTTTAGGGGGTAAACGTCAAATTCTGCGTGACGCAGGTGCCTCCTAATCCATTTTCGGTGCAAGCTGTAATTGTCGCGCTAAGGTTGTGACCAGCGGGGTTGTTATTGAGCCAACCGCTCAGGGTGTTACCGGCTTCTCCGGCAACTAGGTCTTGTTGATTAGAAGATACGCTGCAACCATCCCCGCCAATAAAATTATTGTTGGAGTAATGAACTGTTTGAGCGGTATTATTATCGGTAACGGTAGTGCTCACCGATTGTAAGGTAATTCCGCCGGTATTGGCAATGCTAAATTCTATGTACCAGTTCCCGCATACTTCTACGTTGTGAAAAGAGGCTGTAAAGCCAAGTGAAGGGGTTGGAGTAGGTTCGGGGGTGTAGACCGGCAGGGATGCGGTATCACCTACTGTGGTGGCGTAGTTTCCCCAAAGCCAGCAGAAGCCTCCGCTTTTATCGGGGTTGCGGATGTACCAATATGAACCTTCGGGGTCTTTGGCAACAACTTCGGCTTCTTCGCCCACAAGCAGAGCGCCTAGCTTGTCGTATACTTTGCCAGGCCCTTGACGGCAATTGGTGCTCACTGAAACTTGTACCATGGGGACGTCTGGCGTGGGGGTGAATGTGTTGGTAGGAGTTGGTGTGGGGGTGTCGGTGGGGCCAGGGGTGGGCGTTTCGGTGGGGAGAGGAGTGTCAGTTGCCGTGGGGAGAGGGGTGTCAGTTGCTATGGGGATTTCTGTAGAAGGAATAAGCGGTGTATCGCTGTTTTCCGCTTTGGCCGCCATGGTTTGCGCTACAGCGGTTGCTATGCTTACCTCGCCTAAGTTTTCTCCGCTTGTGCTTTCGCTTGATTCTCCGCTTGGGGTATTGCAGGCCAAGCTGGCTCCAACCAGCAACAAAATAATTATCATTAAGCGTATATATTGTGTATTCAGCTGTAAATTTTTATTTCGCTTTTTCATATTTTCTCCTTGCTCCTCTATAAAATTTAAACTCCTAATGTTTGTAATTATTCACTCCCCTCCCGCAAATGTTCAATGACGGGTCATTCTGAGGGCGTTTTTCCCGAAGAATCTCCTATGTTTACGAGAGGGAAACTCTTCGTTCACAAAAAACGTTCTCTCAGAGTGCCACATCAACGCTTTTTTATTAGGGGGGAGTGAACGGTTACTAATGTTTTAAGTATAACGTATTTGCCAAAAAATATGGGAGCAAAATAGCAGCTTTTCAGAATATTAGAAATTCAGGTTTCTGGAATCTTTTTTGCCTTTTAGAAAGCGCCTGGGATATATGCTTGCCAAAAATGTAAACGCAATTGCATGTTAGAGGTCACTCGGCTATAATTCTTGCAGAAAAGATTATCTAGCGAATCTAAATTTGGCATTGAATAATTGAAGAATAAAATCGGGGTAAGCAATTTATGGCAACTAGTCAG
>QMOK01000103.1 GCA_003648195.1 Chloroflexota bacterium | reverse complement strand
CATTAAATGGACTCATATATAATGCAGGCCCTGAGACGCTATTTTCAGAAAATGACACCGTAGGATTTACTGGCACATATACACCAGGAAACAATTGGAGATATTGGGGACAAGAACACAATGTCAGTCTCAATGATTACTTCTGGAAAATCCCAGTAGACAATCTATTTCAACCAAGTGGATTTACGATTAATACGGGAGGGATAGATATTCCCTACGGGCTAAGCAAAACAACCACGCTAGAGACGTGAACCACGCCAGACATAAGGCCATCACGCGCGGTGACCCGCACCTGCACCCAAGTAGGGCCGCCCACCTGGTAAGAGATTTTCCCCGCGTATGGGCTGTATCCCTCCCCTAGCTCCTTCTCAGAAACCCCAATTATTTGCGAACCAACAATTGAACCTCTATTATCCACCAATTCCACATACAATTGGTCCTTAGGCGCGTGCCGCGTAATTCCAGATACAATAAGCTCACCCCCTTGAATGAGTGTGCTGGAAACGGGCTGTTGGATAATAATGCCTTCGTAGAGGTCTCTGGGCAAATTGACATCGGAAGTTCCCGTAGAAAGCAAAACCAGGTCTTGCGTAGCCAAAGCGACCAATCGTCCATGCTCATCGTAGGTACGTATCTCAAGTCGAGCGGTTTCTGCTACCCCCGAAATTTCAAATTCTAAATCTTCTACAAGGTGAACTTTGTATTCCCCCTCAGCTATTAAAGTGAAAACATCCCGCACCAACAAACGCCCATCTTCCCCAAAAAGCGCCACCCATACTTCGCCATCACTTCCGGGGGAGATAAAAGTGTGGAGGTGGATGGGAGATACAACCTTGGAGAGGTCACCCGGCGCGAGAAATTGTATTTTCCCATAAGGGATACGGGCGGGGAGAGTAACCTCTGGCGTGGAAGCAAGACCAATGGTAGGCGTGGGGGTGGGTGAGGGCCGATTCTCAAGCGTGGCGGTTAGCTCTGGCGTGGGAGGAGCGGTTTCAGTTGGAGAAGGCGAGGGGGCAGCAATCTCTGTTGCAACTGGCTCTGGGATGGGGGTTTTTGTGGGGAGTAAGACTTTTTCGTCAATCAACGCTTGCGCGGTAAGAGCTATCACGGTGGGAACGTGGTCTTCTGGTATCAAAGTAGGCAATTCTTCTGGAAGTGGGATAACCGAACATCCGCCTATAAAAATAGATACCAAAATGACAAACACGCCGAGCAGAGGAGAGAGTTTCATAGTTGAGGTATTGAAAAAATTACAGATACTTATCAATAACAGCGAAAAAAGCCTCAAGAGAAATTGGTTTGCTTAAAAAGGCATTTGCGCCAGATGATATTGCTTTATCTGCTGCTTCTCCTGGGTATGAGGCAGAAAGCATGATAATGGGAACGTCTCTCATTGATTCTTTAGCCCGCATTTGCTCAATTAGTGTCAATCCGCTCATATCGGGTAAATTTAAATCCAAGACAATTAAATCTGGAAGAATATCAATAACTGTGGTTAGCGCTTCCTCTCCACTTGCTGCTATGATAGCTTTGTGTCCCACAATTGTCGCGGCCTTCTGATAGAGAACTAAGGTATCTAAATTATCGTCAATAAAAAGTATGGTTCCCATAAACTCTCTTTGTGTTTATTCATTTCCCTTGCCATCTCTGCACCGTCAAAAACCGTGGGGCAGGGGTAGGGTAGGATAGGAGCAAGTCCTATCCTACCCTACTATGGCGACCGCGAGGGGCACGTCCCTACATTATTATAATGTGTAAATTTCTCCGTATTTCTTTGTTAGGTAACGCATATAAGGCGCGGAATCAATTTCCGAACCGGTTGCTCGTTTCACTAACTCTTGGGGTTTAAACTTTGCTCCGTGGCAATGGATATTCTTCCGCAGCCACCCTAGCAGGCCAGCGAATTCGCCTGATTGAATTTGCCCAGATAAATCGGGAATATCTTCGTTAATCTTTTCCCACAATTGCGCTGAAATCAAGTTGCCGAGTGCGTAAGTTGAAAAATATCCCAACAAACCGCTTGACCAATGGACGTCTTGCAAAACGCCTTCTGTGTCGGTAGTAGGTGTTATTCCAAGGTATTCTTCCATGCGGGCGTTCCAAGCAAATGGCAAATCAGATACTTCTAGTTTGCCTTCCATTAGCTCAATTTCCAGCTCTAAACGGAGCATAATGTGTAAGTTATAAGTAGCTTCATCGGCTTCTACTCGAATGAGAGATGGTTCTACCTTGTTAATGCCCTTATAAAAAGTTTCTAGGTTGACTTTGGCAAATTGGTTGGGGAAGAATTCTTGTAAGCGGGGGTAGAAATAAACCCAGAAATCATACGAACGTCCTACCAAATTTTCATACATCCTTGATTGGGATTCGTGAACCGCAAGCGAAGCGCCATCTGCCAGCGGGGTTCGCGCTAAACTGTGAGCGATTCCCTGTTCGTAAATTGCGTGCCCCCCTTCATGGAATGTGCCAAAAATGGCAGAATTGAGGTGGTTGAGCTGCACTCGAGTCGTGAGGCGAACATCATCTATGCCAAAACTTGTCGTAAACGGGTGAGCGGCCTCATCCTGGCGTCCCCTATCCCATTCAAAACCATATTTTGTAATTACCTCATTCCCGAAATCTAATTGAGCCTGATGTTCAAATTCTTGATACAAGAAATCATCGGCGACTTGTTCTTGCTCTCCAATGGCCTGGATTAACTTTACTTGCTGCGGGCGCAGTTCTTCAAAGATTTTTTTTACGGCAGTGGTGCTCATCCCTGGCTCGAAGGTATCTAAGAGAGGGTCGTAAACATGGTCGTAAGGCGCGAAAAACTCTGCGTATTGCCGGTCTAGGTCCACAATTTTTTCTAGGTGAGGCTGGAATTTAGAGAAGTCATTTTCTTCGCGAGCCTCTTCCCAAGCTCCGTGCGCCATGGTGGTCACTCTGGCAAATTCAGCTACAAAATCGCTGGGAACTTTTACAGACTTTTTGTATTTTCGATTGGTGACTTCCAACAAGCGTGCATCATCAGAATCCGGGTCTAATCCTTCGGCGTAAGGCAAGAGATCTTCGATCAGTTTCCCAACTTCGGGCGCTACAAACTTGATATGCGCTAAACGGCTAAGAGCGCCAAGTTGATGCCCGCGAGCTTCCGCGCCCTTGGGGGGCATATTCGTTTGCTGATCCCATTCCAGTAAATTGGCGGCTCCTTGAATGTCAGCCACCTCGGCTAGAATATTTTTTAGTTGTTTTAGTTTATGCTCCATGTTTATTGTATACTCCTTAAAATATATGAGTTTGAATGGCACCACTCTTGAAATTCTCCTATATGATACCACTAGCATTAAAAGCACTAAATAGCTGAGCTTAAAATGGTACTTTGGGAGTCGGAAAACATGACTTTTACAGACGGCCTTTGAGTTTTCTCTATATTTGGTGGTTCAGATTTCTGAAGCTCCCTATTTGCTTTTATTATTATCTGGTTTTCCCCAACGACCGCATGAAATTCTGAATAGAAAATAATCCCATGTATTTCCCAATAAGTTACCAACTCGGATCATGCGCAGGATGAGATGAATGGCAGCGGCGGTTTCTTCCCCGTAAGTTTCATGCAGTTTTTCAGCGAGCGCAAGGTCTGGTTGAGCGTCATTCTCTGCCCAATGCTGAGCGTAGAGCAAAGCCTGATATTCTTCGGGCGGGGTATTGTCGGGTATTGTTCCGTCAACGAATGTTTTTAGCTCTTCTTCGGAGATACCGGCTTTTAGAGCCTCAGAGGCATGGAAGTAGTGGCAATAGCGGCACCCGTTAACTTCGGTAACTGTGAGCATAAGCCGCTCTCGAAAAGCTTCTGAGATCAATTCCCCGCGCATAGTTTTTTTGATTAGAGGGCGTCTCGCAAATACGTATTTAAAATCGCACCATAATGCTGATGGATTTTTATAAATGCGTTTTTTGAATTTCATAAAGAGATTAGTTTATTCTGAGTAGAGTACTTGAAACGACGTCTTACAAGAACAAAACTTTTAAATTTTTTGCTTTCTCAAAATCCTTATCCATGGTAACTATTTTTGCCCCATAATATTTAGCCACGCAGTATTGATAAGCGTTATCAAAGTCTAAATTAAGACCCATCTTGATGTTTGCGATTTCTCTATATTGCTCTATCGGTAATGTGAGAAGTTGTGTATTAGGCATAACATCTTCAACGAATTTTTGAAAGGCTGTTTCTTTGCCGTATCTGAACAAAATTACACCGATAGAGTGTAAAGAAAAATCCGTTATGTAGAGGTTCTCACTATTTTCGTCCAGGAATTTTTTGCATTCTTCTTTTTTATCCTGGTTCAGGAGTATTTCCAAAAACACATTTGTATCAGCCAAAAACATTATCTCCACCCTGAAGCCTTTTCTTGTAATTCGACAGAAGTGAACTTCTCTTCGATGTTTGACAATTCTCCTTCCCAATCAAATTTGAACTTGTTTCTTACTACAGGAGTTTTTTCGGTTTGATATTTGTTTAGCAGAAAGTCCACATAATCAAAGACTTGATTTTTTAAATTATCGGGGAGTTTTTGCATTTTCATATCTAGCTCTTTTCCCAACATAATTTTTAGCATCCTTTTGTATATTTGTGCGTTTCTTTATTGTTTAGCATAACGCAAACCTATAGGTGCGTCAAGTAGCCATTGGCAAAACTGGCAGAGAGGATTGGGGGATAGAGAAAACGCGCTGTAGTTTGGATTTCACGGGCAGGCTTGGTGTAGCGCATCCAAAAGCGGATGCAATGCACCAAGAAAATTTTGAGCGATTGCTATATGCGCAACCCAGGGGAGGGGCAATACGCCCACTCTGGCCCATTGCCCCTCCCCTGGCACCACCCTTATTCGTACCGCAGTGCCTCTACAGGTTGCAGGCTGGCCGCCCTGTTGGCGGGATAAATCCCGAAAAACAATCCCACGGCAACAGAGAATAAAGTGGCTAACAAAATGGAGTTTAGGTCAATAGCGGGGTTGAGGGCAACATCATTGGCTACTGCTATTTTCCCCACCACGGTAGAAATTACCCATCCAAAGCCAATTCCAACCATTCCACCCACCACGCTAAGCAACAGCGATTCCGCCAGAAATTGAACTAGGATGTCTTGTTTTCTGGCTCCTACAGCCTTGCGCAAACCAATCTCACGGGTGCGTTCAACGACAGAGACGAGCATAATGTTCATGATGCCAATTCCGCCCACCAAAAGGGAGATGGCCGCGATGCCGCCCAAGAAGATGGTTAGCACGCCGGTAATAGAAGACGCGACGCCAATCATGTCTTGTTGGGTGATGATCGTGAAATCGTCTTCGCCTATTTTGCAGCGGTGACGAGTGCGCAGGATTTGGGAAATTTCTTCAGACGCTTGGGGAATGGCTTCGGCACTAACGGCTTGCACAAAGATCACATCTACCCTGTCTTGCGTGGATCGCCGGATTAGACGGGTTTGAGCGGTGGTGATGGGGATGATGATTTGATCATCCTCATCACTGAAGGCTGAACCGCCTTTTTCTTCTAAGACGCCAATGACGCGGAAGTTTTGCCCTTCAATGCGCACGGTTTCGCCTATCAGCCCGCTTTTTCGCCCGAATATATCCTCTGCTACCCCTGTTCCTAAAAGAGCGACAGACGCTCTTCCTAGTACATGTGCCTCTGTAATAAATTCGCCCTCAGAGAGGTTTATGCTTCTTACTTCGGCGTAGGGCGGCGTGACGCCGTATATACTGGTATTTGTGCTTTCTCCCGCGTAAGAGACTTCTCCTCCGCCTTGTAGGGCCGGGGCAGCGTTTTTCACCGAAGGGGCTTGGAACGGGTCATTAATGGCTTCTGTATCCCCTGTGGTAAGGTGCTGGGGATTGCGAACATCTTTGCCGCCCCCCGAAAGTACAAAGAGCAAATTTGACCCTACGCCTTGAATTTCACCGGTGATTGTGTTTTCTGCGCCCGCGCCAATGGCTAACATGGCAATTACAGACGCGACACCAATTACTATTCCCAAAATAGTTAATGCCGAACGCATTTTATTGGCCGCTAAACTTTCTAATGCTTCCCAAAAAGCTTGTAATATGTTCATGCTGCTACTCTACTTTCTACAACGCCATCTCTAATGTAGATAATTCTTTCGGCCCGCTGCCCAATTTCTGGGTCGTGGGTGATGATGATTAAGGTGGTCCCTTTTTCTTTGTTGAGGGACAGTAATAATTCCATCATCGCGTCACCTGTTTTGGTGTCTAGGTTGCCGGTTGGTTCGTCTGCCATGATTATTGCTGGATTGTTGACCAGGGCGCGGGCAACGGCTACTCGTTGTTGCTGGCCGCCAGAAAGTTCATTGGGACGATGGTTCATTCTATCCCCCAAATCTACTTCAGCGAGGGCTTGTTCTGCGCGCTGACGATGATTTTTGCGGTCTTCGGCGTATCGCAAGGGGAGTATTACGTTCGACAGGGCTGTGGCTCGCGGGAGGAGGTTAAAGGTCTGGAAAACAAAACCTACTTTCTGGTTTCGTATCTTCGCCAATTGGTCATCGTTCATGGTTGCTACGCTAACCCCATCCAGGTAATATTCGCCGCTGGTAGGGCGGTCTAAGCACCCTAAAATATTCATGAGGGTAGATTTCCCAGAGCCAGATGGCCCCATAATGGCGACCACTTCCCCTTTTCTTATTTCCAGGGACAAACCGCGCAGGGCGTGTACCTGCATTTCGCCCATGGTGTATACCTTGGTGAGGTCATGGCCTTTAACTACTATATCATTCATATTATCCTCTGCTCATTCTGCGTTTTTTGTGACTTTTGCATCTTGTTCCTCTGTATCCTTCGCCCGTTCGTTAGAATGGCCGTCCGCCGGCATGGGCTTCAAATTCAGATGGCGGGTTGAGGATGATTTCATCCCCTTTCTTTAAGTCGCCGCCAATTACTTCGCTATAAGCGTCAGAAGATGCTCCTAACTCCACTTCAACCATTTCGGGGCCGCTAAGACGCAAAACATAAACTACACGTTTGCCATCCTGAACTCTAACTGCTCTATTGGGAACTAACAAAACATCTTGCAGTTCGTTTACAACAATATTGGCCGCTACCGTCATCCCCGGACGTACTTGCGCGTCCGCATCGGTCATCTCTATGGTGACTTTGAAGTTGACCACGCCCTGAACCTCGTCTCCGGCCAGAGTTACATCTACCACTGTTCCATGGTATTCCTGAGCCAGAATAGCATCAAAAGTAAGTGTTACACTTTGGCCCACTTCCATTTTATTAATATCAACTTCAGAGACCTGAATGTCGGCGTACATTAGTGAAAGATCATCAATGCGAAAAGCCACTGTCCCCGCGTTAACCTGGTCGCCCTGAAGCACGTTTATTTGAGTGATAGTTCCATCAAATGGAGCTATCAGCTCGGCGGCTTCCAAAGCCGCTTCGGCTGCCGCTACCCTGGCCTCTGCCGCGAAGATGTCATCGGGGTCAGGGCCATCTTGCAAGCGTTGCCATTCACGTTTCGCGTCAGCCAGTTGGGCTTCAAGAACGGCTAAATTGCCTGGGCTGGTACCATCTTTTATTCGTGCCCATTCTTTTTGAGCGTCTGCTAAATTAGCTTGAGCTAAAGTAACCTGACCTAATACAGCGGGCAGCTCAATATAATCAATTTCATTATCAGCATCATTAGGATTATCGGTATCGTCTTCATCATTTTCTCCGCCCTCATGAAGTTCATTGAATTTCCAATAAGCCAAAGTATAAGCCCATTGGGCATCATCCAAAGCTTTTCTAGCCTCAGATCTTTCAGGATCATCAAAAGCCTTATCCTCAACCAACTGATAAGCGTTCCAGGCGTTTGCTAAATTATCAGTAGCCGCCGATAAATCTTCTATGACGCCATCAAGCGAACGCTGATTGGTTAGGGCTACATATTCTTCCTCAATGGGATTTAGAACATTATACAATTGTCGTTCCGCGTCATCTAAAGCCTTTACAGCGTCAGCAATTGCCTTCTGCGCCGTAGCCTGAGCCAATTTAGGGTTCTGGGCGTCCTCTAAGGCTTGCTCGGCGGCCTCAACAGCTTGCAAAGCCTGAGCCGACTGCAAATCAGAATCTAATAAATTGCTCAAAGCCTGTTTAGCGCTCACCAACTCGCTTTGAGTGGAAATAAGCGACTGCGGCAGTGAGGTTTGCTCCAGGCTGGCTAGCAGTTCCCCCGCCGAAACGGTGTCTCCCAACTCTAGGGTCACATCCTCTACCGTGCCAGAGGTTTTCCAACTTATCACCGCGCTTTGCCTGGCTCGCACATTCCCTGTAGCGCCAATGATTGAAACCAACTCGCCTAGCTCTACCCTTTCGGTCTGATAATTAGCACGTACATCCGCTTTTTGCTGGTTTCCACGGATAACAAAAAAGCCAGCCACGCTTGCTAAAATTATTACAACCGCTCCAACGATATACCACTTCTTGTTATTCTTTTTCATAACCTGCCTACCTTTTTCTAAAACTAGAAATACATAAACATACTGCGCTATCGTAAAAAACTCCTCGCAATTCCCAGAATTATAAATCTTTCTGGAAGATTGAGGAGGTGTGAACAGCCAACAACCGTGATAATTTCGTGAGCCATAACCAGCCCCGAAACGGGGGCGCAGCCCAACCCGCCCGGGGGTGGGAAAGGGAACCCAAAAGTACGGCCATTCCCCAACGCTCCTTGCTTACTGAACGGTCGGTAAGTATTCTAGCACGAGGAGGGGGATTGTCAATACAAAATATAGAGGCGTAACACTCAAGAGTAGCAATGCGTCCGAATGATTGGGTAAACCACACCCTCGCCACAGAAGCGTTTGGTGGTGCTCATGCCTTTAACCAAGACATTAGCGGTTGGGATGTAAGCAGCGTAGCGAATATGAGAAATATGTTCGCTAATGCTTTCTCATTCAACCAAAACATCGGAAACTAGAATGTGGAAGTTCTAACTGATGCCTCACACATGTTTGATAATATAATACTTTCAACGACCAATTACGATGCCCTCTAATCGGTTGGAACGCGCAAAACATTCAAAGCGCGGTTTGGCTTGGCGGTGGATTTAGCACTTATTGCGCCGGTGAATCTGCCAGAACCAATATGATTGACGAGGATAATTGGATAATTCGTGATGGTGGTAGGGATTGTTCTGCCATCGTGCTTTCAAAAGCTGTAGCCGACTTCGATGGGGATGGGGATACAGACATAAGCGTTTATCGTCCCTCAAACGGGAAGTGGTACGTCATGGGGCAGGCCTTTACCTCCTGGGGTCTCACGGGCGACATCCCCTCCCCTTGCGTGATACCAACGCAGACGGAGACGTCCACGAATAGCAACCCGCCCGAATGATTAAGCCCCCCCCCCGTAGAAGCGTTTGAACTCTGCGGGGGTTTTGTGTGCTACGGTTCAATATCCACCTCTCAATAATTAT
>QMOK01000102.1 GCA_003648195.1 Chloroflexota bacterium | reverse complement strand
GGCCAATAAACGTGTTTGCGTGACGGGCGGGGCCGGCTTTTTAGGCTCGTATGTTCAAAAGACGCTCCGCGAACACGGCGCGACTGAAATTTTCATACCTCATGTTGAGGATTATGACCTCACGAACATTGAAGATATTCGGCGCGTGCTGAGTGACGCTAAACCAAACATAATCATTCACTTGGCGGCAGTAGTGGGTGGTATTGGCGCTAACCGCGACCATCCGGCTGAATTCTTCTATAAAAACTTAATGATGGGTGTTCCCCTTATGCACGAGGCCTGGAAGGCTGGCGTAGAGAAATTTGTGGCTATTGGCACTATTTGCGCTTACCCAAAATTTACACCTGTCCCATTCAAAGAAGAAAATTTATGGGATGGCTATCCAGAAGAGACGAACGCCCCTTATGGTCTGGCAAAGAAAATGCTTTTGGTTCAATCCCAAACCTATCGCCAACAATATGGCTTTAATTCCATCTTTTTATTGCCCGTGAACCTTTACGGCCCGCGCGATAATTTTGATCTGGAGACCTCTCACGTTATCCCAGCCCTGATTCGTAAAATGATTGAGGCCCAAGAACGAGGTGATAAAGAAGTTGTTTTGTGGGGGGATGGCTCTCCCACGCGGGAGTTTTTCTACGCTGGGGACGCCGCGCGTGGCATCGTTTTGTCTGCCGAGCGATATAATTCCAGCGAACCGGTCAATCTTGGCGCTGGCATGGAAATCAGCATCAAAGATTTGGCTCATCACATAGCCGAATTGACCGGCTTCAGCGGCGAAATCGTTTGGGATACCAGTAAGCCCAACGGGCAACCCCGCCGCGCTCTTGACACAACCCGCGCCAAAGAGTTTTTCGGCTTTGAGGCTGAGATGGCGTTTGAGGAAGGGCTTAAACGCACAATTGACTGGTTCCGCCAAAACCGGGATTCGCGCTAGATAAGATAACGCCGGGGGAGTGGTTTCCCGTTCCCCCGGCAAAATGCGCCCATTCCCCAGCGCGTAGCGCTGCGAAGCATCCCCGTGTGGAAAAGCTCATTCATCACTAATTCCTATGACTGAATTATCGAAACAAATAACTCAAGAAGAAATAATCGACATTCACCCCACTAGCGGCTGGTCGGCTTTAAAGTTGCGAGAACTTTGGCGCTACCGCGAATTAATGTTTTTTCTGACTTGGCGGGATATAAAAGTTAGATACAAACAAACTTTGCTGGGCGCGGCTTGGGCCATTATTAGGCCATTGGTGACAATGATTGTCTTTACGCTGATTTTTGGGCGTGTGGCTAAATTGGACTCTGAGGGTATGCCATACCAATTATTTTCATTCACCGCTCTCTTGCCGTGGCAGCTTTTCTCTAAGGCGCTGAGCGATACAAGCAATTCTATGGTCGCCAACCGCAATATGATCACGAAAATTTATTTTCCGAGATTGGTGATACCTTTCTCGTCTATTATTAGCGGTTTGGTTGATTTTGGGATTGCCTTTGTAATTTTGATTGGCATGATGTTTTATTATGGCGTAAAACCTACTTCGGCTATTTGGACTTTGCCTTTATTTTTAGTGTTGGCATTGTTAACGGCTTTGGGTGTGGGATTGTGGTTTTCTGCCCTCAATGTTCAATTTCGTGATGTCGGTTACCTTATCCCTTTCCTTACCCAAGTCTGGCTATACGCGACTCCTGTGGCTTACTCCGCGCAAATAGTTTCTCCTAAATGGCAAGCTGTTTACGCCTTAAACCCCATGGCGGGAGTTGTGCAAGGCTTCCGATGGGCGCTGCTAGGAACAGATTTAGGCGCGAACGCTTCTTTAACTTTGTCGCTTTCGGTTCTGATATCAATTTTGATTTTAATTAGCGGCTTGTTTTATTTCCGCCGCATGGAACGCACCTTTGCGGATGTGGTGTAAATTATGAGTGATGTCGTTGTCCGTGTTGAGAATGTAAGTAAAAGATACCGCATTGGCGTCGCACCCGAAAAATACGCCACGCTGCGAGATACTATTGTTAAAACGCTAAAATCGCCCCTGAAGCGTATTCAAAAAAGCTTGCCAGCGGGCAAAGACAGCAACGGCCTTGACGCTATTTGGGCTTTGAAAAACGTTTCCTTTGAAGTGGAGAGAGGCCAAGTATTGGGCGTGATTGGCCGCAACGGAGCGGGCAAAAGCACCTTGCTAAAAGTGCTCTCGCGGATCACCGAACCCACCGAAGGCCATGTGCAAATTCGCGGACGGGTTGGTTCTTTGTTAGAAGTGGGAACCGGATTTCATCCTGAGCTGACCGGACGCGAGAATATCTATCTGAACGGCGCCATCTTAGGCATGAAACGCGCCGACATTGAGCATAAATTCGATGAAATGGTGGCCTTTTCTGGGGTAGAGAAATTCATTGATACCCCGGTCAAACGCTATTCTAGCGGCATGTACTTGCGCTTGGCGTTTTCGGTGGCCGCTCACCTCGAGCCGGAAATCTTGGTCGTAGACGAAGTGCTGGCCGTAGGGGACGCTGAATTCCAGCGCAAATGCCTGGGCAAAATGAGCGATGTCGCCCAAGAAGGACGCACGGTTTTATTCGTCAGCCACGACATGTCCGCTATCTCTCGCCTGACAGAAGAAACCATAGTCCTCGAAAAAGGAGAGTTGGTATACCGCGCTCCCACCCAAAAGGCGATAGATTATTACATGTCCTCAGGCTTTTCTAAAACAGGTGAACGAACCTGGACAGCCGAAGAATCCCCGCCCGCGGATTCTCCTTTTCACCCCATTGCCCTGCGGGTAAAAAACAGCAAAGGACAAGTTGTAGATGTTATGCGCTCTACAGAGCCAATCACCATAGAAATTGAGTACGCGCTCGATAACCCCATCCAAGCCCTTAGGGTAGGTATTTATCTACGCGATATGCAAGGCGTATACGTGTTCACATCATTCGACACAGATAGCCCCGCGGAATATGAGAGCATGGCTACCCGCCCCGCGGGACATTACATTAGCCGCTGCGTAATCCCCGCCGATACGCTAAACGAAGGCCGTTACGCTCTGGGAACAAATGCTAGTATTTACCGTAACAAACGGTTCTTTCAAGACTTGCGAGCCTTAGTATTTAACGTGGATGGCTTAGGCGCGCCCGGAAAGCAGTGGGCAGAAAGACGAAGAGGCGTCATACGTCCTCGGCTAAATTGGGATATAAATCAAATTGGGTAACTTCTTAAGTCTCATCCTTACCCAGATATAAAAGGCATCAAGCACCATGAAAAAGAGAGAACCTCTTGATTTTTTGAAAGAACTAATTCGCAAAATTCCGTTTGCCGATGAGCTATATTGGTATTTACAACAAGCCAATTACCCGCCTCCCGGCTCCTTTTCGCTGCACAGAGTAGAAGAGCGCTTACCGCAGTGGTGCAAAGAAGCCACAAAAGCCAGGCAAACTGCTAAGCCTGGAAAAAAAGTTTTTGTTTTCGCCGCCTATAGACCTTGGATGCGCCAAATGACCTTGACAGGATTAGCCTTAGCTGGCTTAGGTCATGATATCTCATTCGGATATTTACCGTATACCACCTGGCAAGAAGAAGAAGATCAATCTAACCTCAAACGTCAAGACGCGCACATTGAAAAATCCTTAGAATTAACAAAACCGTTGCTGCAACTCGTTCCCATGCGAAACTTAGCAACTGGTAAGCAATTACCCCATGAAATAATAGAAAAATTAGAAGAACTATCTTTGCGGGATGTCAAATACTCTTTGTTGCGCGAAGATGTCGAACGAGATAGCGACTTATATCGCTTGCGCATGAAAAGAAACTCAGCCTTAGCCAAAGCCGCTTTAACTTGGATGGAAAACAACACCCCAGACGTGGTTGTGGTACCTAACGGCAGTGTCCTGGAATTCGGCGTTATCTTTCACATTGCGCGTTATCTCGGCGTACAAGTGGTGACCTATGAATTCGGCGAACAACACGAACGAATGTGGCTAGCCCAAAACCGAGACGTCATGCGCCAAGAAACCGATCAAATGTGGGACGTCTATCACGACAAACCGCTCACCGAAGAAGAATGGGAGCGCATTAAAAAAATGTTCTCCGCGCGCCAAGGAGTAGATTTGTGGGAAAATTCCTCCCGCCAATGGCAAAAAACAGCTAGCCAGGGGGAAGAGAAAGTACGTGCCGAACTGGGATTAGACCAGCGGCCAATTGTCTTCATTCCCACCAACGTTTTAGGCGACAGCCTAACCCTCGGACGCCAAATTTTCAGCAAAGGCATGACAGAATGGCTAACCCGCACTATTCAATACTTCATAGACCACCCCCAATACCAGCTAGTGATTCGAATTCATCCCGGCGAACAATTAGGCTGGGGTCCCTCCGTTTACGAGATATTAGAAAGCTATTTTGAAAACCTCCCCGAACACATCCACATCATTCCCGCTGACGCGGCTATAAATAGCTACGACTTGGTTGAAGCCGCCTCCTTCGCCACAGTTTTTACCACCACCCTAGGCATGGAAATGGCCATGAGCGGATTAAGTGTCATTGTAGTGGGCGAGACCCATTACCGCAAAAAAGGCTTCACCCTAGACCCCAACTCTTGGAAAGAATATTTTGATTTCCTCGTGAATCTTCTTGAAAATCCTACAGAAAGAAACCTCTCTAAAAAACAAGTTGAGCAAGCCTGGATTTACGCTTACCGCTTCTTTTTTGATTACCCGCGCCCTTTTCCCTGGCACGTCCAACACTTCTGGAAAAACGCAAATAAATGGCCCCTAGAGAAAGTTCTCAGCCAAGAAGGTCGTAGCAAATTTGAAGATACTTTCCGCTATCTCGTGGGAGAACCCATGTACGTGAATGAAGCGTAAAAAATAAAAATAACGAGTAAAGAACAAAAAGCGACCTTGCTTATTACTCTTTACTAATCACAATGGAGCAAAACATGAACTGGAAAAACAAAACCATATTAGTCACCGGAGGAACAGGTTCTTTCGGAAAAAAATTCATCGAGATTGTACAAGCGAAACACCACCCCAAAAAGATCATTGTCTACAGCCGCGATGAGCTAAAACAATATCAAATGCGAAGCAACGGTTTCGACCAAGCCAATATGCGCTACTTCATTGGCAACATACGCGACCTCCCTCGCTTGCGCCGCGCCATGGAGGGGGTAGATATTGTCGTTCACTCTGCCGCCCTCAAACAAGTTCCAGCTTGCGAATACAACCCCATGGAAGCCGTCAAAACCAATATTTTAGGAAGCAGCAACGTCGTTGACGCTGCCCTAGACGCCGGAGTAGAAAAAGTCCTCGCCCTCAGCACCGACAAAGCCGTCAACCCTGTCAACCTTTACGGAGCGACCAAATTATCCGCCGAAAAGCTCATCGTCCAGAGCAACGCCTACGCCGGAGGGCGCAAAACCCGCCTTAGCTGCACCCGCTACGGGAACGTAGTCGGCAGCCGGGGGAGCGTGGTTCCCGTCTTCATCCGCCAGCGAGAAGAAAACAACACCCTCACCGTCACCGATAAGCGCATGACCCGCTTCTGGCTGACGCTGGAACAAGGGGCGCATTTTGTAACCCACGCCATCGAAGAAATGCAAGGCGGCGAAGTCTTCGTCCCCAAAATTCCCAGCATGCGCATCATGGACTTGGCGCGCGCGGTTTCCCCTCACGCCGAGATAAAAGTCATTGGCATTCGCCCCGGCGAAAAATTGCACGAAACACTCATTTCCCGAGACGAATCCCGCTCCACAATAGAACTAGAGAACATGTTCGTTGTTCAACCCGTAGAAGCCTTTTGGTTCGGCGGAGAATGGGAAAAACTTGGTCAGCCGGTTGAAGATGGTTTCAAATATTCTAGCGACAAAAATAAGGCTTGGTTAGATAAAGATGATATCCAAAATATCATTGAGCCTTTTGAGAAAGCACACGAGGAAGGCAAATTAGGCTAATGCGGATATTAGTGACGGGCGCAAGCGGATTACTGGGATTGAACATATCCCTAGAAGCCGCAAAAGAACACACCGTATTTGGCGTGGTGAACACACAACCCCTCCAGGGGGATGGCTTCACAGTCATCCAAAGCGATTTGCTCTTCCCCGGCGAAGTTGAGCGCATCTTCAAAGCCGCCCGCCCCGACTGGGTCATCCATTGCGCCGCTCTAGCCAACCTAGAAGCCTGCGAGCACAATCCCACGCTAGCGCGCAAGCTCAACGCCGAACTTCCGGGCATGATAGCCACAGCCGCCCGGAAAATGGGAGCACGCCTGGCGCACATCTCCACAGACGCCGTTTTCGATGGGAAAAAAGGCAACTACACAGAAACGGATGCGCCGAATCCCCTCAGCGTTTACGCCCGCACGAAACTGTCCGGCGAACGCGCGGTCGCGGATGCCTATCCCCAAGCAATTATTGCCCGCGTCAACCTTTTTGGCTGGAGCATAAGCGGCAAGCGCAGTCTGGCGGAATTTTTCTTCAACAACCTCCAGGCTGGCAAGACAGTGATGGGCTTTACAGATGTATTTGTCAACCCTCTGCTAGCCAATGACTTGGGAGAGGTACTCTTGAGCATGTTGGCGGAAAACCTGCATGGCTTGTACCACGTAGGCAGCCAAGAAAGTTTAAGCAAATATGAATTCGGAGTAAAAATTGCCGAAAAGTTTGGTTTTGATCCTGCCCTCATTCGTCCTACATTCCTAAGCAAGGCGGGACTAGAAGCCTCCCGTTCCCCTAATCTCAGTTTATGTGTAGATAAGCTTATCCACAGTTTAACTGCCTCTACCCCCAAGTTATCCACAGATTTAGACCGTTTTTATAAACTTTATCAACAGGGTTATCCACGAAAGATTAGAATAATGAGTGAAACGTAATTTCACACATCACTCATTACTCGTCACCTCATCTCGGAGATCAAAATGAAGAATTTGCCTGAAATTCAAATAGCACAAACAAAAATTGGACATGACCATCCTGTATACTTCATAGCCGACATCGCCGCCAATCACGATGGAGACCTGGAACGCGCCAAAGCCCTCATCCACCTAGCCGCCGAAGCGGGAGTGGACGCGGCCAAATTTCAGAATTTTCGGGCTGCCAAAATCGTTTCAGATTATGGCTTTAAGGCCATGGGCGGGCAGGTTTCTCATCAAGCAAAATGGAAAAAATCGGTTTACGAAGTTTATGAAGGGGCTTCTGTGCCTTTCGCGTGGACGCCCATCCTCAAGGAAGAATGTGACAAAGCCGGCATTCATTACTTTTCATCTCCCTACGACTTTGAAGCCGCCGACATGCTAGAACCTTATGTTCCCGCTTACAAAGCCGGTTCAGGGCTTATTACCTGGATAGAAATGATGGAATACATGGCCCGCAAACCAGTCCCTTTTTTAATGGCGACCGGCGCTTCAGATATAGCCGATGTTGTTCGGGCTGTTCGGGCTGTGACCGCCCTGAACGACCAAGTAGTGCTTATGCAGTGCAACACTAATTACACCGCTAGCCCGGAGAATTACCAACATATCCACCTCAACGTGCTCAAGACTTACGCCCAAATCTTCCCTGATGTTGTTTTAGGGCTTTCTGACCACACCCATGGTCTGGCGGCAATTTTAGGCGCGGTAGCCCTCGGAGCGCGAGTGATCGAACGCCACTTCACCGATGACAACGACCGCGAAGGCCCAGATCACAAATTCGCCACCAATCCCCAAGATTGGACAGAAATGGTTGCCGAAACCCGCAAATTAGAAAAAGCACTGGGCTCACCCGATAAATTTGTAGCTGGCAACGAGCAAGACACAGTCATTGTTCAACGCCGCTGTTTACGTGCCGCTCGCAGCATAAAAGCCGGTGAAACCATTGCTCGTGAAATGGTAGAACCCCTTCGCCCCGCCACGCCTGGCGCTATTCCACCTTACGAAATAAACCAGGTCATTGGAACCAAAGCTTTGCAAGATATACCATTCGGCAAAGAACTCCGCTGGACTGACTTGGTGGGCTATTAAATGTAATTTGATGTGTTCGTAGTAGGGCACGAGAGTGCCTGTTTTAGAGGCTGGTGAACTCTCGTTCGCTACTACAAGCTATCAATTCATGCTTGACAGCCACTAGGCAAATGAACCAAAACCCTCGTAACATTGTTACCTCATTACTTAATTACCTGATACACTAAATCAAAAGGGATTACACATGTCAAAACAAATCAAAGTACTAGTTACCGGCGCCGGTGGTTTCATCGGCAATCACCTTGTTACCTATCTCAAAGAACAGGGCTATTGGGTACGCGGAGTTGATATTAAACACCCCGAATTTGATGATACTCAAGCCGATGAATTTGAACTGCTTGACCTGCGCCGCTGGGACAACTGTCTTCAAGCCACTCGTGGAGTAGAAGAAGTTTACGCCCTCGCTGCCGACATGGGCGGGATGGGGTTTATTTCCTACAATCACGCTCAAATTTTGCACAATAACATACTCATCAATACCCACACCCTTGAAGCCGCGCGTGTCAATGGAGTGAAGCGTTACCTCTACTCCTCCTCTGCTTGTGTATATCCTGAATATTTGCAAGAAGAGACAGAAGTTACCCCTTTGAAAGAAGATGACGCTTACCCCGCCCAACCCCAAGATGCCTATGGCTGGGAGAAACTTGTGACCGAGCGGCTTTGTTTGCGCTACCGTGAAGCCTATGGTATAGAAACGCATATTGTGCGTTTTCACAACATCTTTGGGCCTCACGGAACCTGGGAAGGTGGCCGCGAAAAAGTTCCAGCGGCATTTTGCCGCAAAGCCGCTGTAGCAAAACTTACCGGAAACCACGAATTCGAAATCTGGGGAGACGGAAAGCAAACACGCTCATTCTGCTTTATTGATGATATTACCTACGGTATTCACAAACTAATGCACTCCGACCATTATGAACCTTTAAACATGGGCCAAGACCGCATGATTTCTATTAACGGGTTAGCAGATATGGTCGCTGAAATCGCTGGCATAGAAATTCAGAAGAAACATATTGCTGGGCCAGAAGGCGTAAGAGGCCGAAATTCCGACAACACCAAAGTGAAAGAAGTGCTGGATTGGGAGCCAAAAATATCCTTAGAAGAAGGCATGGCACGCACTTATGCCTGGATAGAAAACAATGTAAAAGAGAAAATGACTGCCTCAAAAGAAGCGGCCCAAGAATTAGCTCATAGCAAAGTTGTTAAATAAGAAAAAGGTTCTGTTTTCTTATGCGCATCCTCTACTTTTCCCGCGACTATACCCCCCACGACCACCGGTTTCTGGCCGCCCTCGCCCAAACGGAGCATCAAGTATTCTACCTCCGTCTTGAAAATCGAGGGCGCGCTTGGGAAAACCGCCCCATCCCCGCAGGGATAGAAATCATCCCCTGGGCTGGAGGGCAAAAAGAAGCTCGTTTTCGCGATGGATTGCGCCTTTTACTTGACCTCAAGCGCGTGATCCGAGATGTGAAGCCAGACATCATTCACGCCGGCCCCGTTCAGCGTTCGGCTTTTCTAGCCGCGCTGACAGGGTTTC
>QMOK01000101.1 GCA_003648195.1 Chloroflexota bacterium | reverse complement strand
AATGCCAAAAAGGGACAGCATCATCAAAAAAGTTTGTTTTACGAGGTTTTCATCCCACTCCTGAATGCTCTCTACCCTTTTTTCAGTGGAGTCAAAAAAAGAATCCGTGAAAATCAGTGTCAATCCGTGTCCAAATTAAAACTGTCGGGTAGCTAGTTACCTATTCAAAAAATATGCTTGGCTATCTGTACTCAACGAGCACGGCAAGAGCAAAAGTTGCTAATCCACAGAATTTGAGTACACTTTTCTTGAGAAGATACTCCCGCCATCTTAAAATTATGTTAGAATAGGACTTTGAAGTTTATGTACCATTAAAATTCTACCCCCAATTACAAATCTAACAACGCGTAAACTACAGTTAAAATGCATAAAAGGAGCAAAGGTTCATGTCTAGTGTAACTTATGATAATGTCACAAAACGTTTCGATGAGGTTATAGCGGTAAACAAACTTAATCTTGCCGTCAAAGATAAAGAATTCCTCGTCCTGGTCGGCCCTTCTGGGTGCGGAAAATCTACCGCGCTGCGTTGTCTAGCTGGCCTGGAGACCATCTCTGAGGGAAACATCAAAATTGGCGGCGACGTGGTCAATGATGTTGCCCCCAAAGACAGAGACATTGCCATGGTCTTTCAATCCTACGCCTTATACCCCCACATGACCGTATACGACAACATGGCCTTCGGACTCAAATTACGCAAACACACCAAAGAAGAGATTGAGCGCCGCGTACAAGATGCCGCTGAAATATTAGGTATTCAAGACCTATTAGATAGAAAACCACGCCAATTATCAGGTGGTCAAAGACAACGTGTTGCCCTGGGACGCGCCATCGTTCGTGAACCTAAAGTTTTCTTGCTTGACGAGCCGCTTTCCAACCTAGACGCCAAACTTCGCGTCCAAACCCGCTCCGAAATCACGAAACTACACAAACGCCTAGGAACCACATTCATCTATGTAACCCACGACCAAGTAGAAGCCATGACCATGGCCGACCGCATCGCCGTCCTCAACTTTGGCGTACTACAACAAGTTGACACCCCTCAAAAACTCTACGACACCCCCGACAATCTCTTTGTGGCCGGCTTCATTGGCTCCCCTGCCATGAACTTCTTCAACGCTCAAATTCGCCAAGAAGGCAACGACATTCTCGTTGACGCAGACTCATTCACCGTCACCGTTCCCGAAGACCGCAAAGCCCCCCTCCAAAACTACATTGGCAAATCAATCATCTTTGGCCTCCGGCCCGAAGACATCCACGACCCCCACTACGCTCCCCCCGGCATCACCCCCCAAGAAATTGAAGCCGAAGTTGACGTTACAGAGCTAATGGGAAACGAAATCTTCTTATACCTAAAGAGCGGCAAACACAACTTCATAGCCCGCGTAGACCCGCGCACAAAAGCACGCATGGAAGACACCATCAAAGTTGCTTTCAACATGGACAACATGCAAGTCTTCGACAAAGAGACAGAAAAAGTCATCCGCTAACCTGCCTCCACATCAAAAAACGAACATCGAATCTCCTCGTCGCACAACCTAGGACGGGGAGATTCGCCATACAAGGAAAAATTATGCCACACGACTACTTATATCCTCTAATTAAAAAAAACAACACAAAAATCGTTCTTCTGGTCTTAGATGGAATTGGCGGAATACCTTTCACAACCGGTGGATTGACAGCCCTTGAAACTGCCCACACTCCCAACCTAGATAAATTAGCCCAGGAAGGCTGCCTGGGACAAACCATCCCCATCCAACGGGGAATCACGCCCGGATCGGGACCGGCCCATTTGGCACTTTTCGGCTACGACCCGCTGGAATTTGCCATCGGGCGTGGAGCCTTATCCGCGGCGGGAGTGGGCCTTCCCGTGAAGAAAGGCGATATCGCCGCGCGAGGGAACTTGTGCACCCTGGACGCGGATGGCAACATCACCGACCGGCGTGCGGGACGCATCTCTCATGAAAACGCAGCCCCCATAGTCGAAATTCTCAACACGGTTCAAATCCCCGAAGTAGAAATAGAAGTTCGCCAAGTAAAAGAATACCGCTTTGTAGTTGCCATGCGCGGAGAAGGCCTGGATTCGGCCATCAACGACACCGACCCCCAAACAACTGGCGTTCCCCCACTACAAGCGAAAGCCCAAAACCCCAAAGCGGAACGAAGCGCAGAGCTATTCAACAAATGGATTACCAAGGCTCACCAAGCACTGGTTACCCAACCACGCGCTAACGGCTTCCTTCTGCGCGGATTTGCCACAGACCCTGGCTTTCCTTCATATGAGAGCGCGTACCAACTCAAAGCGGCTTGCGTAGCCGTCTATCCCATGTACAAAGGCGTCTCGCGTCTAGTAGGCATGGATGTGATTGAATTTGAAGGCACACACCCAGAAGAAGAATTCGCGGCGGTAAAAGAAATTTGGAATGACTACGACTTCATCTTCACCCACATCAAGAAAACCGATAGCTACGGAGAAGATGGCAATTTCGCTGCCAAGGTTAAGATAATTGAGGGAGTAGATCGGGCAATACCCGACCTCATGGCTCTAAAACCTGACGTCCTAATTGTGACAGGCGACCACTCCACCCCAGCGGCCATGAAGTCACACTCTTGGCATACAGTTCCGCTGTTGTTGTGGGCGCCCAAAAATATTCGCCCTGACCTTGAAACCACGTTCGGAGAGCGGGTTTGCGCCCGCGGCGGCCTGGGAACATTCCCCGCCACCGACATTATGTCCCTGGCTTTAGCCCACACCGAACGGCTAGAGAAATTCGGCGCATGACAAGGTAATAAGTAACAGGCAGGGATGATTATTTGGTGGTGGCTCTCAAATAAGTGACGCGCTTGTCACTGCGAGCGGAATTTACGGAGCGTGGCAGTCTCCGGCACAACAAGGGAGATTGCTTACTCAAGAGTATGCTTCGCTATCGGCAAAAAACGCCTCGCAATGACAGTACCATCACTTACTTAAATACCACTACTGATTATTTTTTACTGCCAAGTGATTCCATGTACTTTCTATGTATAAGGAGAAAATTCTTATGAATAAAAAACGATTTAGATTACTCATCTTTAGCCTAGGCTTGGTTAGCTTCATGCTCGCTTGCAACCTGCTTAGCGGAAACGTTGAACCAACAAGCACACCGCTCCCCGAACCAACGCAAACGCCTGTCCCGCTCGCCACCCCAACTCTTGAACCACCACCCCCTACAGAGGCTCCCACCGAAGTAGTCGAAGAAACAGCTCCAGAATTATCAGTCCCAGAAGGGGAACTGGGAACATACGCGCTGAATTGGTATCAGGATAACTATGGTTACTGGTATGTTGTAGGCCTGCTGATAAACAACACCGATAGAGCAGTAGACGATATAGAAATTGAAATTTCCGCGCTTAATGCTGATGGAAATTCTATCTATTCAGAAATAACCTATGCCGCGCTATATAATATTGCTCCCGGTGAAATATCCCCATTCACTCTTTCGCTCTGGGAAGAAATACCTACTGTCGAGACGTTCACTGCCGAGATAGTAGGCCAAAGCGTAACAGATATTGCGCGAGCAGAGGTAGAAATTCGCGGCACAAAGATGACGATGGGCAACAATTATATTAACGTCACCGGAGAGATTGTTAACAATGGTGACACCCCTATAGAAATCGGCAATATTGCCGCAGCCACTTTCGGCGCTGATGGCAATATTGCAACAGCTAATTATGCTAATGCGTTAATTAGCTACCTGAATCCCGGCGCATCTGGGCCTTTCTGCGTTTCAATGGACATACCCGCTGAAGGCGCAGAAAATATCACCGATTTCACCATCTATACCGATGTGGAAGTAGGTGACCAAGAAGACGCATACTCTGTTACCTATCTGGGAGAAAGAAACTACTACGATTCCGATGGCTATTTCCATTTAGTTGGCGAATTACTAAACGACAGTGACGTCAATTTGAACCTCGCCCTTATCGCGGGTATCTACGACGCAGATGGAAACGTTCTTGACGCTTCTCGCTTGAGCATGTTGCCAATCTCTTCTCTAGCCCCTGGAGAAAGCATAACGTATGACTTCGATTACTGGAATCCCATGAATAATGTCGAAAACATATTCGATATTGCTGATAGTTACACTGTGCAAGTTGACCTTGGCTGGACATGGGACAGCAGTACAGTGTATGTAGATATAAACACCACGGATGACAGTAATGAATTTGATGAGTTCTGGGGGGCCACTTTTACTGGAAAAGTGGAGAACAACTCTGGCGAGAACTTGGAAGGCGCTGTAGTAATAGTAAATATATATGACCCCGAAACCGGTGAACTTTTAGCCACTGGCTACACATCTCTCTATGATGAAATTCCCAATGGAGAAACAGCCGACTATGAGCTAACCATTTCTGTAGAAGACGGTTTCGACATCAGCGCGGTCAACTACACCATCATTGCCAAGGGAGAATTACCGTAAGCTAAACCCTCTGCTTTTTCATACCTCAAAAAAGAGAATGCCCCTAAAGACCTTGAGCCTTTAGGGGCATCTGTTTTTCTGCTTCCTAGCGGCGAGCGTTATGTTCGTAGAGACGCACTCTCGTGCCCTACACAAACCATCTTTGGCTCATCTGTAAAAAATGTGCAAGAGCGACATAAATGTCGCGCTACGTTCCGTAACGCAAGATTTATCTTGCCTTTTTGCACAAATACTACACAAGAGTCTCCATCTTTTTATATTTGACAGCCTATTAATTCCTTGGCTTCCTGATTCCCGCCCACCAACCTAAAAACGCCCCGCTCCCTACAGCGAGTACGCCGAAAGCGATGAAAACATCCTGCCAGAAGCGCATGGGAAAGAGACGAATAAGGGTATCGGAATATTTAAAAAGCCAGGTATCCCCTTCAAAAAAGACACGGTGAAAAGCGACAAAGAGGGCATCAAAACTGAGCAATGAGAGAACAAGAATGGTCAGCAAAAGAATAACGGTCAACCAGCCGCCCCAAGAAAGCGATTGGCGGTAATTGCTCCAACTGCCGCGTTTCCACGCCCAAAGAGTGGATAGCGCCAAAACAACAGCCCCACCCCAGAATGCCAGAAAAACTCCCTCAATGACCAGTTTCACGTCCCTCATGTGGCTTAACTCACGCTCTTCGAACAGCGCGCCACCATCGGGAAAGGTTAAATCCCCCAAAAAATCAACCTCTGCGTCATTGACCAAATATTGACGCGAAAGTTCAGCATAACGCAGACGTTCATCTTGCTCAAATCCGAAAGTGTCAGACGGGAAGTAAGGCATACGGTACTCCAAATTAATGAAAGCTGGAGTAAGCAACAAGCGCACAAGACCCAAACTTATGACAACGGGCACGGCGATGGCAGTAAGTGTGTTAATAATTTTTTGGATGATTTTCATTATAAAACCTCATACTCCTCATACTCTTCACATCCCTCATACCCCTCATTCTCCCCCCGCCAAAACATACTCCAAAACCATATTATTCGTGATCCATTCGATAGGAGCTTTGTCATCGGTGAAGACCCGGCCTCCCTCGGGCACGGGGCGGAGATTGGCGATTGTTAGCTCTAGGGCATGCAGCAAAGTGGACGAGGGTTGCTCTTCCCCAAGGATGGCCTGGTAATTTAGGATAAGGTTTTCGGCCTGTGTGGGCTGAACGGTGGCGTAGATCATGGAATTGTAGGAATAAGGGAGGTCCATCACGTAAACGGAAGGGAAAACGGTTTGGATGGTGGCAGCCAGCCCAGCGAGGAGCTTCTCGTCTTCGGGTGTGCGCCCCACATTGAGTACCATCGCTCCATCGGAGGTGAGGTGCTGGCGGACAAGGGCAAAGAATTCGCGCGTGGTTAGATGCCAGGGGATATAAGGCGGGCGATAGGCGTCAATGCTGATAAAACTATACTCTTTTCCACTGTGAGCCAACCCCCAACGCCCATCTTGAGGGATAGGGTTAAGGTTGGGTTGATTCATAGCGAAATATTCTTGACCAACGCGAATAATCTCAGGGTCAATTTCATAGCCATCAATGGCAATAGAGCCAAAAGCGAGCGTGGCCTGCCGGGCAGTAGTTCCCGCCGCCAAGCCAACGATAGCCAGACTCTCTACGTCTTGCGACCTGTAGGGCGGAGAATTAAAAAAGGGAGCCACCAAAGCTTGCATCCACGTCCCTTCGTAGGCAAGCTGGGAGGGATGATAGACGGAATGGATACCCTGCCCTTCATTGAGGCGCAGATAGCGGTAATCGTCCATTTCGAGGACTTGAATATAATTATACGCGGACTCTGTTTCGTAGATTTGGCCGGCAGTGGTTTTGATAGACCCTCTCCCCCACAAAACGGCCAAGAGAGCCAAGACCAGCGGCATCCACGCCCAAGCGAGGGCGGCGCGTTTTCCGGCGAAAAGCCACAATCCCGCCAACGCCACCAAAAGCAGTAACCCGGCGAAGGCCACAAAGGTAAGCGTAGTGCCAATAAGGGGAATGAGCACCAAAACGGGCAAAAACGTCCCCACAAATGACCCCAAAGTAGAGATAGCGTAAATTCTCCCCGAGATTTCTCCCGCCCGATTGGCGTCTTTAAGGGCTAGGCGAATGGCAAAGGGGGAGACCGTTCCCAACAAAGTGATGGGAATAACAAAGAGAATCAACACCGTGGTAAAAGCTCCAAAGAGAACGCCCGTTTGGAGGTGGTCAAATGCGGTGGCGGCCATTCTCAAAATGGGACGCGAGACGAATGGCACCACGCCAGAGGTAAACGCTCCCCAGGCCAGGATGGTGTAAAAAGTTTTATAGTTGGGAGAGCGGTCGGCCCATCTCCCGCCAATAAAATATCCGGCGGTGAGGTAAATGAGAATGAGGCCAATAATGCTTGCCCAAACGAGGTTGCTAGTCCCGAAGACCGCGCCCAAAAGACGCGAGGCGGCCATTTCAATAGCGAGGGTAGTGAGGCCAGAGGCAAAGACGGTGAAGAGGAGATAGTTCATAGTTTTTTAGTTGGGTAGTCGGCCAAACAAAAAGCGTTTGGCTGGTAGTTGGGTAGTCGGAGGGGTATGAGGGGTATACATTGTAAACAAGGCGAGCGGGGGAGGCAAGGTGCGTCGCACTCCCGCTTTTAGGTGCGTTGCACCTCCACTCAGGGCAATCGCATATAGACATGGAATCAATTCCATGTCTGCTGCACCCTTGTAAGGGCGGCACGTCAGCTATATTTACTCGCTATTGCTTTCGATACATTGCTTCATGATTTTTCATCTTGGCGGTGCTAATAGTGGATGGAGATGGGTGTTGGTTTACCTGTTCTAGCCCTCACCCCCCAGCCCCCTCTCCCAAAAAATGGGAGAAGGGGAGTTAAGAGCTATCGTCAATCTCTGCATTTACTCGCTATTGCTTCTAACACCTTACTCAAAGAGTTCTCCACTTCATGATTCCAAAAGCGAATAACCCTATACCCACGTTGTTCTAAATATCTACTACGTTCAGCGTCATATTCTTTTTGTTGCTTATGGATACCACCATCAAGTTCTACTATCAATTTATGTTTCGCGCAATAGAAATCCACAATGTACTGCGCCAGTGGATGTTGCCGTCTAAATTTCAAGTTTTCCAATTGTCGATTCCGCAACTCAGCCCAAAGTATTTCCTCGACCTCAGTCATTTCCTGTCGAAGTTCTTTAGCACGCTTCTGAACAACGGCTGATGTGCGAATTGTACGTTTCTTGTCCATAATTCATTCCTCTCTCGTCCTGCGGACTCCCCCGCCTTTCTCCCATCCTAAAATGGGAGAGAGGCGGGGGCCGGGGGGTGGAGTGAGGGCGAAACTCCCTCAATAACAAACCCATATTTTACGAGTGAGAGGTGCAATGCACTTTATAAGTGCGTCGCACCTTTGCCCAATAACTGCCTCTATTCTACCACCCTTTAGCAATCATCCCGTCAGGCAGGCAACACCCCTGCTCCCCAGTTCCTCCCACTTTTGACGTTCTCCTCATTCCGTGGTACTCTTGGCGCAATAAGTAACGAGTAAAACGCCCCCCTCCAGACCAATTAGACTATTCAGACCACCTGACCGTTCAGATCATTCAAACTACCAAACTAATGACTATTTACCTCTCCCCCTCCTCCCAAATTCCCCGCCCCCCCGAAGAAGTCAAAATCCACTCTTTCACCGCCCACCTCTACCCAGATGGCAAACGGGTACGCTTGCGCCTTGCCTTTACCCCCTTCCAAAAACCCCCCAGCGCAGATATCCAAGTCTGGAATCAAGCTGGAGAACTAATAAGCAGCGTCAACATCATTGAAAGCACCAACACAGAAACAAGCGTAGTCGTGCACCTCCGAGGAGAAAACACAACCGGAACCTACACCGCCGCCGCGCAAACATTCTACTTAGAAAACATGCCCGATCCCAGCGTAGGACCAGAAAACCGCCAACCGGCCAAAGTCGTCCCTATGGACGAAGCAAGAACGACATTCACCATAACCGCTCTAGCATAAATTTCTCACCACATGCGAAGCACGCCAAGGCGAGACACAAAGTACACGAAGAATCCCTTTGTGTTCACAAAGAAAAATTTTGTGCCCTTTGTGCCTCTGTGGTAAAAAAACGCCATGAAAAACGACTGCCACCCCGCTTACCAAGCCCGCATAAATGAACAACTCAGAGAAGAAGCCGCCCAATTCTGGGAGGCCCTCGCCAGCCAACCAATTCGAGAAGGCTTGCGCGTGAACACGCTCAAACTCTCCCCTGAGACATTCCAGCAACTCTCGCCATTCCCGCTCAACCCTCTTCTGTGGACAAAAAGTGGATTCGCCCTCGGCGAAACCAAATCCCAGCCCGGCAAACACCCCTTTCACGCCGCCGGCGTATACTACCTCCAAGAACCATCCGCCATGGCCGTGGCCGAAATTTTAGCCCCCCGCCCGGGAGAGCGCATCCTCGACCTGGCCGCCGCCCCCGGAGGAAAATCCACGCACATCGCCTCGCTAATGAACAACCAGGGACTGCTCATCGCCAACGACCCCCATCCCAAACGTGCCCAAGCCCTAACGCGAAACCTAGAACGCTGGGGAGCGCATCACACCACCATCACCACCGAAACCCCAAACCGGCTAGCCGAGCAATTTGGCCCCTTTTTCGACCGCGTTTTGGTGGATGCCCCCTGCTCTGGCGAGGGCATGTTCCGCAAATCCCCGCGCGAACGGGCGCAGTGGACGCCCAATCTCGTTGAGCGCTGCGCCGCCCAGCAGGATGATATTCTCTGGCACGCGGCTCGGCTCGTCAGGCCGGGAGGAACGCTGGTCTACTCCACATGCACTTTCGCTCCATTGGAAGATGAGGGCACAATTGCTCGTTTTGTGGAGAAAAGGCCCGACTTTGAGGTCTTCCCCATCCCCAAACGGGGAGGGCTGGCTCCGGGGCGTCCCGCCTGGGGTAATGGAAACCCAAAGTTGAGCGGAGCAGCCCGACTTTGGCCGCATCTCCTCCCCGGCGAAGGGCACTTCATCGCCCGTCTCCAACGCTCACCAGAAGCGTCAGAAACTCAAGCCGTTCAAGGTTGGCAGCCCCGCCCGCTCTCCAGAGAAAGCCAAAGCTATT
>QMOK01000100.1 GCA_003648195.1 Chloroflexota bacterium | reverse complement strand
GTCGTGGGGCTACGACCTCCTCGTAGATGCAAAACGCAGCCACTGGTGGGAGCGGGCTACCCGCTACACCCTCAGGCACAGCGCAGCCTTTGTGGGAGATTGTGACACTATCCGCGACCTAGCCATTGGCTACGGCATGAACGCGGAGCGCATTGTCACCTTTCCCTGGGGCGTAGACCTAGACCATTTCACGCCTACGAATAGCAACGCGCAACTAGCAATTCGGCAACGCCTGGGCTGGGGAAAAGACGCTTTTGTTCTGCTCTCTACGCGGGGATGGGCACCTATCTACGGGGTGCTGGATGTCGCCCGCGCTTTTATCCAGGCAGCACGACAACATCCCGAATTGCGCCTCTTAATGCTGGGAAACGGCCCGCAGGCTGGCTCCATCCACCGCATTTTTGAGCAAGCCCAAATGATAGACCGTGTTCACTTCCCCGGCTTAGTTAGCAAGGAAAAACTGGCGGATTACTACCGCGCGGCAGATCTGTACGTTAGCGCGTCTCACAGTGACGGTTCATCTATTTCGCTGCTTGAGGCTTTGGCGTGCGGAACGCCCGTTCTTTTGTCGGATATTTCGGGGAATAAAGAATGGGTGGAAGAAGGGGATGTGGGTTGGCTTTTTGGGGAGGGTGATGCCGCTGATTTGGCGTCTTCTATCGTTCATGCTCTTCACGGGCGGGCGGATTTGCCGCAAATGAGACGCGCTGCTCGTCTTCTGGCGGAAAAACGCGCTAATTGGGAAGATAACTTCCCCAAATTATTAAAGGCTTATCGGCTAGCTTTAGGTTAAAATGTAGATATGGCAGAAAAAAACATTGTCGCTATCATCCAAGCCCGCATGGGATCTAGCCGTTTACCAGGCAAAGTGCTGAAAGATATTGGTGGGCGTCCCATGTTGGAATGGGTCGTCAAGCGTGCCAGCCGCTCCCAAACCATTAGCCGGGTGGTAGTGGCTACCACCACAGACCCTGCCGACCAGCCCGTGGCCGATTTCTGTGCCCAAGCCGGATATGCTTACACGCGCGGCGATGTTTACGACGTCCTCAACCGCTACTATACTGCTGCCCAAGAATTCGAGGCTGACATCATCATCCGCCTCACCGCCGACTGCCCGCTGATTGATCCCGGCGTGATAGACAAAACCGTGCAGGCTTTTCTGGGTGCAAATCCCCCCGCAGATTTTGCCGCCAACCGCCTGCCGCCGCCCTGGGGAAGAACTTATCCCATTGGGCTAGATGTTGAAGTGTGTACTTTCTCTGCCCTGGAAGATGCCTGGCAAAACGCGGAGCATCCCCACCAGCGCGAGCATGTTATGCCTTACCTCTACGAAAACGAGGAGCGTTTCAACATCCTTCTGGTAGATCACGAGCGTGATTTTGGCGATTTACGCTGGACGGTGGATACCCCCGCCGACCTTGATCTAGTTAGAGAGGTGGTGTCCCGTTTTGATGGGGATGATTTTTCTTGGTTAGACGTGTTGGCATTGTTTGAGCGTGAGCCAGAACTGAAACGAATAAACGCGGATGTGCAACACAAACACGTTTACGATATAGATGACCGAATGGAACAATGATCAATTATGACTTCTATAACAATTTTTTCTGCGCCTAAACCTTTTACTGATCCTCATATTGATCTCATCCAGCGGAATGCTATTCAGTCTTGGCAACGCGCGGGAGATGATGTGGAAGTGATTCTTGTGGGCGAAGAAGATGGTCTAGCAGAAGTTGCGGCAGAGTATGGTGTGCGACATTTGCCAAACGTGGCTCGGAATCATTTGAATACTCCCTTAGTGAGTTCTATTTTTCAACTCGCGCATGAGGCGAGTGACAGCGAATTATTGGTTTATATTAATGCCGATATTATTTTGTTTCCCGATTTTGAAGAACTTGTGCAGCAAGTCGCTGGGCAAGGGGATGATTTTCTGGCGGTTGGCCGCCGCTGGGATTTAGATATCCGCACAAGTTTAGATTTTACCTCCAATTGGGCTGAAGACCTAAAAGTAGAGGCTCACGCGCGGGGGCAGTTACAACGTTCGGTTGCTATTGACTATTTTATTTTTCCCCGCAACTTATTCCTCCAAATACCAGATTTTGCCATTGGGCGGGCAGGTTGGGATAATTGGATGATTTACCATGCTTGTGAACAAAATTGGCCTGTGATAGATTTGTCTCCCTCGTTGATGATTATTCATCAACAGCACGACTATAACCATCTGCCTGGCGGACAGGCTCATTATGACTTGGAAGAGTCGCATGTTAATGTGGCCTTGGGTGGAGGCAAGCAAAACGCGTATACTATTTTAGAGGCGAACCGTGAATTTGTAGCTGGCCGGGTGCGGCGTCCCCGTTGGCGGTGGACACGTTTGCTCCGCCGCGCTGAACGTTGGATGGTATCAAGAGAACCACAAGGTAAGCGGTGGAATATTTCGCGGAGATTGCGTAAGGCATGGGTGAAATTGGAGCAGAAAGGTTTATGAACCTATATAAAAAAGTTATCCAAAGGTTATCTTTGGCCGCGCATGTTTTTCGATACGGCGAGATGCGCCAAGAGACTTTAGATGACTTACGAGCGTTAACCGCCGAAGAACTGGCAGAGATTAAAACATTTTTCCCTATGTCAAAGTTCTTTGTCTTCGGACACGCACGTTCAGGGACGACTTTATTAGCTCGTTTGCTTCGGGTACATCCCGAAGTGCATTGTAATTGGCAAGCCCATTTTTTCACCCGGAAACCGTTTTTAGAAAGTTTGGTCTCTTCGCCCGAAGCGCGGGAATGGCTCTCGCGGAGAAGCAATCGTTGGAATAGAGGAGAGGATTTTTCTCCTTTGGCCATTCGTGCTGTTAGTGATTTTATGTTGGAGCGGGAAGCTCGTAGAGAAGGGAAAACAATTGTCGGAGACAAAAGCCCCAATAGTTTGGTGGATGGTGAGGCTGTGAAACAAATGTATGCGGTTTACCCTGACGGGCGATTGATTTACATTGTTCGTGATGGACGAGATACTGCGATATCGCATCGTTTTCAGGCTTTTATAGATTCCCCGCAGCATCTTTCTCTGCAAGACATAGCTATTAGGGATGATTTCGCCGCCGACCCGGAGCCATTTTTCCAAGGCAAACGCTCTATTTTTACCTCTAACGGGTTGCGGAAGGCAGCCGAAAATTGGGCTCGAAATGTAGAAGAAACGGATGCTTTAGGTAAAACGCTGTATCCTGAACACTACTTAAGCTTACGCTATGAAGACCTTTTAGAGAAACCTTACCTCACTATGCAGCGGGTGTGGAGTTTTCTTGGTGTCGATAGTGAGCTTCCAAAACTTGAAGAAGCAGTGACGAAAGAAATTCAAACTAATCCAGACGCGAAATGGCAGCAAAAACAAGCTGGGGCGTTGGTTATGAATCTTGAAAAAGGGAAGTCTGGAACCTGGCAGGACTTGTTCATTGAACGGGATAAGGTAATATTTGAAAAGATAGCTGGTAATACTTTGCGAGATTGGGATTATGAATAAGACAATTAACTTGGTTTTTAGTGCAGCGTGGCTTTTAAAGGGAAAAAGTGAAGTATGACTCGCATGGGAATGAATCCAGCTAGAGGAAAAGGTATTTCGTATCATCCAGCAAATGTTACAGTTGCCACGGTAACGTATATTCCTAGCTTAGATGGTTATTTTAAGCACCGGCTGGAAATTTTAAAATTGTCGTTAGCGAGCATAAGAGCTCATACAGAGCAGCCTTTTAATTTAATGGTATTTAGCAATGGTTGTTGTGATGAAGTAGTAGAGTATCTTAATAACCAACTTAAGATTGGCGCGATAGATTATTTAATATTATCTCAACGAAACATAGGAATTATTGGAGCATTTAAGATTTTGTTCGAAGCTGTTCCAGGTGATATTATTGCTTATGCCGATGACGATGTTTTGTATTATCAGGGTTGGCTGGCTCCTCATTTAGAAATATTAAACACCTATCCCAATGTTGGTATGGTAAGTGGAGCGCCAGTAGGATATTCTTCCGAGAAATCATCTTCTAGCTTAGAGCGTTTCTTAAGCGATAAGCCTGATGATCTTGCAGTCACTTATAGTCCACGAGAACTCGCCTGGGAAAAAGACTGGGCAATCAGTACTGGGCGAGACGTGGATCAACATTTAGCCAGTGTTCAAAATAAGCCTAACACTCTTTTGGATTATCAAGGCGTTAAAGCGGTTGGCTCTGCGAAGCATTTTCAATTTGTGACTACTAAACGAGTGATGGCAGAGGCATTGCCCCAAAAGTGGACCAGTAAGCTAATGGATGGTTTAGTAGAGTTAGACAAATCGGTGGATCAGCTCAACTACCTGCGTCTTTCCACTCCTAAGCGATACACCCGCCATTTAGGAAATATAATTAGCCCTGAGATAGCTCAAGAAGCTCAAAAATTAGGTTTGCGTGTCGAGAAAGCAGAATCTCAGTCTAAACCCCATCGCCATTGGTTATTACGCATCCCTGGAAGTGGACGGATACTTAGACCTCTGTATAACTATTTATTTCGTGTTTTGCATGACATAACATAAGGAGATTTACTATGAAATTTCTCATTGTTGGTTTTGGCTCTATTGGGCGGCGGCATTTTCGCAATTTGCTCTCTCTAGGATATGAAGATATTATCTTCTACAGATCCCATAAAAGCTCTTTAGAATGCGATGAATTAGAAGGCTTTCCGGTAGAAACAAGCCTTGAATCCGCTTTGGCTCATGAACCTGACGCTGTTGTCGTATCCAATCCTACCGCGTTGCATTTAGATGTTGCAATTCCTGCTGCCAAAGCTGGCTGTCACATCTTGCTAGAGAAACCTATCTCCCACAACATGAATCGCGTTGCTGAGCTTCAAGAGGCAGCTGAAAAGAGTGGCAGCCGAATATTAATGGGTTTCCAATATCGGTTTCATCCTGGTTTACGGCGTATAAAACGTTGGTTAGCCCAAGAAGCGATTGGCAGGCCCCTTTCTGCCCGTGTTCATTGGGGAGAGTATTTGCCTAATTGGCATCCCTGGGAAAATTATCAAGAAAGCTTTAGTGCCCGCGCCGATTTAGGCGGTGGAGTTCTTCTGACTCTCTCTCATCCCTTGGATTACTTGCGTTGGTTGTTAGGAGAAATCGATTCTGTGTGGGCCTATCTAGGATACAACAGCGATTTGGAATTAAATGGAGTGGAAGATACCGCGGAAATTGGCTTTCGATTTACGAATGGTGTTACAGGCAGTTTACATCTGAACTATGTTCAACGCCCGCCTTCTCATTGGCTGGAAATCATTGGCACCGAGGGCACTATCCGCTGGAATGCAGAAACAGGTGTTGCGAAATGTTACAACATTGAAGAAAAAACTTGGGAAGAATTCCCTCTCCGTGCAAATTTTGAACGGAATGATCTCTACATTTCTGAAATGAAGCATTTTGTAGCCGTGGTGATGGGGCAATTTGTTCCCATTTGCTCATTAGAAGACGGAGTGGCGGTGCAAAAAATCGTGCAAGGGGCAAAGCAGTCTTCAGAACAAGGGCTGATCACTGCTTTAGAGGTCGCATAAATGACAGTTGCTGTCAAAGATTCTCCAGTTTTCATTTGCGGGCATCCCAAATCTGGCACTTCATTGTTGCGCGCTATGTTAGATTCCCATCCACAACTAATAGTGTACCCTGAAGAGAGTGTTTTCTTTCGGCGTTATTTGCCACTTGCTCAAAATAAGCCTTTCGAGGAGCAACTTCAACTTGCTGAGCAGTATTTGCTTCAAATGTTCTCTTGGAATAAAACAAATCCTCCACCCAACCAAAAATATTACCCTGATCGCGACTACACCCATATATCTTTTGAAGATACCTGTCAAGCAATGCGTAAATTGATTGCTGAAAATGGCTATAGACATCCCGGTGATATTCTGAGTGCGTCTGTTTTGGCTTATGGAGAGGTGACAAATCAGAAAAACCAGGAGATTAAACATTGGGTAGAGAAAACGCCTTACAACGAAAGATTTGCTGAACAAATTTTTGCTTGGTGGCCCGAAGCCAAGTGTATTCACATCATTCGAGATCCGCGTGACAATTACGCCTCTTACCACCAATTGCACCCTGATTGGACACCAGAGTTTTTTGGTGCCAATTGGAATATGGTTGCTCGCATAGGGCTAAAAAACGAAGCGCGTTTTGGGAAAGAGCGATACCTGATAATGCGTTATGAAGATTTGGTAAAGTCTCCCGCGGAGAATGTCAAAAAAATAATTGAATTTTTGTCTATTCAAAACAATATAACTTTAACCACGCCAACCCGCGCGGGACGTTCTTGGAAAGGGAATTCTATGTTCGCTGATAAGTTTCAAGGAATTAGCGACAAACCAGTAGGGCGGTGGCGTGAAAAACTGACCCAGCGTGAAGCGGCGCTTCTAGAATGGAAGACCTTGTTTCTCATGAAACATTTTTCGTATCACGCCCAACATCGCAGGGATATTAGTGCCCTTTTTAAGACGCTTTCTTGGCCACTAAAACAACGTTTGAGAAGATTGAGCAAGAAGTGAAAAAAGGAAATCGCCATGAAAAAACAAGAACCTCAACTAGTACTCCGCAACCTAGTAGCTGAAATCATTATCTACGGTATTTTGATTGTAGGATATTATTTTCTAGTTTTGAATGTGCTAGATGATTGGTTGATGTCTGTCTTTAAAACCAATCTTGTCTGGTACGCCTTTATCGGTCTAGGTTTGATTCTCGCGCAAGGAGTGTTATTAGATTTCGTAACCACCTTGCTCCTGCGCTACTTGAGGGTAGACCAATTTGGCATAAGGAGGTTCCTAGATGTATTTTCCAATCGCTGATATCACCATCAATCCCTTATTGTTGATTGGGGTTGGTTTTGTCGTAGGCTTGCTAGGAGGATTCTTCGGAGTGGGAGGTGGCTTTTTAGCCGGGCCAATAATGTTTGGAGTAGGAGTGCCGATGAATTTTGTGGTTGGCACAGATTTGGCTCACATGACTGGCAAATCTATAGTCGCTGCCCGTCGTCACCGCGCTCTAGGCCATGTTGATTTTAAATTAGGATTTACAATGGTGGTAGGAACCGTTGCCGGAGTAGAGATAGGAGCAAGAATAATTGAATGGTTGAAAAAAACTGGTGATATTGATAGTGTCGTTGGAATTACCTATATAGTCATTCTAACCTTTATTGGTGTTTTTACTGCTTGGGAAAGCCTGCGGGCTATTCAAATGACTCGTACTGATAAACTGGAAGGGCAAGAAGCGTTGGGCTTTTCAGGTGTGTCAAAGAAGATTTACAATATAAATATATCTCCCATGGTATCTTTCCCTGTTTCAGGGATTTCATCAATCTCTCTATGGGTGGTTCTGGGTGCGGGTTTTCTTACAGGCATCTTGGCTGGGACATTGGGCGTGGGGGGAGGTTTCATTCGCATGCCTATGCTGGTCTACCTTATTGGAGTTCCTACCCACGTAGCCGTTGGAACAGACTTATTTGAAATTATATTTTCGGCTGGCTATGGCACCATTACTCATGCCCTCAAAGGGAATGTAGATATCCTCATGGCCCTGGTCATGCAGACTGGTGCTGCCCTTGGAGCCCAAATTGGCGCTACTGCCACCCGTTTTTTCGCTGGCCCTAAGATTCGTTTATTCTTTTCAATTTTGCCACTGATTGGGGCGGGATTGGTACTTGTTCGCTTGTTGGGTGGTTGAGGGATTCATTAGCACACACGCACCTTAAGCTGCTTCAGGCGATTGGAGATAAATGATATGAAAATGTTGATTTGCCTCAGAAGTGATAAATATTTACATCCCCCTATACTCTTGGGAGGTTTGATAGCCAAAAACGTGGGCTTTGATATTGAAGTCTTGGTCGTCGTTACCCCTCAAGGATATGTTGAAAATGGAGAATCTGTCTTAGATCAAGTCTCTCAAGACCTACGTGGTTTGCCCCTTACGACAAGTTTAAAACAAGGAAAACCGGCAAAGATTATTCGGAAGCATATACAGCAGGGAGAGCATTCTTTGCTCATATTCAACAAAAACCGCATTCAACAAGACGCTTTTGGTATGGCCGCCATGAAAGCCTTTTGGAAATGCTATGATTTTCCCATTTTGATCACAGAGAACGCTAAACCTCAAGTTAAGAATATCTTGCTATGCACTGGGGGACGCAATGAATATCTACTTGAATATGGAGCTAAATTTGCGCAGGCAATGGGGGCCAATCTCACTCTTCTACACGTAGCAGCTGGCACTGTCCCCACCATGTATACGGGGCTGAATGAGTTCGATGAAACCGTCTCAGCAGTATTACAAGCAGATACGCCTATAGCTCGCTATTTGCGTCATGCCGCAGATGTTTTAGCGAAGCACAATGTCAATACTGAAGTTAAAATCCGCCACGGCGTACCTACTGACGAGCTTGTTCGTGAGACCCAATTAGAAAACTATGATCTGGTAATCATTGGTCACACCCATGCCAGAGAAGGATTGAAAGAATGGCTTTTAGGCAACCTAACAGCTAAAATCATTAACCGCGTTGAACTGCCCGTTTTAGTAGTTAGTGAAACACTGAAACGTAAAAAATGAAACGTGACTTCACGTAACACGTTTTACTCCTCATACTTCCAATAAGTGTAAAAAATACATGCTAACAAAAATCAACAAATTCGCAAAATCTCTTGTCCATAAAACACCTTTTCTCTTGCATCTCTTTTTACGAAGACAATTTCAAGTAGAGATGCAATTGATGGATGGCGCGCACAAAAACGAAAATACGCATCCCAGCATTATCCATTTCTCGTTGAACAAAGCCGCCACTCAACACACCAAAAAAGTTCTGCGGCGTTGCGCTATTGAGAATGGGATGACGCCGGCCCATCTCAACGAATACGCTTTTTATACAAAATATCCCTACCTTACGGGCGTGGATATTGAGAAAATGAAGAAATATCAACACGTATTTAAGCCCCAAGGATATTTATACACCGCCTTTGGCGGAATAGTTCAAGGCATCCCAGACCTAGAAAAATATAAAGTCATCCTAATGGTAAGAGACCCCCGTGATTTGGTAGTTTCTTCCTACTACTCAATTTCTTATAGCCATTCAACTCCGCCCAAAACTAGCAGCTACTACGAGAGATTTTCTCAACGAAGACAAGCAGCTACCAAAATGACTATTGATGAATACGCTATTTCCGAAAGCGAAAGATTTTACACCATTCTGCACAGATATAAAATATTATTATTAGACAATTACCCCCACGTTTATCTCACTTCTTATGAAAAAATGACCTCAGATTACCAGGTCTGGCTCAAAGCTTTGTTAAACGCCTGTGATCTGACCGTCAGCGATGAACTTTTCCAATTGCTTATAGAAGAAAATCAACGTCTACAGCCCAAAAAGGAAGACATCCATAAGCACATCCGCAAAGGAAAACCTGGCGACTACAAAGACAAGTTGAAACCAGAAACAATTGAATACCTAAACAAAAAATTCGCGCCCATCTTCGAGGCATTCGCCGAAGTTTGGGATTTAAACTGATTCCCAGCCCCTAGTGTTGTGTCAAGGATAGGATGACATGCCCGTTTC
>QMOK01000099.1 GCA_003648195.1 Chloroflexota bacterium | reverse complement strand
CTTAGCGGAGCTAAGATTAGTGAACGAAGAGTCTCCCTCTCGTAAACATAGGAGATTCTTCGGGAAAAACGCCCTCAGAATAACACGTCATTGAACATTTGCGGGAGGGGAGTGAATAATTACAATTTAGTTTACCGTATGATGTGTTTGTAGTTGGGCACGAGAGTTCGCTACTACAAACAACAAGGCTCTTGTGTAGTATTTGTGCAAAAGGGCAAGATAAGTCTCGCGTTACGGAACGTAGTGCGACATTTATGTCGCCCTTGCACATTTTTTACAGAGAGCCAACAACTAATCCCCTGTTATACAGAGTTGCGCAAAGAAAAACTTTGTTTTTTTGTCAGCTCTCTGGGTCACAAAAGGGATTGCCCGAATAATTACCAACTAAATTATGCTTGACGAGCTGTTAGCTTGGAGGTGGTTTATGCAAACTTTGGAAGTAAAACAAGTTGAGACAGAAGATGAACGAATAGCGTTTTTAAGTTTGCCCTGGGAAGTATACAAGGACGACCCTTATTGGGTTCCGCCCATTTTTTCAGAGCGTATGGCGTTCATTAACCCGGATGAGAATCCCTTTTTTAGACACGCGGAGGTGGCTTTTTTTACGGCTTTGCGGGGTGAACGTATAGTGGGAACGATTGCCGCTTTTGCCAATCACCGCCATAATGAATTTCACCATGAAAATATAGCCTTTTTTGGCTTCTTTGAGGTTTTGAAAGATGCTGAAGCCGCTGGGGCGCTTTTGAAGAGAGCCGAGGATTGGGCTAGAGAACGGGGATACGCCGCTTTGCGCGGGCCAGCGCAGTTTTCGGTAAACGATGAATGCGGTCTTTTGGTAGACGGCTTTGACGACTCTCCTCGAATTTTGATGACTTATAATCCACCTTATTATGTAGATTACATAGAAAAAAATGGGTATATATCTGTTCAGGATTTGTGGGCTTATAGCTTAAGCACCAATATTTTTTCCACAGAAACTGGTCAACGGCTGACGCGCTTAGTAGAGAAAATTAAAAAGCGCAGTAAGATTAGTTTTAGAACGATGAACATGAAAGATTTTGATGCCGAGGTAGAAAGACTGAAAGCTATCTATAATTCCGCTTGGGCCAATAACTGGGGTTTTATTCCTTTTGATGAAGCAGAGTTCGACCATTTGGCAGAAGAGTTACGTCCCATTGTAGACACAGATTTTGTCTTTGTGGCTGAAGTTGAGGGAAAGCCGGTTGGTTTTAGCCTGACTCTGCCAGACCTGAACGAGCCGCTCCGGTTGGCATACCCCCGCCCCCATACGCCTGAATGGTGGACGATGGTAAAATTGGCTTGGCATTGGAAAGTGCGCCGACAGATCAGTTGGATCCGCGTTTTCGCCATGGGTGTGATTCCAGAATATCGCGTCAAAGGCATTGACGCTCTCTTTTACTATGAAAGCGCCAAGGCAGCTATTAAAAAAGGGATTCCTCAGGCCGAAATGAGTTGGATTTTGGAAAGTAATGATAAGATGAATGAAATCATTCGCACCTTGGGTGGAGAAGTGTATAAAACGTACCGCTTTTACGAGAAAAAACTGGAAATAGCAAGTTAGTAAGGATGTGTTTATGGATTTCGTTGTGGGATTAGACCCTAATTTAGTATATTTGTTTTTGGTTGCCTTTTTCTTCTTGGCGGGGATTGCTATTTTAACTCCAGGCACGGGGATGCTTGAAGTGGGAGCCTTGCTCGCTTTGATATTAACAGCGTGGGGAATTTACACATTACCAATTAATACCTGGGCCTTAGTCCTGCTAATATTGGGCGTATTGCCATTCATTTTGGCGGTTCGGGCTTCTAAAAAAATACTCTACCTGAGCATTTCTATCGCCTCCCTGGTAATTGGGTCATCGTTTTTATTCAAGAACGATATTTGGTGGCAGCCAGCCGTCAACCCTATATTAAGCTTGCTTGCCTCTGGTTTAATGGGAGGCTTCTTCTGGATAGCTTCTGTGCGGATACTAGAAGCGGAAGCCACTCCACCAACACACGACTTAAATCAGTTGGTAGGCGTTAAGGGAGAGGCCAGAACTGACCTGAAAAGTTGGGAAGAAGAAGGCTCTATTCAAGTTCTAGGCGAGTTATGGAGCGCGCGCAGCTCGAAACCTGTACAAAAAGGAGATACCATAAAAGTAACTGGGCGGACAGGCTTCATTTTAGAAGTGGAACCTGTGGAAAATGAGGTTTAGATTTTCCTCCCTAAATATTGGGAGGCATAAGCAATTTACTCTCCTCGAGGTCAGAGAACCGAGAGAGCAAACTAAATGACGTGAACGGGTTAAATGTTATTCTTTAGTAAGGAGGCTTTAAAATGTTTGGTTACTTTACTTTAATAGTAGTTGTATTACTCATATTAGCATCTGCTGTCAAAATTGTGCCTGAATACAAACGTATGGTTATCTTTCGGCTAGGACGCTGCATAGGAGCTAAAGGGCCAGGATTTATTTTCCTGATTCCATTCGTAGACAAAGGCGTTAAGGCCGATCTGCGCGAACAGGTTCGCGAAATCCCTCACCAAACGGCAATCACTGCCGACAACGCCGGTATATCTCTAGACTTCATCTGGTATTACAAAATCCTCGATCCTACCGAAAGCGTCTTGCGGGTTGGAAACTTTGAGCAAGCCGCTCAAGGCATAGCCACCACCACCTTGCGGGCAGTTGTAGGCGGCATTGAACTAGACCAGGTTTTAGTTGACCGCGAACACATCAACAACATGCTTCGAACCCGCTTAGACGAAGTCACCGAACGCTGGGGCGTCAAAGTTACCAACGTAGAAATCCGTGAAATTATCCCCCCCAGAGAAATCCAAGACGCCATGAATCGCCAAATGACGGCTGAGCGTGTACGCCGCGCATTAGTCACAGAATCCACCGGCGAACGAGAAGCTGCCATCAATGTCGCCGAAGGCGAAAAACAAGCCGCTATCTTGCGCGCCGAAGGCGAAAAACAAGCCGCCATCCTAGAAGCCGAAGGCGAACAAAAAGCCCAACTTTTGCGGGCTTCGGGCTACGCGGGCGCATTAGACAAAATCTACGCCAGTGCCCAATCTATAGACCAGAAAACAATTACCCTACAATATTTTGAAACCCTCCAAAAAATGGGAGAAGGCGCATCCACCAAGTACATTTTCCCCATGGAATTCACCAGTCTGCTAGGCAATTTCATCAAAGGAAGCGAATAGCACGCCATGGATAATGGCGATTTAACGCCAGGTAGCCACGTAGAGATTATCCCCGCTACCTGGCGTGATCTAACTGCTTTGCAGCGTTTAGAAAAAGCATGCTTCACGGAAGATTCCTGGCCTATTTGGGATCTTCTGGGCGTGTTGTCTCTCCCCAACGTGGTGCGGCTAAAAGCTGTGGTGGATAAGCAGCTAGTGGGCTTCATCGCCGGCGATGAGCGTAATTCGAGTAATTTGACGTGGATTGTCACCTTAGGCGTTTTGCCACCTTACCGGCGAATGGGAATTGGACGCGCCCTGCTAGCTGAATGTGAATCCCGAATTAGCCTCCCTGCCATTCGCCTGACTGTCAGACGCTCTAATGAAGCAGCATTGCGGCTATACCAAGAATTCGGCTACCAGCAAATTGGCGTATGGGCAAACTACTACATAGGAAAAGAAGACGCCCTAGTGCTAGAGAAGAAACAGGCGGGAACAGGGTAAAGGAATTGAATGAGGCAAGGGGGACAGAGTAACCAATCCCCCTGTTTCCCTGTTTCCCAATCTGCCAACTCCCAATCTTGCTCCGCCTGCTATAATAATCCCCATGACAATACAGAACTTACCAGATCCTATTCTTATCGCTAATCAAGCAAGCCTAGAACGTATGCTAAAAGCCCTTAACCAAGAAGCTACGTTAGCCGTAGATACCGAGGCAAATAGCCTGTACGCTTACCAAGAACGAGTCTGCCTGATCCAAATTTCTACCTTAGATGCAGATTATCTCATTGACCCGTTAGCAATCGAAGACTTTACTTCTTTAATTGATATTTTCAAGAACCCCAAAATTGAAAAGATATTCCATGCTTCTGAATATGACGTCATCATGTTGGCCAAGGACCTTGGTTTTCAATTTGCCAATATCTTTGATACCATGCTGGCCGCCCGCATTTTGGGGCGTGAAAAAATGGGATTGAACACCCTTTTAGAAGAGTTTTTTGGAATTCAAGTCGATAAACGTTACCAAAAAGCTGATTGGGGCAAACGTCCGCTGCCAATGGGCATGTTAAGGTACGCGCAAATAGACACCCATTACTTAATTGATTTGCGTAATATCCTCTCCGCCGAGCTTCTCCAAGCCGAAAGATGGCCGCTCGCTCAAGAAGACTTTGCCCTCGCTTGCCGCCCTCTCACACTTAACGGGCACAAGCTTCCCCCGTGCTGGCGCGGAAGAGATATCCAGAACCTCTCTCCGAGGAACGCAGCAGTGTACCAAAAACTTTGCGAATACCGAGACGGAATCGCCAAAAAAAGAGACCAACCTCTCTTCAAAGTACTATCTAGTAAGGATTTGCTAACCTTGGCCGAAGCCTGTCCGCAAACGCAAAACGAACTTCGCAGCCTTAGAGGTCTCTCGCAGAGGAGTATTCAACAACATGCCACTGGCTTGTTGAAAGCTATCCAAGCCGGCTTAGAGGCAGAACCGTTTTTGCCCCCTCACCCCAAACGCAAAACCTCAGCTTATCTAAACCGCATCCAAGCATTAAAGCAATGGCGCACAACAGCTGCTAAGAAAATGGGCGTCAACTCCTCTGTCATTCTGCCTCGTCATATTCTCCATACGGTCGCTAATAAGAATCCCCATACCCCAGAAGAGTTAGCGCAAATTCTAAAAGAAGTCCCCTGGCGTTTGGAGCATTTTGGAATGGAGATTTTAGAGGTCTTGAATAATTAGATAAGGCATGGCTGCCAGCGATGGCACGCTTAACGTGTGTCGAGTTTTCCATTTAGATTACTAGGAGGCGTGAAGATGAAAATCCATTTTATAGGCGCGGCTCAGACGGTTACCGGTTCTATGCACTTGCTGGAAATAAACGGCAAAAAACTGCTTTTAGAATGCGGCTTATTCCAAGGTCATCGTAAAGAAGCCTACCGGCGGAACCGCAATTTCCCTTTCAATTGCAGCGAAATTGACGCCGTTATCCTTTCCCATGCGCATATTGATCATAGCGGCAACCTTCCCCATTTAATTAAGGCCGGTTTTAGGGGGAATATTTATACCACTCATGCCACAGCGCACTTAAGCAACATCATGTTGCTCGATTCTGGGCACATTCAAGAATACGATGTTCAATACCTTAACAAAAAACGCGCTCGGCGAGGAGAACCGCCCATTGAACCGCTTTATACCCAAGAGGACGCAGCCCGAGTGGCGCAGCACTTTCACGGTTGTGAATATGAGGAACGCTTTTCTCCCATCCCTGGCGTAGAGGCACATCTAGTGGATGCGGGGCATATACTTGGCTCTGCCTCTGTAGTATTAGACATCACCGAAAATGGACGCGAGTTTCGTCTCTGGTTTTCGGGAGACGTTGGCCGGCCTGGACTTCTTCTTCTTAGAGACCCTGTGTTCCCGAAAGACGCGGACTATCTGATTATGGAATCTACTTACGGAGACAAGGTGAAGCGCGTCCCCGATGAGGCTTTTAAGGAATTGCGTGAAGTAGTTCAAAAAACGATTTCCCGGGGAGGCAAGGTCATCATCCCTGCCTTTGCGGTAGGGCGGACGCAAGAAATAGTATATTCGCTTCATAAGATGATAGATGCTGGAGATATTCCCAAAATCCCCGTTTTTGTTGATAGCCCGCTGGCAATTCGAGCTTCGCAAATTTATAGGCAGCATCCTGAATGTTTTGATGCTGAAACCCAAGAATTCATAGCTAACGATGAACATCATAACGCATTGGGGTTCAATGAACTTAGCTACACCCGCTCGGTAGAGGAATCGAAAGCTATCAATTTCGTAAAAGAGCCTTTTGTGGTCATCTCTGCTTCTGGAATGGCAGAGGTCGGGCGAATTTTACACCATCTCAAAAACCATATTGGCGATTCGCGTAACACAATTCTAATTATTTCTTGGCAGGCTCCCCATACCCTGGGACGGCGTTTGGCGGAGCGGGAGAAGCAGGTGCGTATTTTTGGGAAAATGTACCACCGCCGGGCGCAAGTTGCCACCATTGGGGGGTATTCCGCCCATGCGGGGCAAGACCTGCTAGCGCAGTACGCCCTATCCACGCGTGACAAACTTCAAAAAGTGTTCCTCGTCCACGGTGAGCCGCGCGGGGCAGAACCTCTGAAGAAACGCCTTCAACAAGAGGGAATCCCTAACGTTTATTATCCCACCCCAGGAACAGTGGTGGAAATCTAACTCTGGCGCCATTCACAGTTGCCCCATAATGACTTCGTATTTTTAGGAACGCGGTTACTTAAAGTAGCCGCGTTCCTGGGGAAAAGTTATTTGCAGGCAATCCTTTAGCATTTAGAAGAAGACGTTTTCAAAAGGAAGATAATTCAATGATTGCTTTGCTTAAAATTCTCTTCATCTTCGCTGGTATCATTATCTTGCTAAGCCGCAAATGGAATTTAGGCCTTGTGCTTATAATTGCGGCTGTCATCGTTGGGCTGCTCTTTGGCTATCCCTTGTTAGAAATTGGGCGTGACATCCTGGCAACCGCTATCGCGCCGTTAACCTTAAGGATAGCCCTCGCCGTGGTATTGATAATGACTCTAAGCGAGTTGCTGCGTTCTTCTGGAAGCCTGAAAACGTTAATCACATCATTGCAAGATTTGGTGCCTAACGGGCGTATTGTCATTGCTAGCCTTCCAGCCTTGGTAGGACTTTTGCCCATGGTAGGGGGAGCAATGTTCTCGGCTCCAATGGTAGATGAAGTAGGGGAGCAAATGGGCATTGATCAGGAAAGCAAAACATTTATCAATTACTGGTTTCGCCATATTTGGGAATATGTCTCCCCTGTCTATCCTTCGGTCATGTTGAGCGCGGCAATGTTGGGTCTTTCTGTCCAGCAATTAGCGCGGGCAACCTGGCCGCTGACAATAACAGCCATTATTGGGGGCATCTTTTTCGGATTGAAGAATATCCCCGGCCGTGTTCAGAAAAACAAACCAACAAACCCCAACGAGCGAAGTTTACGAACATTAGCCGAGAGCATTTGGCCCATTATCCTTGTCATTATTCTCTCGCTAGTACTTCCCGTTAACGAAGACTTTAGATTATTACTCGGCTTGGTCATTACCATTTCTTTGGTGCTAATCTTCAAGCATATTCCCATGAGTACTCTTTGGACAATCCTGCGCCAGCGTATTCCTTGGGCAACTATCGTGGTGGTCTTTGGCGCGTTGATTTTCCGCCAGGTACTAGAGGGTAGTGGCGCTGTAGCTGCCGTCTCTGTGGAATTGACCAATTTCAACATCCCTGTAGCTATCATCGCGTTCGTGGTTCCCTTCATTGCGGGACTTTTAACTGGTCTCTCGTTTGCCGCCTTTAGCATTGGATTCCCAGTGGTGCTCCCATTGGTGGCTCCGGGGGGAGGGGTTATCGCTTCGCATTGGGTGGTCTGGCTGATGGCAGGCGGGTTTTTAGGGGTGATGTTTTCACCACTCCACCTTTGTTTATCTCTCACACGGGTCTATTATCACGCAGAATGGGGGCCTATTTATAAGCGCATTATCCCTTCTGCCCTCGGGGTCGTGTTGACGGCGGTAATAATATTACTGCTCGCGTAAAACGTGCAAGGGCGACATAAATGTCGCGCTACGTTCCGTAACGCAAGATTTATCTTGCTCCTAAAATAGGCACTTGCGTGCCTTACGAACACATCAAATGCCCACTAGAGTTAAATTCACGATGATTAACGAATTCATAATTACACAAACCAACCCCAAAACCGGCTTCATTGATCTTGGCATGGGCAACCCCGACCTTAGATTGTTGCCCTTGGATGCGCTTCGCCAATCTGCTGAAGCGTATTTTGCTAGCGGAGATACACGTCCTCTGCAATATGGCGCAGAGCAAGGGGATGGCTACTTCCGTGCCGCCCTGGCCGATTGCTTATCCCAGGCGTATAGAAACAGCGTAAACCCCAAGCATCTTTTCGTTACCAGCGGCGCATCCTCAGCCCTTGATTTATTATGCGCCCTCTACACTCATCCCGGTGAGGTGATTTTTGTCGAGGAGCCAACCTATTTCTTGGCTTTGCGCATTTTCAATGACCATGGATTGAAAATAATCCCCATCTCAATGGATGAGCATGGCTTGTGTTTAGAAGAGTTGGATGAATTGCTAGCGCAATATCGCCCAAAATTTCTCTACACAATTCCCACCTTCCAAAATCCCAGCGGACGAACGCTTACCCAAGCGCGGCGTGAAGAACTAATCGCACGGGCGCGGCGCGACAATTTCTTCATTGTGGCCGATGAAGTTTACCAACTTTTGCCGTATTCTCGAACGCTTCCCGTTCCTTTTGCCGCTTTCGCCCAGGATGTGGAACAAGTCATATCTGTCAACTCGTTCTCAAAAATTTTAGCCCCCGGTTTGCGTTTAGGATGGATCCAGGCGCACGAACACATCATTGAACGCCTAGCGGGGAGTGGCTTCCTTGACAGTGGCGGAGGGATGAATCCATTTACGTCTGCCCTGGTGAGGGAACTGATTGAATCTGGCGGACTAGAAGCGAATATTGCCCACTTGCGCCGGGAGTACGCTCGCAGGCTCAAAGTCATGGATGCGGCCTTGCGCTTGCACCTCCCCGGGGCCGAGTATGCCATTCCCCAGGGTGGCTTTTTCTTTTGGATACACCTCCCCGGCGTAGACACCGAAAAATTGCGCGAGAACGCAAAGCAATATAAAGTCGATTTCCGCCAAGGAGAGCTGTTTTCCAGCCGCCGCGCAATGCGAGAGTACATCCGACTAAGTTTTGCTTATTATGCCCCTGAAGAAATTGAAGAAGGGGTCAAACGGCTGGGAGCTTGCCTGAGATGTTAAAAATACTACTCCATTTTGCATACCATATTCGCAAGTTAACTTGGCGCGTCACCAAGCCGCTGACGGTGGGAGTAAGGCTGCTCCTCGTTAGGGAACAGTCCGTGCTGTTGGTGAAGCATACTTACCAAGAAAAATGGTTTTTGCCCGGCGGAGGCATCAAAAAAGGGGAGACTGCAAAAGAAGCGGGCAGGCGTGAAGCTCAAGAAGAGGTTGGGGCAGAGTTGAGCGAGCTAACCCTCTTTGGGGTTTATGCCAACTTCTACCAACACAAAAGCGATCATATTGTTGTTTTATTCTGCGATGATTTCACACTCACGGGGAAAACAGATTGGGAGATTGAACGCTTCAACTTTTTCCCCCTAGATGATTTGCCCCCCGATGTGTCTCCCGGCTGCTTGCATAGGATTCTGGAATACGCGGCGGGGCAGGAATCGGCGCAGGCAGGCGTATGGTAAGTAACCTCCCAACGCGGATGGGAGCTTCAGTAGCCTCAACAAAATAATTGCAGATTCCAGCTATACCCCAAAAATGGTGTATTATAACAACCAAGAAAATGTTACGCTTTTTCTCTAAGTACCGTGTCTTTTGAGGGCACCGGCCAGCGCCTCGAAGCCGAGATTGGATTGTACTTTTACAACGCGAGATTCTACAACGCAACGCTGGGCCGCTTTGCCCAAGCCGATACCATCATCCCCGG
>QMOK01000098.1 GCA_003648195.1 Chloroflexota bacterium | reverse complement strand
GAGCCAACATCCAAAGGATCATCAATAAAGAGGAACTCAAAATTAGTGCGGTGTTGAAGAAAAAGAGGGACTAGGAAACTAGGAAACTAGGGAACAGGAAAGCAGGGAACTACTCAACTATTCAACTACCTAACTATTCAACTACCCAACTACCCTCCCCATCTCATTCATATCAATATAGCGCCGAATAGTACCATTCCCTACAAACCACACCCCGGTGGCGAAACGTTGGATGAAGTACCGGTCGTGAGCAACGACCAGCACTGTGCCCTCGAAGGCCAATAACCCTTGCTCAAATCTCTCCCGTGAAGGAATATCCAAGTGATTGATAGGTTCATCCAGCACCAGAAAATTGCATCCGCTGGCGACTAATTTTGCCAAAGCTAACCGCGCCCGTTCGCCGTAACTGAGGCTCTCTACCATCCGAAAAACGTCATCGCCGCTAAAGAGAAAATAGTGCAAAAATCGGCGTGCGTCAGTCTCGTTCATACCTCCCGCGCTATAAATTTCCTCAAAAGCATTACTATTCCCATCTAAACTCTCTTGCTCCTGCGAATAATATCCCAAACGGACACTGGCTCCCAGCCTGATTCTGCCGGCCAGGGGTTCAATCTCACCGGCTACGCCTCGGGCGAGAGTTGTTTTTCCGCTGCCGTTAGACCCTAATAGCGCAATGCGCTCCCCTTGTTGTAATTTTAAGTTTACGCCAGAGAAAATCGCTTTCCCATCGTAACCCATAGCTAAATTTTCCAGCAACAGCACATCTTGCCCCAAATGGTTGGGTTGGCCGAATTCAAGTTTCATTTGCCAATCTGGTTTGGGTTTCTCTACCCGCTCATCAGAAGCCAGATAGCGGTCTAGTTTTTTCTCGCGTGATTTAGCTTTGCGAGCTACTTTTTTTGCGTAGCGGCGCACACCTGGCTGGCGGGAAGTGGTTGTAATTTCAATGTTGCGGGCGTATTCTTTGGTTTGCGCAATATCTTGTCTCATGCGGCGGATCTCGTAAACTTGGTCGCGGTAGGCGGCTATTTGTTTCTCATGCTGGCGCAAGTGTTGCTCTACGTAATTGCTGTACGCGCCCTCGTAGGCTCTAACTTGGTGATTGTGCGGGTCTAATTCCAAGATAGAATTCACAGTATGATCAAGAAACGCGCGGTCGTGAGAGACAATAATCACTGCGCCATCGTAATCGAGCAAAAAACGCTCCAGCCACTCCAGTGCCGTTATATCCAGGTGATTGGTCGGTTCATCCAGCAACAATATTTTTGGATGTTCAAGCAGCAACCGCGCTAATCCAAGCCGGGTCTTTTGCCCGCCACTTAGAATTTCAACCGGCGTGTCCTGCTCCATAGCGTCCAAATCCAAGGCCGCTAAAATACTTTCTATGCGGTAAGGAATATCATACCCGCCAGCCGCCTCAAACTGAGTCAGCGCATTGGTATATTTCTCTGTCAGATGTTCCAATTCGGCGCCTTTAGCCGTTGATAGACGTTGCGCCAGCTCCTCAACCCGCCGCTCGCTTTCGTATAGCCCAGAGACCGCTTGGCGCATCACCTGGCCGATAGTTGTCCCTGGCGTGAACGTTAGAGCCTGGGCTAGGTAGCCAACGCCCGCGCCTGGGGGAGAGGTTTGGACGCTTCCCTGGTCGGCTTGCTCCACCCCCACGATGATGCGCAGCAGAGTTGTTTTCCCGCATCCATTGGGGCCAATAAGCCCTAGCCGATCGCCAGTGTTGACAACAAAAGAGACATCCTTAAGAATGGTCTCATCGCCATAAGTTTTAGAAAGATTATTTACTTTAAGCATAAACAGGTTCCTCGTTTTTGAGTGTGAGAGTGCGTGTTCCCCCAGAGGATTCCCATTGTGTCGCTATAAAACAGAAAAACCGTGGGGTCAGTTGCACGCCCACGGTTTAATAAATCAGTTAGATTAAAAACTTTAAAAAGTAAGGGATGCGCCACCGCCATTGGTGAAATTGAATTTAACATTTGTGTCACGCATCGGGTAATCTCCTCTAAAAAAGTTAACAGTTAGTATAATAGTCGTGCTTGTTTAACTTGTCAAGGTTTCATTCGAGACGGCGACGCCCGCGAATAGCAATCCTCTAGATATGTAGACAAACCACACCCCCTGTAGCGGTAACGCAGGAGGTGGTTTTGGTCGATCTAGGAACATGGCTCTTTTGTGTAAATACTGATAGGCCATATTATTCCCACAGGATTGAAGATTTACAAACTGATTCTGGCTCACCCTCTCATTGCCATGAAAACTGCGGTCAAAAATACCAAGATAAATGCCGTAATCATCCCACCCAAAACAGTGGAATAGTTCTGGGGAGCAATTTGACCGTTTTTATCCATCTTACGTATCAGTGGAAAGAGACGCCAAAAGAACGATGCTATCGAGATAACTAACGCAATCCCCGTGAAAATTAGAGTCTGGTCATCAGCCGAATAGAGAATGACTATTAGCAGCAAGATGAATATCAGTTTTGTCCCGGCGACCCAGTTGACTAGATATTTGATAAAAGCGTGAAGCTCAGGATCGTTTTTTGATTTCTCCCAAGCGTTGAACACACCAACGCCATTAGCGTATTTTGAACCTGGGAAAAAGTATAGGGTGAGTACATTAGCGGCTTCCAAAACAAGAAAGCCTATGGTTACAATTGTTAGCGGGTTCATGAATATAATCCTTTTATTTGTGTACTTCGTTTAAAAAGTTTTCTAATGCACTCATGTACTCATCAAATTTTGAGCGGCGAATATCATGGTTGGCACCCTTGTAAGTGTACTACTTGGAGTTTGGGAGTAGTGTATTTTGATGCCGTTCGCGCTCACATAACCATCTGACCAGTTTTTCATTTTATGCCCTTTTGGATTTTCTCGACATTAGGGAGTGGGAGCTGTGCATCTCAATGTTAAAAAGCTACTCAACTAAAAACTAAACCTTTCTCTTCTTCCACCGTCCCAACCGGAACCAGCCGGCGAATAACAATCCGTTGGCTGTGTTGGCTATGGCCCGCCCCCACCAGATGCCGGTTAAGCCTAGCCCCAGCCAATTTGCAAACCCATAGGCAAAAGGCACTTCCATACCCCAAAGAGTAATCAGGTTAACCACCATGGCGGGGACTGTATCTCCGGCTCCATCAAAACCTCGACCAAGTACAATTCCCAGGGCGCTGGCAACCAGCGTAGGGGCGACGATGCGCAGGCACTCGGTGCCCATCTCTACCACTTGGGGTGTGGAGTCGAAAAAGCTAATTAGAGGTCGCGCGAAAACGAAGAGTAAAATTGCGGAAATGCCCATGTAGGATGCCGCGTAGACACTGACCCACCAGGCGTTGTTTTCTGCTCGCTTGGGTTTGAGGGCGCCTAGGTTTTGACCCACCAGCGTACCGGCTGCGTTCGCTAACCCAAAACTGGGAATGAGGGCAATTAGCAACATTCGGTTCGCTACTCCATATCCAGCGGTGGCGAATGTCCCGTAAACACCCACTAGCCCTACAATAATTAGGCGTGAGGAAGAACGTAACACCATTTGCGTTGTACTGGGCAAGGCAATGCGGATGATGCGGCCCATGAGGGGAAAGTCGGGTTTTAGGTTGTGGATGTTGATGCTGATGCGTGCTTTGCCTTGCAGAAGGATAATTATTTGTAGAACCAGCCCTGACCCAAATCCCAGAATAGTGCCCCAAGCTGAACCTGCCACGCCCAAAGGTGGCAGAGGGCCCCAGCCGAAGATAAGCACCGGTTCCAGCACCACGGTAACAGCTGTAGCTAAAATTAATACCGTCATCGCCCGCTTGGCTTCTCCCGCTCCACGCAGCATAGAGTTGATGACGAAAACGAGGACCATGGTGAATGTTCCGCAGAGAGTGATGCGTAAGTAGGAGAGGCCCAAAGGCAAAACCTCCGCATCCGCGCCCAAGAAAATTAGCAATGGGCGGGCTAGCGAAAGCCCTAAGGTGGTCAAGACTAGGGATAGACCTATGCCTAGCAGAATTGTTTGCCAGAGGGCGTGTGCGGCGGATTTTTTATCTTTTTCTCCGATGCGCCGGGCCACAACGGCCATCCCTCCCACCCCCAACCCATTAGAGATGCTATTAAGTACCCAGCGGATGGTGATGCTAATAGTTACCGCCGCCAACGCTGCCGAACCTAATTGTCCCACCCAATAAGTATCTAATAATTGGCTTACGTTTTGAATGCCGGTTTCTAGCATCATGGGAGCGGCTAGATACCAAATATTGCGATGCAAATTGCCGCTGGTCAGGTCGCGGGTTGAGGACTTGGATTTTTCCATTGAAGTTTGTTTTAGTGCGCAGAGAGGGTAGTTTTTGTGATGCCTGCGTATTGCCTAGTCACGCGGGGGGAATATGCGTTTTTACAATTATTTGGTGGGTGTGTTTTGTTAGAGCAAAATTGCCGTTTGCGCTAATGTACCTTCCCATTCACACCGCCTTCTACTGTGTGCTCCCACGGGTAAATCTCTGTCCCCTTGGCAGCGGCTCGTGTTTCTGGGTCTTTTGCCAAAAAGCCTCTAAAATTGTCTGGTAAAAGATCAGCGATATGCTGCATAATATTCGTGCCGATGGCATCTAGCTGTTGGCGGCGCTGTTGGCCTTTCCCTGTGGTGCTGAATGGGCCAAAAGGTTTACCAATTTTCACATGAATTATAGGGCGTTTGCCAAGGCGGATGGGGAAGATGTCATTTAAGCCGTAAAGGGCTATGGGGAGGATTTTAGCCCCCGTGCGTGAGGCCAGAAAAGCGGTTCCAGGGCGGGCGGGACGCAGCACCTCGGCCCAGTTCCCCCCTTCTGGGAAGATACCCAAAATCCCCTTTTGCTTCAGGATGCTTTCAGCAGCTTTAAGGGCATATCGCGAAGCTGTTCCACGATGCAGTGGGTAAAACCCCCACAATTTCGGTAGAGATTGAACTATATCGGGCGCATGTGGAAATTCCGCTCCTCCTACGAATTCCAATGGCCAGGGCGCGATTCTGACCACAGCCACGGGGTCAATGAAACAAAAATGGTTAGCCACTACCAATAACGGCCCTTCGCTGGGAAGATTCTCTTGCCCCTCAATCTTGAAATCGCTAAGGAGATTGAAAGCGGCAATAGAGAAATGGTGAATGAATTTTCGGATTATTTGTCTGCGTGGGTAGGAAAATTTTTCGCTCATGGCTTGAGATATTTTTTGGTTGGGTCGGGTACTTTTAGAAGGACCAAAAGGCCAACAATTAAGAAAATGGCTATGGAGCCGATAGCTATTCGCTGGCCATTTTGTTCGGCGAGAAGAGTAGCCATGCCCTGAGCCTCAAACCACCAGGCTGTTTGTGCGGCTAAAAATCCATATAAAGTGGGGCCAATGAATGATGAAGTTCGTCCAGTGACAGCGAAAAGGCCGTAGAATTCCGCGCTTTTCCCTTTGGGGGCAAAGTACCCTATCAACGTTCGGCTTATAGATTGGACGCCCGTCAATGCTAATCCGGCTAAAGCGCCGATGATGTAGAAATGAGTTTGGTTTTTGGCAAAGATCATGCCCGTTACAGCCACGATCATTAAAGCGAGAGAGATAATCAAAGTGTGTTTGTAGCCAATTTTGTTGCCGGCTACTCCCGCTGCCCAGGCTCCTATAGCACTGGTGACTTGCACAACGATCATGAAAATAATTATTTGCTCTTGTTTCATCCCAAACAGAACGGCCCCGATGATGGCGGCAAAATCGAGAGCCATTAGGATGCCATCGTTGTAGATGAGGAAGGCAATCATAAAGCGTACGAAGTCTTTGTAGCCGCCTAATGACTTGATGGTGTCTATAAGCTGGGAGAATCCCACTGTTAGATAATTTTTGCCTTCGGGGAGTTGTTTAGGCTGGGCTTTTTCTTTGATCCAGAAAAAGGTTGGGATTGCGGCAATTGCAAAGTAGACGGCTGTGAAAACTAGAGATAAACGTATTATCAGAGTTCCTTTGATAGAGATGATGAGGGGAAGCAGAATTAATAAACATAAGATGCCGCCCAAAGAGCCAATAGCCCAGGCGTTGCCCGAAACGCGCCCCATTTCTTCAGGTTCGGCTATCTCTGGCAAGAGAGAGTTGTAAAAAACTTGCCCGCCACGGTAGCCAATCTCGGCGAGGATGAAGAAGACCATTCCCATGATGATGTTGCCTTTCTGGACGAAGAAGAGCAGCCCGGTGAAGATCCATGTCATACTAGAAGCAAGCAACAGGAAGCGTTTTTTTGAGGCTGAGAAATCGGCGATAGCGCCCAAGATAGGGGTGGTGAGAGCTACTACCAACATAGCAATTCCTACCGAGATGCCCCATAGTCGAGACCCTTCCGCGCCTCCAACGACTTCTCCTTTGAAGTACGCGGAGTAGACGGCTAATAATACTACGGCAGCATAAGCGGAGTTGCCAAAGTCGTACAGGTACCAGGCTAAGTGTTCCTTGTTTGAGGCTTTGAGTTTTTGGAAGATATTCATGTTCAGCGTATCCTTGGGTAAAGTGGATGGAGTCAGGGTATTATATCAGGCTTAATGGTTTTGAGGATGATTCAGAGAGTAGAGAATCAGAGTATGTGGATGAGCCAGAGGCGCAAAGGAATCAATCCCCCTAACGTGCCGATTCTCCAACAGTTATAGTTTTTTCTGGTATACGCGGTGAGTTTTGTACCAGTTTACGTTGAGTATTCGCGCTTCTCCTAAGCTAGCGGTGTTGTCTTCGCGAACTTGAACTACATCTATGTGTTCAAATCCAAACTCGCGGATGATTTTCTCCATTTCTATGTAGAGTATCGCGGTTGCACCCATGCCCTGGTATTCGGGGAGAATGCCAATCCCGTTAGCGTCCGCGGACTTGGTTTTTTTGAATTCGCGCATGATGTGGAACCAGCCGAAGGGCCACAATTTTCCCTTGGCCTTTCGTAAGCCAGCCCCAATGTTATGGTAGGCAAAAAGAAAGCCTACTATCTCATCCTTTTTGTAGACTAGTTTTATCATGCGAGGATCGGCGGTTGATAATAGTCGTTTAGCAATGACCACCATTTCTTCGTTAGTGATGGGGCTAAAGCCTTCTCCGCTTCTGAATGCTTGGTTATAGACATTGCGGATTTGAGGGGCTATTTCTAGAATCTCTTCTTTGCTCTCGAATTGCTTGATCCAGAATCCGCGCCGTGCTTTGACTTTTTCGGCTACGCGGATGACTTTTTCTGGGATTTTGACGGTATCAGCGTTTAGGTATCCAGAGTAATAGTCTACTAGTTTCTCGAAGCCAGCTTGGGTGATAAGGTCGTGGTAGTAGGGGAGGTTGTAGGCGATGCCCATCGCAGGGGAATGGTTGAAACCTTCCACGAGCAGCCCAGCCCCATCCCCCTGGAGGAGGCCTCTTGGGCCTTTTATCTCTTTGAGGCCGTGTTGCCTCGCCCATCCGAAAGCGGCTTCGAATAACGCATTCGAGACTTCGGCGTTGTTCACCGTTTCAAAGAAGTAGAAGAAAGCTTTTTGTGTATTGCTGTTTTTATTGTAGCGGTGGTTGTTGACTACGGCGATGCGTCCTAGCACTTTGCTATTTTCTTCCACTAAGAAGAAATCCGCTTCGGAATGTTGGTAAAAGGGGTGTTTTTCTTTATCGAGGATTGCTTTTATGTCGGAGCGCAGGGGGGGAACCCAGTAGGCGTTGTTTTGGTAAAGGTCAAATGGAAGTTGGATGAATTTGCGGACATCCTTTTTGTTTTTGAAATTAATTTTTCTTGTTTGCATTGTTGACTCCACTGCAAAAAGGGTAGATAGCCTCCTCAAAAAGCGAAATTTTTAATATAATCAAGGCATGTTCAAAAAAAACACAAAACACCTACAACCAGCATTGATTAGTGCCATCAGCGAACTGCCAGAAAAGCAAATGAAATTGCTCAAAGGATCATGGGCGAGCACATTTTATCGTGAATTTTTCTGCCGCATTGACGAAGAAGCCTTTGCGAAATTGTACACCAACGAGCCATCACGACCTAATGTACCAGTGAACGTATTGGCTGGGCTAGAAGTTCTGAAAGCTGGTTATGGTTGGAGCGATGCCGAATTATATGAGAATTTCATGTTCAACCTTCAAGTGCGCTATGCTTTAGGTTATGACCGGCTAGGAGATGGCGATTTTGCCATCCGCACGCTGTACTATTTCCGAGAACGATTGGGCAAATACAACATTGAAAAAGGCGTCAACATCTTGGAAGAAGCATTTGAAAATATCACTGACGCACAGATTGCGGATTTGAAGGTTCAAACCGGGATGCAACGGATGGATTCGACCCAAATAGCCAGCAATATAGTGGATGCCAGCCGTTTGCGATTACTGGTAGAGGCCATTCAGCGCACACATCGAATATTGAGTGAAAGCGACCAGTCTCGGTTAGAGAACAACTATGTGCCGTATATGAAAGGTTCGTCTGGACACTACGCGTATCGAGTAAAAGGCAAAGATGCCAATCAGGAACATCTTCAAAAAATTGGAGAAACCATCTACAACTTATTGGGCGAATTGAAAGAAGACTACGCTGAAGAAAAAGCTTATCAGGTACTGGAGCGTATTTTCACGGAGAACTTCAAGCTGGTAAAAGAAGAAGTATGTCCAAAAGAAGAAATATCTTCGGGCAGCCTGCAATCGGTGGATGATTTAGAAGCCAGCTATCGCACAAAAGCCAAGGCCAATTACAAAGGATATGTAGCAAACATCACCGAAACTTGTGACCCGGAAAACGATCTTCAATTGATTACAAAGGTGCAAGTGGAACCCAACAACACTGATGATGACCAAATGCTGGCAGAAGCCTTGCCCAATCTCCAAAAACGTACCGATTTGGATACCTTATGGGTAGATGGTGGATTTGGCGGTGAAGCCAGTGATGATGTACTTGAAAATCAACCAATTGAAGTCATTCAGACAGCTATTCGTGGGCCTAAATCAGACCCGAACAAATTTCATCTCGCAGATTTTGATGTTCAGAAAGACCAAGAAGGTAATCCAATCCAGATTACTTGTCCATACGGCCAAAGCGTAGCGGTGAAACTTGCCAGAACTACCGGTTGGCAAGCACGGTTTAATCCAGATATTTGCTCTACCTGTCCATTCAAAAAAGAAGGGCGTTGTCGAACCAAGCCTCAAAAACGAGATCCGCGCTACCTGCTGTCTTTTACTTTGAAAGAGCTTCAGACAGCCAAGCGTCGTAAAGCCTATCTCGCACACAAAGATGATGAGAACAATTTGCGAGCGGCAGTAGAAGCTACAGTGCGTTCAACTAAGCATCCTTTTCCATCAGGAAAACTGCCAGTACGAGGAAAGTTCAGGCTAACTTCTATGATGATTGCTTCTGCAATCTATGTAAATGTGCGTAGAATTTGGCAGTACGAGGCAGATTTAGCTTTTGCTGTTTGATCAAAAGGCCTTTTATATTTTTTTTGCTTATGCAGGCAACTTCATATTTCTGTTCACCGTAGAAAAATGTGTTTTGAGTGTCTTTTCTCGGAACTCATACTTGAGTTTCTGCAGTGGAGTCTTTGTTACTTTACTTAAATTCTTTTTTATCATAGGTTTCAATCTTTTTCTAGCAAGATGCTTTGTTGTGTTGCCTAACGAAATAATAACCCGCTCGCCGACTTTTGCAAGACTCCGTTCATTCATTGTAACCGCTTTTTGCCATTTTTCGCGCCGCTGACCATCCGCCGTAGGCGGGTCGGGTGAATGCAGGGTTAGGTGCAAAGCTGTACAGATAATACCCGCTAATTCTACAAACCAGCAGGAGTTGTAATGAAGGAAATCTCAT
>QMOK01000097.1 GCA_003648195.1 Chloroflexota bacterium | reverse complement strand
TGATCATCGACTCGGGGAACGACCCCGCCGACTGGGTTATGGAGCGAGTTATTCATCCCACTTTGGCACCTCTAGCGGTTACAGACGATATGCAAACCCTGGGGCTAGAAAACACATTCTTGGCGGGCGAATTCGCATACGGCTCTCCATTGCTAAAAAAATACGATACGCCAGCTAATCAGCGCACCGATGTAAATACCGACCCTGACCTTTATAATCAGTCTACTTCTTCTGATATGGGGATGTTGTTAAGTGATATATATCAATGTGCCCAAAACGAAGGGGGAACTTTCAGAGCCGTTTTTCCGCATGAAATTACACAGGACGAATGTAATTTGATGATAAACTACCTCTCACGTAACAAGATGCCCAGTCTCTTAGAGGCCGGTGTCCCAGACGGAACCGAGGTGGCGCACAAACATGGCTGGGTGACCTATAATGGAATTATGCACTCGCTTGGCGATGCGGGCATTATCTACTCCCCTAGCGGCGACTATGTGTTAGTAATTTTCTTATACCACCCTGATCAGTTAATATGGGATGTCGCCGCCGATTTGGTAGCTCAATTGTCGGCAGCGACTTATAATTTCTATAATCTTCCTACGCAGTAACAGGGGAACGAAAAGTTGGTAAATGGTATCTTCTCAATAAACAGGGACAAGACCTCCGAGGTTTGCACTACAAAAACCTCGGAGGTCTTAGCCTCACCCCAAAATATTGAGATGATACGGTAAATGGGGAAATTGGATCTTTTCAGGAACACGGGTAACTACTCAGGCATGTCATTGCGAAGCGGTGTTTTCCCGCTGAAGCAATCTCCAAAGTCACCGTGTTCCTGGGTATTTGAATAAACTCATACTCGCCTAGAAACGACAAATTCAGCCAATTTTATTAACGCCTGGCGTTCTCTTCCGTCTGGCAGTTTATCTAGAGCTTCTAGCGCGCGTGCTATGAACTGCTCGGCCTCTTTATGCGCCATATCAATCGCTTCGCTGCTTCTAATTCTGTTAACCAAATCGTCCAATTCGCCTTCTCTGCCCCCACTCTCAACCAAAGCGGCTATACTACCGCCATCGTCAGGGTGTAATTCCAGGTAAGAAATCACCGGAAGGGTGACAATTCCTTGCCGCAAATCGCTGGCAACGGGTTTTCCTATCGTGATCTGCTCTCCGGTAAAATCTAAAACATCGTCTACAATTTGAAAAGCCATCCCTAGTTCGTATCCGTAGTTTTTGGCACATTCCTTTACCGTTTCGTCAACGGGACTAAGCATAGCGGCTGCTTTAGCGGCTAGCACAAACAAAGAGGCTGTTTTTTCATAAATACGCTTATAGTAAGCTTCACGGTCAGAAATGTGTTGCCGGTTAAAAAGCTGAGTGATTTCTCCGCTGACAATTGTAGCCAACGTATCAGAAAAAAAGCTCAAAATCGCCGGGTTCTCTAGTGCTGCGCCTAGGGCTGCCGCCCGCGAGAAAAGATAATCTCCAGTGAGTACAGTGGCGGCAGGAGACCAACTAGCGTTAAGGGTGGGGTTTCCGCGCCGCAACAATGAACCATCAATCAAATCATCGTGAACCAAAGTGGCGGTGTGTAATAATTCAACGGACGCACCTAAAGTGACCAGGTCATCTAATTCTCCCCCCAACATGCCGCCCATAAGCAAAGCAATAGTAGGCCGAATTCTTTTTCCCCCAGAAGATAAGAGGTGATTCAAGGCTATTCCTAAGTCAGAATTATATCCATCCGATTGGTCACGCATTCGTTCTTCTACTTGCTGAACATGGCTTCCAATAAATTCTAAAAAGACTAAATCGTTCAAACTTACTTACTCCAACAAAATAAATGATTAGCGTTCTCGGTGGTTGCTTCAGCAATTTCTTCTATAGATTGACCGCGCGTTTCGCTTATCTTTTCGGCCACAAATCTGACATAGGCGGGTTCGTTTCTCTTCCCCCTGTGGGGATGGGGAGCGAGAAAAGGGGCGTCTGTTTCTATGAGTAAGCGAGATACATTAACGCCGGCGACTACTTTTCGCAAATTAGCCGCGCTCTTGTATGTAACCGGCCCAGTGATGCCCAAGTAAAACCCTAACTCAGTAATCTGGCGGGCATCTTCTAAGCCGCCAGAAAAAGAGTGTACTACTCCTATTCGCTCTCGCAGGGAAGGGCTTTTTTGGAGAACTTCCATTTGCCAAGAGCGTATAATTTCTTTCATATCCGCCATGCACGCTTGATCGGTTTCACTCACGCTGCGAACGTGCAAGATGACGGGCAGCTCCATTTCGAGAGCAAGTTTTAGCTGCCGATTTAATACCCGGCGTTGTGCATCGTGGGGGGCGTGGTGCCGGTAATAGTCTAGGCCTATCTCGCCCACGGCGACTACTTTAGGGTGCACGGCCAAAGATTTGAGTTCGGCTAGGGTATCCCGCTCCCACGTTAGAGCGCTGTTGGGATGCACGCCCACGGCGGCAAATAGCTTGGGATGGGATTCCGCCAAACGCACGGCTTTTCGGCTAGATGCCAGGTCTACGCCTGGGAGGAGGATGCGTTCCATACCCGCCTCCCAGGCTCGGTTTAGCACTTGCTCTCGGTCATTCTCAAAATTGTCAAAATCTAAATGACAATGAGTATCTACCAGTCTCACATCCACACCTTATTTTATGCCAGCGATGGCAAGGCCGCTTTGCAAAATGTCTTGCACTCGATCTTTGTGAGTGGTTTCGCAGTAAACGCGAATGATGGATTCCGTGCCCGAAAATCGGATTAACAGCCACCCGCCATCTTCCAAAACGTATTGATAACCGTCAAGGGTCACGAAATCGACAACTTTCAATCCGCCAATGGTTGAGGGATTGGCCGACATTATTTTTTCGATCTTCTCTTCACGATTGCCCTCAAATGGGGTATCGATGCGGTCGTAATAATGCGCGCCTACAACTTCAAAAAGTAGGTCTATTAGCTCTGAAGGTTTGCGGTCTAGCTGGACCATCATATCTAAAATATAGAGGCCAGCAAGTATTCCATCGCGTTCGGGAACGTTATCACGGAAGGCGTACCCGCCCGATTCTTCACCACCTATCATGGCATCAGTTTCGAGCATTTTGGGAGCCACGTATTTGAAACCTACTCCGGTTTTGAGAATGGGGATGTCGTATATTTCGCCCAGTTTTTCAAGCATGGTTGTGGTAGAAAGGGTTTTGACTATTGGCCCTCTCTCGCCGCGGACTTCAAGGAAGTAGTAGGCTAAAAGCCCATAAACGCGGAGCTGGTCAATAAAGTTGCCGTTTTCGTCCCCTATGCCAACCCTATCGGCGTCTCCGTCATTAATGAGCAGAACATCCGCGTCGTACTCTAGGGTGGCTTTTAGACCCACGTTTACGTTGGGGGGAATTGGCTCAGGGCGTTTCATTTCTGGGAAGAGGGGGTTGCGGGTGTTGTGAATTTCAATTACCTCGGTGGTGCCGCCCTCCAACAAACGGGGGAACCATCCCGCGCTGTTGCCCCACATGGGGTCCACCAAAATTCGCAAACCAGCGTCTCTAATAGGCTGAAGGTCAATAAGTGTTTCAATATGCTCAATATAATCGGGCGCGGGATCAAATTTGACGGCCAGGCCTTTTTCTTCAGCCTCAGCGTAAGGCATCCACTTGACTTCCTCTTCTTTTTCAGGAATCAGATCTTCAATTCTGTGCAAGCCTTCGGGGTCAATAGCTCCGCCGTTTTTGTCACGGACTTTGAAGCCGTTATCGGTGGGGGGATTGTGAGAAGCGGTGATGTTTACCGCGCCCATGGCCTTTTTAGCCACCACAGAGTAAGAAATGACAGGCGTTGGTGACGCGCCATTGGTCAGGTAAACCTTAAGCCCATTCGCGGTTAACACCTCGGTAACCGCCGCCGCGAAATCTTCGCCAAGGTAGCGTTTATCGTGCCCAACAATGATCCATTCTCCTTTGTAGCCTTGTTCTAGCATGTATGAAGCGAAGCCTTGGGCACAACGCCGCACGTTCGCAAATGTGTAGCCTTTCGCTACATGAGCACGCCATCCATCAGTTCCAAATTTAATTTTGTATGCCATAATACCTCCAAATTTTAGTTGGTTTTGCATTTTTCTAAGTAACGTGGCTATTATAACAGAGATTGGTAGATTGGGAGATTGGGAGGTTGGGAGGTTGGTAAATTGGTAGATTAGGAGATTGGCAAATTGAGAGGTTGGGAAATCCAGGGACTAGGGAACCAGTGATTAGGAATCTGGGGACGAAGAGGCTTAACGCAATGACGCAGGGAGACAGAGACGCTGGGAAAGAATTTAAAATCTCCGCGCCTCTGCGTTAAGTTTGAATAGTGATAAAATAGGAAAACACGCCAAGCCCAAAGGACAAACAATCCCTATGAAAAACATTTACCTAGACCACGCCGCCACCACGCCCCTAGATAGCAGAGTCCTGAAAGCCATGACCCCTTACTTCACCCAGCACTTTGGTAACCCCTCATCGGTGCATAGCTTCGGGCAAAATGCCGCCGCCGGGCTTGAAAGGGCAAGAGCAATAATGGCGCAATATCTCCATTGCCAGCCCAGCGAAGTGGTGTTCACCTCTTGCGGCTCCGAAAGCGATAATTTAGCCCTCCGTGGAGCGGCCCTAACCACCCGCCAGGAACGCGGCGCGAACCATCTCCTAATCTCGCCCATCGAGCACCCAGCCATTTTGCGCACAGCCCAGCAATTACAAGACCTGTTCGGCTTTGAATTAGAGTTTTTGCCCGTGGATAAATACGGGCGGGTGACTCCCGCAGAAGTGGCAAAACGCATCCGTCCAGAAACAGCCGTGGTCTCGGTGATGTACGCCAATAACGAAGTGGGAACGCTCAATCCCATCGCCAAAATTGGGGAGATTTGCCGAGAAGCGAGCGTCCTCTTTCATACAGACGCGGTGCAGGCAGTGGCGCATCTCCCGGCGAATGTGCAAAAACTAAACGTGGCTCTACTCTCTATCGGGGCGCACAAATTCTACGGGCCAAAGGGAGTGGGCGCCCTCTACGTTCGGGATGGCACAACGCTAATCCCCTCCCAAGCGGGCGGAGCGCAAGAATTCGGCCTCCGCGCCGGGACGGAGAATGTTCCCTACCTGGTGGGGATGGCAGAAGCTTTCCGCCTGGTTCAGATTGAGCACTCCCAACGCTCCACGGCGAGCAAGAAGCTGCGAGATCGGATTATCGCCCGGGTTCTGGAAGAAATCCCCCACGCCAAGCTCACAGGCCACCCTTCTCAGCGTCTTCCCAACCATGCCAGTTTCGCCCTCAAAAACGTGGATGGCAATTTACTGGTTGCGATGCTAGACGCGCGAGGTTTCGCATGCTCGTCTGGGTCGGCCTGCAAAACCGGGAATCCCAAACCATCGGGGGTGCTAACCGCGCTGGGATACTCCCCCGAATGGACTAAGGGCGGGTTGCGCGTCACGGTAGGCAAAGACACCACGTCCGATGATGTGGAAGCGTTTTTGGACACCTTGCCAGACGTGGTTGCTTTAGCAAGGGAAATGTAAATGGCGGACAAAAGAACCGTGGTCGTCGCCATGAGCGGGGGCGTGGATAGCTCGGTGGCCGCTGCCCTGCTCAAGGAGCGCGGGGAGCGAGTAATAGGCGTGATGCTGCGTTTGTGGAGCGAATCCGAGGGGGATAGCAGGAACCGTTGTTGCACGGTAGACGCTCTCTCCCAGGCACGGTACATCGCAGGGGAACTGGATATCCCCTTTTATGCCATTGACGCCAAAGATATCTTTCACGAGGTAGTGGTAAAATCCTTTATTGATGACTATGCGCAAGGATTGACGCCTAATCCATGCCTGGTTTGCAATCGGCACATAAAATGGGGCTTCATGTATGAACGTGCCCGTGCGCTGGGCGGAGATTTCATGGCTACGGGACATTATGCCCGCCTGCGCAAAAAAAACGCCGTGGAAGTAGAATTATTAAAAGGACTTGACGCTCAAAAAGACCAATCTTATTTTCTCCATGTGCTCAATCAAGAAATGCTCCAACATACACTCTTTCCCCTTGGGGAATACACCAAAGCAGAAGTGCGGGGCATGGCGCGCGATTTCAATCTCCCCGTGGCGAAGCGTCCAGACAGCCAAGATTTATGCTTTGTTGGGGATGGTGATTACCGTGAGTTCTTGCGCCGCCACGCCCCACAGGTTGAGAATCCAGGCCCTATTCTCTCGGTGCGGGGCGAAAAATTGGGCTCACATTTGGGGTTGGCTTTTTATACCATTGGGCAACGCAAGGGGCTGGGAGTGTTCGCTCCGCGTCCTTTGTACGTAATTGCAAAAGATCTGGCGCAAAACGCCCTCATTGTAGGAGAGCAAGAAGAATTAAGGCAATCCCAACTTACTGTGCGAGACATAAATTGGATTAGCGGCGCCACCCCTCAGCAGCCATTCCGCGCGGAGGTGAAAATTCGCTACAAAGCAAACGCGGTTTGGGGAATGGTCACGCCGGAGGAACAGAATCAGGCGCGTGTGAAATTAGAAAAACCTTTACACGACATCACCCCTGGGCAAGCCGCCGTCTTTTATGATGGCGAAATATGCCTGGGAGGAGGAACAATCACAAAATGACTTATCCTGCTCTTTTTTACGGTTTTTTGCTCTCTTCGCTTTACGGAACCGCCTTTCACGCCTGGCGCGGTGACGGAGGGTTACGACTTTTGTTTTATGTTCTTTTGTCGTGGACTGGCTTTTGGGTCGGCCATTTTTTGGCGCAATATTTGGGATGGACTTTTGCCAGCATTGGTCCTCTCCATGCAGGGCTGGGGACAGTGTTGAGTATCTTGTTCTTAATTGCGGGGAATTGGCTGGGAAAAAGCAATGACAAAACATGATGAACAACGAGTTCGGCCTGAATAAGGGAAAAACGATAGTGGCTATACGCAGAAAACAAATAACGTTGAGTTATGACATTGACAACAAACGACATCAGAGAACGCCTTAGAAAAGCGCATTCATCTAAAAATACTCCGTTGCCGCGTTTTGCCGAAAAGTTACCCATCTCAGATTCTCTACAATCGGCGGCGGTGCTGATGCCACTGCTCGAAAACGCGGGGGCTTGGCATTTGCTGTTCATCAGGCGCACAAAGCATAAGCACGACCAGCACAGCGGACAGGTGGCCTTTCCGGGAGGACGCGCGGAGGATGGTGACGAGGATTTAATAAAAACCGCGCTGCGGGAAGCGGAGGAGGAAATTGGCCTTGCCCCTTCGGATGTGAATGTACTTGGACGCCTTGACGATGTGATTACTACCACCAATTACCGCGTCACGCCAATCGTGGGGAAAATCCCTTGGCCATATACATTCACCCTCGCCGTGGATGAGGTTAGTAGCGTGTTTGCCATTCCCTTGGCGTGGTTGGCCGATACAAGCAATCGCTGCATCAGCCCTTGGACGCCGGTACAAGAGGAAGAAGGGGTCGATTCTTATCCGGTTATTTTCTACAAGGAGTACAAAGAAGAAATTCTGTGGGGGGCCAGCGCAAGGATGGTGGTGGAGTTGGTTGAGCGTTTGAGTGTTGAATGTTAGGGCGTTGAACTTCGCCTATTATTTGCTGCTCGCGCCCAGCAACTGCACCGCGTCAATCTCATTCCTCCCTAAACCTAAAACTGATTGATCTACTGTGACGCGAATTACGTTTGATTTAAAATCTAAATCGTCAACCAAAACCGAAAGATAATAAGGACAAGGGCGATCCACAGAAACAGGCTCTTTTTGGTAAACGGTCTGAAACTCGTCTGCGAGATCTAAGACTTCGATCTTGACCACTTGGTCGGGATTAAAGCTCTGGACAATGATGATTTCGGTAATATAGACGGGGGTTTCGTAAGTCAGCTCTAGCGTAGCAATCCCATCACTAGCCGCGGAGGCCCAAGAAAATTGGTAGTCTCCACATCCAGGAGCATTTGGCTTGCCGACAGCTTGCACCGCGCCCCATTCGGGGTCTGCGAATTCCGAGCTGGCTTCTGCCGATATAGCCCACTGTCTAAGCGTAAGCCATTCTTCGCTCCGAGCTTGTGACACTGTATCAGCGGTCGGGAGCGCTGCCGACATGGTCGGTGTCGCTGTTTCATCTTCTCGCGCGGCAGGCAATACCTGGCAAGCGCAGGCGAGCACGCTCAAAAAAAGAAGTACCCCACTCAAATTAAAAAAGGTTTTCCTTTTTAACATTTCAGTGACCTTCGCAATCCCCCATTAAAAGAAAACATCCCTCGGCATGATGCCCGGGGGATGTTTTTTTTACAATAATTATTATTCGTCTTCAGAGAGAGCTTCAGTTTCTCCAAGCTCTTCAAAGAGTTCAATTTCTTCCTCCACAGGCTCAACTTCAAGAAGCGTGGGAGCAGCAACAACCATAACAATGTCATCGGGGTTATTCAAAATTTGGACTTTATCAGAAATGTTCAAATCCCGAACTAAGATATTATCACCAATCTCTTCCAAACCAGTAATGTCTACCATAATAACATCGGGCAAGTATTGAGCTTGAGCTTCAATGTCAATTTCAGAAAGTTCTTTAACCAAGAGAGCGTTAAAGTCGCTTACCGCAGGAGATACGCCTTCAGCGACAATGGGGACTGTTGTTGTGATTGTCTCAGCCAAAGAAACAGCCTGGAAATCAACGTGAAGCAAGTCCCGTTTAATAACGGTACGTTGTACCTCGCGAACCAACGCCAAATGCTCTTCTTTGCCAATCTTGATAGTCACCAACGTGTTGGCTCCTATTTTGGTTAAGGTAGAGCGAGTTTCTTTGACATCCAAAACAATGGGAGTTGGCTCAATTTCGCCACCGTAAATAATGGCAGGGAGTTTGCCTTCACGCCGAAGTGCTTTCACTTTCTTGCCGAGTACTTTGCGGTGTTCTGCTTTCATAGTAACTTTTTTCATGCTTATCCATCCTCGGAGCGCCTCTCACACTGCCCAACTGAGCAGAGTTACCTTCACTCCACTAAATAGCTCTCTGGCATATGCCAAAGATTAACAAAATCATTATTTTTTCTGGTTTACTCTTGCCGCCCAAAAAGAAGCCGGCCAACTGCCATTATAAGCCCGGTCACAATACCCATCACCAAGCCAAATAGCAAAACCTGAGAAGTATCTACAGCCGTTTCAATAGAACCTTCAACATTGCCAGCCAATAAAAGGCTAGTGTGAATTTTCTCTCCTGAGACATGCCGAGAAACTATCGCTCCGGTTTCAATGTCTCTAGCTTCAATTGAACCAGAAATAATGGTACCAATTTTTCCACCGACTATTTCTGCTTGATTGACACGAGCCATGCCAACAGCACATTCTTCACCAATGGTTAAGACATCGGCAGTAACAAAGCCAGCGGCACTTTGCGTCATGGTCATAGTTTCTGCCGTAATGCTTTTCGTTGCGCTGTCTTGCATATCCACTTGGGAAGCGGCAATTGTGTTCACAACGCTATCTTGCAATTCAACAATTTCAGCTTCGTCAAGTTCAGCTAAATCCACTATTTCTGAAGTGGTTTCTTCGGGGTCTTGAGCTTTTATTTCTTGTTCAGTCATCGTAGGCCTCCCACAAAAAAAGGGCGCTCCCATTTATTGGCAGCGACGTAAACACAGCCCACATTTTATCGGGGAGAGGGGTATTCGTCAATAGATGGAATCAGCAGGGAGTGCTAAAAAGTTGTTGGTTAATCCTCTAATGCCGCTACAATTTACCCTGACGAAGTGACATTTTACCAACAACCTTTGAGTGCTCCCAATCAGCAGGGGTGTGCTAAAAAGTTGTTGGTTAAACCTTAGCCCCCCTCTAAATCCCCCCAAATGCCAAAGGCAGGAATTTGGGGGGAAGTCGCTCTCCTCCCCTAAATTCGACCGTTTTTTGTCGCATT
>QMOK01000096.1 GCA_003648195.1 Chloroflexota bacterium | reverse complement strand
GCTGAAGAGACTCAAACTGGCGAATACATCCGCCCGGTGATGCTTTTGCAGGCCCAGCCCAGGAGTCAAACTCAAGAAACTCTCACCATTGATGTGGTGAAAGATACTCTGATTCAAGATTTCAATATCCCCGAAAAACAAATCGCCCGACACGGGCAAGGCTATAAAGAATTAGATAATACAGATATTCTGAAACCTGATTCGCCCATCCGCTTTGTTCTGACGGTTTCCGCTCTCAAAGAGGGCTGGGATTGTCCCTTTGCCTATGTGCTTTGCTCTGTGACTGAAATGCGCTCATCTACTGCAATTGAGCAAATCTTGGGGCGCATCATGCGTTTGCCCTATGCAAAGCGCAAACAAAGCGAGGAACTCAATCAGGCTTATGCTTTTGCCGCCTCTACTAACTTTATCGAGGTTGCTAATACTCTCAAAGATGGTTTGGTACGAAACGGCTTTGAAAGAATGGAAGCCGAGAAACTTGTCAAAATCCATGAGCAAGCCGATTTGGGACTTGCCGATTTGCCCATATTCTCCCAGTTTAAAACCGTCACCATAATTGCCCCTGAAACGCCTACTTTAGAAAATCTTCCCCAAGATACCGCCGAAAAAATTACTTTGACTGGTAGCGGCACGCTGGTCTTCACTGGCCCAATGGTTGAAGCCGACAAAGAAGCTCTCCAGAAAGTTTATCAATCCGCGGAGGGAAAAATCGCGGTTGAAAAGGCTTTCAAAGAAAATCAAGCTTTGCACGATACCCACTCCCCGGCGGAGCGCGGCGAAGTTTTTAGCGTCCCTGTGTTGGCTTATAAACAAGAGGATTTCTTAGAGCAATTTGAAAAGACTCATTTCTTAGAACGGTCTTGGCGATTATCTCAGCAAAATGTCACTCTCGCTGAAGAAGAATACCCCTCTCAGCCCGCAAGAGCGCGTGCGGCTCGAATTGACATCACCGACCAAAAAACCTTACAGGTTGAATTTGTCTCAACCCTGCATAGGCAAATGCGTCTCTTGGCCTCCGATCAAGACTGGACGGTAACAGACTTGGTTAACTGGCTGGATCGTACTATCCCGCACCCCGATATTACCTACAGTGAATCCGCTCCCTTTATCCTCAGCGTGGTGCAAACCCTGATGACAGCACGCGGTCTCAGTTTAGATCAACTCATCCACGATAAATACCGCTTGCGACAATCCGTCACCGCCAAAATAGACCAACACCGCAAAGCGCAACAAGCCGAGGCTTACCAAACTTTTATGTTTGATGACTCTCCTTTAGTTGTCACTCCTGATTTAGCCTTTACTTTTGATCCCCAGCGATACCCTTGCAAACCCTATCAAGGCTCTTATAAATTCCGGAAACACTATTATTCTGATGTTGGAGATTTGAACAATGAAGAATTAGAATGTGCAGTGGTAATTGATTCACTGGATGAAGTAGAATTTTGGGTGCGAAACCCTGAACGAAGTTCAAAAGCTTTTTGGTTACAAACTTCAACCGATAGGTTTTACCCCGATTTCATTTGCAAATTAAAAGATGGTCGTTTTCTCGTGGTTGAGTATAAAGGTTCTCACCTTTGGAGTAATGATGAAAATACTGAAAAACGAGAATTAGGTGCATTGTGGGAAAAACGTAGTAATGATAAATGTTTGTTTGTCATGCCAAAAGGTAAAGATTTACAAAAGATAAAAGCTAAGCTGTGATATTTTTCTAAGCAGATGGAGCAAATTATGACCGCATTATATTCCGACACCCATCCCAAAATGGAAGCCTTGCAAATTAAGTTATGGCGGCAAGCCACTCCCACGCGCAAAATGAATATGCTGGCGCAGTTGAATGCATCTGTGCGTTTGCTGGCGTTAACGGGTTTGCGTTCGCGGTATCCACAAATCAGTGAAGCTGAATTGCGTTTCAAGTTGGCGGTCTTGTTGCTTGGAGATGAACTAGCGCAGAAAGTATATGGAGAACCCAGCCATGCAAAATGAGCCTATAGAAGTCACGCTCAAAGTTACGGGCGTTTTCGAGAAACTTGGTATTCCTTATCTGATTGGCGGTTCTCTTGCCAGTACGCTTTACGGCATGATACGCGCCACACAAGATTCAGATATAGTCGCGGAAATGTGTCCTGAACATCTCCAAGCCTTTGTCTCGGCATTGCAAGATGAATTCTATATGGATGATGAGATGATCGCCGAATCTGTCCAGCGCAAAACCAGTTTCAACATTATCCACCGCGAGAGCATGTTCAAGGTAGATGTTTTCGTGCCTCGCTCGCGCCCTTTCCTGCAATCCCAACTTGCCCGCGCTCAAAGACAAACCTTCAACTTTGACACCGAAATCAGCGCGAAATTTTGCAGTCCTGAAGATACCATACTTGCCAAATTGGAATGGTATCGCATAGGCGGCGAAGTTTCTGATCGTCAATGGCGAGACGTCCTCGGCATATTCAAAACGCGTGCGGGCGCACTCGATTTGGAATATATAGAAAAATGGGCTGGTGAGTTAGAAGTTGGCGACTTGTTTGAACGCGCTATGAAAGAATCAATGTAACTACTGTTACCTGCACTTTATCCCAGCTAATGAATGGCTTTTCTCTGGGTCTATGAAAAAAAATAATCGGATCAATGATAGATAGCCTAGTCAAGAAAATTCTCGAGTTTTTGGATGAAGAATTTCAAGCTTGATAGGATAATCCTAATCCGCCCCCCAATCTCCCTAGTCCCCAATCTCCCACTCCCCCAATTTACCACTCCCCAATATCCACTCCCCCCCTAATATTCAACCTCGCCAATCTGCTCAAAATCCAGTTCAAAAGCCGCATCTTCTCCCGGCGCGAAAATATCCTCCATATCATTCAAATCCCCCGCTTTTTCCCCGCGTGCGCACAGAGAGCGGTAGACGCAGAAGCGGCAGCGGCGCTCATCGGCAGTGAGGCGGAACTGGTTTTCTCCATTCTCACTGAGAGCGATAATTTGCTCTGCCAAAGCGGTTAGGCGTTCACTATCCGATGCGTATTGCTGAGAGTTGTACGCGAAGCGCTCCGGCTCGGAAGGAGCTTCTGGAAACCAGTACATCATCTCTATTTGCTCGGGCTGGATGGCTTCTCCGCCGTTGAGTTTTGCCCCCGCCTGAACGAGAATATAAGGGTAGACGCTGGTTTGCAAGCGTTCCCGCAGCCACTTGCGGGGCGTCTTTTTGCGGGATGTTTTCCAGTCGATGATTAAGGCTTTATTGCCGGGCTTGAGGGCTAGGACATCATATTTGGCAATTAAGCGGCGTCCCCCCAAGGGAGCAGAAAGAGCCGTTTCGGAGCGGATTTGCCATTCCCCCAGGTCGGGGGCGTGGTCAAGGAAATTGTGCCACCACCGGGTTAGATTGGGCTGCTCAATGGTTTGCGTCAGCCGTTCAACAGGGACACCAGAGAGATGCTGGTGAACCAATTGATGGAACCGCGAGCCGAGCCTCATCAATTGCTCGTGCTCTAAGATTGGTTGGGCTTTGATGGCGGGCCAAGCTAACTCTTGGATATATTTCAGCTCAAAGCGGCGCGGACAATCCACAAAATCTTGGAGACTGCTTTGGCTGAACTGGAAGTGAGGGGGCAAAGTGGTAGATTGGGGCATTGGAGGTTGGGTGGTTAGGGACTAGGGACTAGGTGACTGGGTGGTTGGGTGACTGGGGACTAGGGACTAGGGACCAATTTTCCAGTCTCCCAGTTTTTCAATATACCAACCCCTACCGAAACATAAGCAGGGGCGTTTGGGCAAAGTCTATGATCTCTCTCAGTGAGAGTGACTGAGACGCTTGGTAGCTGTAAAGTAGATCCATTAATGATGGCGTGACTCCGAGATTGATGATGCGAGGTTCTCCCTCTATTCCGCCGAGTTCAGCTGCTTTTCCAATCGCGGCATCTTGGAGTCCAAGCGCGTCTACCAGACCTAGTTCAAATGCTTGGCGTCCGGTGTAAATGCGGCCATCGGCGAGCGTGCGTACTTCGTCAAGGGGCAAATCTCGAGCTTCAGCTATGATACTGATGAAGTTTTCGTAAGCTTCGTTGATAATGCTCTCCATTATTTCACGTTCTTCAGCGCTCATTTTTTGGTAGGGAGTGCCGATGGCTTTGTTGTCGCCAGAGGTAATGATCTCAGCTTCTACTCCGTATTTCTCCATCAGTTCTTCAAAGACGAGAAATTGACTGATAACGCCAATAGAGCCGGTTAAAGTATCGGGATGAGCAATGACGTAATCCGCGCCGCAGGCAATATAATAGCCGCCCGATGCGGCGGTCTCGCCCATAGAGATGACAATTGGTTTTTCAAAATCCAGCAGAGCATGATAAATTTCATCAGAGGCCACCACGCTCCCGCCGGGGCTATTGACCTGTAAAACAACGGCTTTGACGTCATCGTTGGCCGCGGCTTGCTCTAAGAGATTATTCACGCTGGCAGGCGTAATTCCCTGCATCCCAGCGTAAATTTGAGCAGAGCTGGTAATAGTTCCATTAAGGCTAATCACGGCTACAGCATCTCCTGTGCCAATGCTTAATTCTGGTACGTTGCTTTCAAACATTTTGCCAAATTGCCAGAAAGTCATCGTGCTTATTCCCAGGCAACTACAAACAGGCATTGCAAATCCCAAGATGAAAGCAATAAAGACCCATAAGAGCGTGCGATTTTTTGTTGTTTTTTCTGTCATAGTTATCCTTGAGGTGCGAGCTAAAAAGTGTTTCTTCCTATTATACCCTAGTATCCATAGCCGCCATCTTTGCCCGCTCTCCTGCTCTCTGCTTACCTAGCTAACTCCCAGATTTCTTCGAAATAAGCGGGAGCCTTTGCCATTCGGACGCCATACCAGGAAAACATTTCCCCATCCACCAAAACAATCTCAACGCCAGGTAGTCGTTCTTCAAACCAATTTTTGTGTTCATCGCTAAAAGGATAAGGTTCTGAGGAAAGTAACACGTATTGAGGGCGTAAAGCAGCGATCTCGTTAAAAGAGGTCGCTGGATATTGAGTGTGATGTGAGGCGAAAACATTAGAAAAACCAGCCGAGAGCAACATATCGTGAACAAAAGTATCCGCGCCGACAGCTATGAAAGGCTCTTTCCAAACTAGATAGGCCGCCGAATGCCTTTTCTCAACTTTGGGCAGAGCCGCAAAAGCAGACTTAATTTGAGCAATCAATTGTTGGGACTGACGTTCTTGACGCAACAGTCTCCCTATAGCAAGCATTGCCTCAAACGCGTCTGCTTTAGATTTTACGTCAGCAACATAAACGGGCACAAATGTTGCCATTTCTAAAACTTGTTCGCGAGTATTTTCCTCTTTCGAAGCTATCACCAGTTGGGGAGCAAGTGCTTGGAGTTTTTTGACATCAATAGTTTTAGGGCCGCCTAACCGCACCTTATTTTTCAGCAAAGATGCAGGATGGATACAATAATCGGTCACCCCCACCACTTGCTCTTCCATGCCAAACCCAACTGCTAATAACTCGGTTATTGAGGGCACCAGCGAAACTAAGCGTTGAGGATCGCCATCCACCTCAACCTTGCGCCCTAGTTGATCTATAACAACTTTTTGCTTAATCATAGCTTGGTTCACCGGCCACAGGCTTCCCCCAGAGGGCAACGAGAGCCAGCGCCGGCTGCAACTTACCGTAGCGGCCTTTATTCCAGGTGATGACCAATTCCTTCTTTGCCCTGGTGATGCCCACATACAGCAAGCGCAAACGCTCCCGAACATATTCCTCGCGGGCTTTTTGGGTAGCCGCGCCCTCCTCGTACCACTGGAAAACATCGTCAGAAAAAGCGGCTTCCAACTGCGCCAGCGTTTCTGCGGGGAGGTTAAGACTATCCCGCACGAACCATCTTTCAGAGATGTATTTATCGTAATATTCACCAGAAGGATAATTATAATTATTGACCGAAATCAAATAAACCCTATCCCATTCTAACCCCTTGGCCTTGTGCGCCGTAGTGAGAACAACTTTCCCCTTGTGTTCTTCGGGATCAAAGCCGATATCGCTCGTAAAACTGATAAACCTGCGCTCGTTGCGGGCTACCACGGCCAGCTCATCGGTCAGGGCGGGGAGTCCCCAGTCGGGGTGAGCGTTGTCCAATTGGCGGAGGAAAACGGCCAACTTGTGGGCGATAGCCAGCTCTGTGGATGAGGTGAATAAATCCTGCGAGAGGGTGAGGATCAACTGGTCAATGGGAAGGAGGATCGTCTTCAGCCAGCGGCCCACCACGCGGCGGAACTCCCGCAAAGAGGCCTCTTGCTCCTCCTCTAGCGCGAGAGAGTCAACCCAATCGCGGTCGGGGCCGGGAGCTAGAAAATCCTCCACGCGGGCGCATTTGCGAATTATCTGCGCCATCTCGTTGACCTCATCCCAGGCTTTTTTATCTTCTTGCTCGTCACGCCGCCATACCCTATAAACGCTAGCCAATTTACTGGCAGAACCGGGATTAGATAAATAATTCAGCAGGTTGCCAATTGCTCCGGCTGTTTTGCGGGTGTTGCTGGAGCTTTGTAAGAGACTTTCTACCGGCTCAATATCTTCTTGCCGGAGGAGGTCGGCCAGGTTTTGGGCGCGGGAATTACGCGGAACTAAGACGGCCACAGTTTCTTCGGGATGTTCTGGCAGCCACTTCTTCAGGGATTTGACGATGGCTTTTAGCTCTCCCTGCGGGCTGTAATCCCGCTTGATGAGGTGCACTTGGCCGGGTTTGTCTGGGGGGTTGGGCTGGGTGTCGCCGGGGGCAGTAGGTTTGATCTCGTTGGGGGCGAGGGCATCCCGCGCGGATTCCAGGGGGTGCTCGTTCCTTGACCAATCCACCAAATAATTGGCGAGTCCGATGATGCTGGGAGTGCTGCGCCCCGAGGTGGGGAGTTTGCGCTCGAAATCCGCTTCAGCTATAAAATCCCGCAAAAATTGAGGGTTGGCAGTAGTGAAACTTTCGTAAATGGCTTGGTTGGGATCGCCCACCCGTACCCAGTTCTGCGCTAAAAGGCGGAGAGTTTTTTCTTGTACGCGGCTGCTGTCCTGCGCCTCGTCTTCCAAGATATAAGGCCATTGGTGCCTGAGCCGCGCCAACAAAGCCTCATCCAAGGTGAGGGCTAGATACGCCAGACGAATGAGGTCGTCAAAATCCACCGCGCCCCGGTAAGCCAGGCTGTGCTGGTAATCGGTGTAGATGCTCAACCCCGCCTCGGCCAGCGGGAGCGGTATGGGCAGGCCATTCAGCCGCTCTTTAATTGCGTCGGGGGTGAGCTGCAAATCTTTGGCGGTGCGAATGAATTGGAGGGCGATATCGTTCACGAGGCGGGGCAGTTTTTCGCGCTTTGCCCAAGCCCTTTTCCCCTCGTCAAGGCTGGGATCAAGGTAATCATTCAGGGATGCGGAATGTTGGTGGAGCCATCCCTCAACGGCGGCGGCACGGATACTGTTGGCCTCACGCTCATCAATAATCTGGAAATTGGAGTCCAGGCCGACCAGCGCTGGCCTCTCCCGCACGATGTCGTGAGCCAGACCGTGCAGCGTGCGGACGCGGTACCCCAAATGCGGCAGCACTCCGCGTTTTTCCAGAAAGCCGCTAATGCGCTGAGTGAAGTTATCCACAGCAGAGTTGACCAGGGTAACAATTAGCACTTCTTGGTCTTCTTCCAAAACGCCGCTAGCAATTATTTTGGATGCCAGCCGAGAAAGCGTCCAGGTTTTACCGCTCCCCGGCACAGCAGAAACCCCCATGGTTCCGCTGGTGTATTCTAGGATTTGTTCTTGAGATGGTCTTGGTTGGGGCATGGTGAGTTAGGGATTAGGAATCAGTGACTAGGAATCAGTGACTAGGAATCAGGGGAACAGGGTAAACAGGTAAACAGGGTAAACAGGTAAACAGGGAGTAGGTGATTGGGTGATATTGGTAAGGGATTAGGGTGCGTTGCGCCCTGTTTTTGAGCGCATTGCATCTCAATCTTTTACTTAGCAAACATCTCTGCAAGCGTTTTTAGCACAGCGCTTTGAGTAACTTCATCTATGCCGCCTAAATTTTTGACCAAACGTCTCTTATCAACAGTGCGAATTTGATCTAAAACAACTTGCCCTTTTCTGCCTTGAAATTCGCACTCTACTCGGGTTGGATAAGAGCGGCCTTTTGTGGTCATGGGGGCGATGATTATTGTTTTAATCCAGTGATTCATGGCATTGGGCGAAATAACCAAACAAGGACGGGTTTTCTTAATTTCGCTTCCGATAGTTGGGTCGAGATTTATCAGATATACATCAAAGCGATTGACTACCATTCCCATTCTTCCTCGTCCCAATCGTTAGCGCTTAGTTCTTCGTCCAGCAAACCATCATCATTATTTTCTGCCATGGAGTTGAACGCCGCTTCCCAATTTTGCCTGGGGCGGGATGTTTGGCGGACGACAATTTCTCCCTTTCTCACTTCTAATTCCACCTCTGCCGCATCTTCAAGTCCCGTCTGCTCCAAAATGAGCTTGGGAATGCGAATACCTTGGGAATTTCCAATTTTGATAATGCGAGTATTAATCATTGTTGACATAAGAATATCTCCTAGAAAACGCCATATTCGGGAATAGCTACATAGTAATTACAATATGGGGTTTTGTCAAGCGGAGGTGAGGAGCGGGGCAGAGAATGATGTTATTTTGAACACAGTGAGAATTTTTTCATCGTTGTGGCGTATCATCTCAATATTTTGGGGTGAGGCTAAGACCTCCGAGGTTTTTGTAGTGCAAACCTCGGAGGTCTTGTACCTGTTTATTGAGAAGATACGTTATTGCTTTGTATTTTTTGTTCGTTCTCATTTGAAAATATTTTCTCTGTGATACGCGAGATATTTTTTGTGTTCGGGTTCTATTTTGGATAATTTCATATTGTGCTGAATATCCAAGGCCGCTAAGTCTTTTTTGCTTAATTGAGAAGAAATCAAAATATTACCTGCATCATCAAAACTTATGAATCCAGAATCGAAACAGGCATCTAAGTTCGGGGATAATAGCAGACCGTTGTAAATATCAAGGCGTTCGGTATTATTTGAATTTTTCCAAGGTTTGATATGAGAGGAACGCAGTAGCTTGAGTTCTGCACAGTCAGTAACTGCACCGGCAGACCAGTAGTTAATGAGATGTTTTCTGAATTGCCCTTGCCCTATACGAGATTTAACTATGGCTTCACGTTCTGTATCGCTCAGGTTTAGATATTCCTGAATATTCGCAGCCTTGTTTTTTTCTTCCATTTGTGAAGAGAGTATCCAGGCAAAAGAATGAGCGTCTAGGAGAGTGACCTCAGATGAAAGCGCATCAATTAGCATAGTCTTGAGTTCGCCAAGCAGATTGATGTATGACGAATAATTTTCCCAGGAACAACGGCGACTAGTTTTGAAGTTAGCTCCAAGTAACTCAAAAGCCCTATCGAAAAATGTTGGCGCAATAGGAAGATATTTTGACAAATCTTTGATAAAGAAAAAGTAGGCGAGTAATGGGTACGTTTTGCCGAAGATCGTTGTTAATTCACCAAGTGTTTCAGCTTCTTTCTGCTCATGATAAAGCTTGAATATGGTAGCCTCAATCAGTTTTTGATTCTTGGGGTTATTTTGCGATTCATATAGAGGTTGTTGTGGGCGCGCTTCTTTGCCAAACCGACTCTGCCATGGAACTAAATTGTTTTGGTGTATTTCGATTGCCTTGATTGTTGCGGAAATAATCCTGCCACTTCCAATATCTGACTTTTTCCATGTTTGAAATGATAAAGCTTTGCGAGCATCTTTATATACTTCGCGCTTATACCCTTCGTGTTTTTCTGTATATGGGTGTGAGACGAAAGATATGAAAGGTATGCCAGTTTGTTCTTTGGCAAACGAAAGAAATGCTTTAAATTGAAGTTCAAATAGATAAGGGTCTATTTGTGGCCTTTTGGTTGTCATGTTGTACTCCAATTACAAAAAATCCGCGCAAATCTGCTC